>JAITOC010000026.1 GCA_031290175.1 Coriobacteriales bacterium | reverse complement strand
ACGCCGACCATATCGTGGTGCTCGACGAGGGGCGGGTCGTAGAGGACGGCACACCCACCGAGCTGCTCGAACGCGGAGGACTGTTTGCCCACATGTGCCTCCTGCAAGGAGCGGTATGCACGACAGACCGAGAAGAGGTTTTCGCATGAGCCGTGCCGGAGCGCCAATCAAGGGGGAGCGCGCAGCCTTTTGGTCGGCGGTCAACGTAGTCTATGTCATGCTCGACCGATACGAGGACGCGCCGGACGAGACCATCGCCTCTCTTGCCTCGCGCCTGAGCAGCTGTGTGCGGCCCGCTCGGGCAGAGCGCTCGAGAGGCTTACGACGACCGATTGATCGTTTGGCGTCTCTGGCAGCAGGTGCGCTCATCGATATTGCCGTTGCGCCATTTACATATCAACACATCGTGCCAATCGTTGTGGGGGTGAACGACAAGCCCGATTTTGCCGGTGGTTTTGGCCTGCACTTCAGCTTGTCGCATTGCCGCAAAGCCGCATGCTGCGTGGTTTCGCAGCATCTTGTCGGCATTGATGTCGAAGGTCTCGTTGACCCCTATGAGGACCTGTCTGCGATGTGTCTGACGGCTACAGAGCGCACTCATCTCGAAGGCTATCCGAATAGAGCCGAGCGTATCTGCATGTTCACGCGACTTTGGACACGCGAGGAGGCTTTGGGTAAGTATCTGGGCTGCGGACTTGATGAATCTGTTCTGCAAATTGACTCGCTGCGTTGGCCCGCTCACGCAGCAAGCCTCCTGGCCGTCTGGCATATGGACGATATATGCGAAACCGCACCGTGGGTCAAAACCTTTGGCCTGCCCGGGGCATACCTATCGGTATGCGGCCACGGCAGGGTGCATATGACAAGCTATTCGCTGGACGAAGTCCTGACCGTTTTCATCTCCGGTACCTGCAGCCCCTCATGGGAATGTGAGTGAGATAACAAGAATTAAGCTCGACAGCTGCGGGAAAACGCCAGCAGGGAAGCCCCGACAATCCTTGGCCGTCTCCCAAAGGTTGAAGGCACGGGTATGCTACCATCTTCAACAGTATGAAAACATATCCGAACAGGCAAAGGTACCACCAGATCCTCAAAGCCATGTCACCGCAGGACAGGCTCATGAAGGCTTTCGAGCTTTCCGAACTGGCAGATTCCGCTTTCAGGGCAGGGTTGAAGAACAGATACCCGGACAGGTCGGATGACGAGTTGAGGCAGCTCTATCTGGAAAGGCGCCTGAAATGTCACAATCACAATTATTGATCCGTTCGATAAAGGCCTTGGAGAACACCTCCATCGAATATATGCTGACCGGCTCCGAGTTCGATCAATCGAGGTTTGCGCGCAGGCAGACCGTCGAACTGTTCGGTCTGGGCGTAAAGGTCTCCAGCCCGGAGGACACCATAGTGATGAAACTTCTCTGGGCGAAACAGTCTGGCGGGAGCGAAAAGCAGCTGTTCGACGTGGCAAGAATCTACGAACTTCAGGCAGAGATTCTTGATCGGGGATATTTGGACATTTGGATTGGCAAACTTGGGCTTGAAGGGCAGCTTGTCGATATGCAGCGCCTTCTTGACGGATGATCTGTCGTTGATGGCATGGGGGAGATCCTTCCGTGACCGTGAGTGCATAAGCGCCCGCAGGCTCTGAGGAAACTGCGATCTATTCACGCGATCTATTCAGCTCACCTCCGCTGGATACTTCGTACGCTCGCAGGCGTACTAGTGGTAGACTGGCAGGCTGGGGTCGCGTGGCTGAATTCAACTGCATGTGCCAGGTGCCCCGGGCAGCATTTCTCAATGAATCAGGTGATTACCATAGTACACGAACCGATGCACACAACTGAAGAACCACAGGAACGCGCACTGCTCGTCGGGATAGAGCGCGGCGACACCATCTGGCCGCTCGAGCAGTCCCTTGCCGAGCTGGAGCGCCTTGCCTCTACCGCAGGGGCAGAGGTGGTTGGCTTCGTGTCGCAGCGCCTCAAGGCACCGAACACCCGCACTTTTATCGGCAAGGGCAAGGTTGAGGAGGTCGCCCTAGCGGTGCGAGCGCTCAAGGCGGACCTTGTGGTCTTTGATGACGAGCTCACACCCACGCAGCAGTCCAATCTCGAAAAGGAGATCAAAGACGCGAAGATCATCGACCGCACCGCACTTATCCTCGACATCTTTGCCCTGCATGCCGTGAGCCGCGAGGGGCGCTTGCAGGTACGTCTGGCGCAAAACGAATACCTTTTGCCACGCCTGCGGGGCATGTGGGCACATCTCGCCTCCAACCGTATGGGTGGAGGCGTGGGGTCACGCTTTGGTGAGGGCGAGAGCCAGCTGGAAGTTGACCGCCGCATGGTGCGCAAACGCATCGGGCATATCCGCAGCGAACTCAAAAAGCTGCAGGAGGAGCGGAGCACCCAACGCAAGGCGCGCCTCGACTCGGGCATCTACAAGGTGGCGCTTGCAGGCTATACAAATGCCGGTAAGTCAAGTCTCCTGAACAACCTGACCGCTGCAGACGTGCTCTCCTACGACAAGTTGTTTGCAACCCTCGACTCCACAACCCGCAAGCTCGTGCTTCCTGAGGGTCGCGAGCTGACCCTGACCGACACGGTCGGTTTTATCCAGAAACTGCCCCATACGTTAGTTGAGGCCTTCAAGTCCACGCTTGACGAGATAGCGAATGCCGACCTCATCCTCCATATCATTGACAGCAGCGCGCCCCAACGCGACGCTCAGATGAAGGCGGTTATTGAGGTGCTTGAGCAGATAGGCGCCCAGGCAATCCCCCAGCTGCTCGTCTTTAACAAGAGGGATCTGCTCGACGCAGATGAGCAGGAGACGCTCGCACTTTGCTTCCCTGACGGGGTTGCGGTTTCAGCGCAGACGGGAGAGGGAATCGCAGAACTACTCGCTCGCATTGATGAGGCAGCAAGCGCAACAAGCAAGACTCTCACGGTGCTGATACCCTTTGTCCAGGGAGCCTTGGTGCAGCTCGCGCACGAACGCTGCTCTATCGTCAGCGAGAGCTTCACAGAGGACGGCACGACGCTCAGCCTGCGCGTCCCCGCTGCACTGCTCTCACGTTTTAAGCAATACGCGGTCTGAGACCAAAAAACCGTCGAAAGCCAAGGTTGATGCTCATGACATCCCTACGGGCGGCTCCGCGTTCGACCCCTTAGCGCAACTCAGGCGGAAGTGCCTCCGGGTCGAGGACTGTGGTGCAGGAAGGGCAGCGCACGGCTGCCTCAGTTATATCTGAGTTGCAATACGGACACTTCTTCATGGCTGGTGGGTCGGCCAGCTTCAGAGGAATGATCTTGTTAACAGCCTTGACAAGAAAAAAGACAACGAGGGCAATCAGCAGGAAGTTGATGACCGCCTGGATGAAGTTGCCATACGTGAAATGCGCATCCTTGAAGTCGATGGAAAGACCGCTGAAATCAACGCCACCCGTAACGATACCCAAAAGCGGCATAACCAAGTCGCCGACCAGTGAGTTGATGATTGCCCCAAAGGCAGCGCCGATGATGACACCAACAGCCAAGCCGATTACGTTGCCCTGTGAAACGAATGCCTTGAATTCTCCCAAGAAATGCTTCACGGTACCTCCCCGATTACGCCTACAATGCACGTAGTAATGCTATCACTTTACCGAGGATAACGACATCACGTACATAGATCGGATCCATGGTCTGGTTCTCTGGTTGCAGACGGATACGATCGGCTTCGCGGTAGTAGGTTTTGACCGTTGCTTCATCATCTATCAGGGCAACGACGATCTCACCATTGCGAGCGGTCTGCTGTTCTTTGACCACGATATAATCGCCGTCGAGAATGCCCGCCTCGATCATCGATTCACCCTTAACCGTGAGCAAGAACGAACTCGAGTCACCGACAATCTGCGTTGGCAGCGTGAGGGTCTCCTCGATATTCTGTTCAGCGAATATAGGCTCGCCCGCAGCAACGCGACCGATAACCGGCAGCTGCACGACGTTACAGGGCAGCTCGGATAGACCAAACGACTGCCGTTTCGTCTTAGCGTCGTCCACCACAGTTAGTGCGCGCGCAGAGGACATGTTGCGACGGATATACCCCTTCTCCGTAAGGGAGTTCAGGTGTGAATGCACTGTTGAGGAAGACGAAAGCCCCACGGCCTCGCCTATCTGGCGCACCGAGGGGGGATAGCCGTTCTCGACGGTAAAGGTCTGTAGGAAATCGAGGATTCCCTGCTGTCGTTCTGTGAGTGGTGCCTTGGAATCCATGACAACTCCCTTCGTTTGAATTGAAGCAGCAATGGGGAAACCACCACCATGAGCGGCGCATCAATGCTTCAAACTACAAGCAGATGCAAGTATAGAACATTTATTCGAGATAAGCAAACATATGTTCGTCCAAATGTCGCTGTGTTACTGTATTATCCCGATGTCGGGATAATACAGTAACCAATTTCGCTTTATAGCGACACAAGGCAACTCGTTATCTTGACAGGGCGGCCATTGTACATGCCAGTGGCATGTCATGGGGCGAAGCTGCGAAGCAACGCCTGAGCCCACGGGGTGAGCGGTACCAACAACAGAGACCCCATGGAACAGGGCATTAGGTCGTGGGTTCGAATCCCACGGAGATTTAAGGGAGTTGGTCGCATTGCCCAACACTGACTTAAACAGTGTTGGGCGAGCTGCTAATCGCTTACACGACAACAGTGCAGGTAAACTCCCAATCAATAATAACACGAATATCGAAACTGGCAAAATGTCCAGCATCACAACAGCCGAGCGTGTATACGACAACGAACTACCGGATGAAGTGACTGTTGTCAGAGAAATCAGGCAATGCCAAAAGCGCCATTTTGAGCCAGAAGAGATTGCTCGAATGACAACGGATTACACCGAACACCATATGACGGTTTACCAACTGGCTAACAAATACGATTGCAATAGAACCACTGTGAGTAAAGTGTTGAAGTCAAACGGCGTTGACGTTACCATCAAGCGGATGGACGACAAGCAGATTGAAGAAGCCAAGCGGCTATATGCAACGGGTCTATCGTTGAAACAGGTCGGACAGGAAATGGGGATATGTGAGTCGACTGTACGGGCAACGCTTACAAGGGCTGGGGTTGAGATGCGGAAGCCGCATCGCTATTCATATCCTATTCACCCGCCGACAGTTTCTTGATATGCACATTCCCCAATAGCGATGTCAACTGCGTAATGGCGGTCTGGTTCAATTGGACAAGCCGCTCGCTCTGCGGCAAGCCCTGTCGAATGAAAACGGCGTTCAGGCTTTCCAGATTCGACAGCACCACCAACTGTTCCAAAGTGGCATGGTCACGGACGTTGCCGTCAACACTAGGATTTTCGCTACGCCACTGCCCAGCGGTCTTGCCAAACAAAGCAACGTTGAGTAAGTCAGCCTCAAACGCATAGATGAAATTGGCTTGCTTCTTGGTGACTTCCGGCGGGATGATTTGCTCTTTGATAGCGTCAGAATGGATGCGGTAGTTGATTTTGGCGAGAGTGCGCTGCAAGTCCCACCCAAGCGAAAGACGCTGCTGCTCTTCTTTTTGGAGTCGCTGAAATTCGAGAATCATGTAGTACTTGAATTCAGCAGAAAGCCAAGTGCCGAATTCAAAAGCAATGTCTCTATGTGCAAAGATGCCACCGCCATAGCGTCCCGACTTCGCATAGATACCGATTGCGTTGGTTGCTTCGACCCACTTCTTTACTGAGATAAGCAAGCGACCTGGCTCATTTCTAACCGTATGGAATCCCACACGGTTAAAACCTGGGTTGTTGACCTGCTCCCACACAGCGAGGAAATCGACGGTATAATACGTGCTCATCCAGTTGAATACAACTTGACGCGGATCGTCAATGTTCTTGTAACGCGCCATGTCGGTGAGAGATACATAGTCCTCTTTGTTGTGCTGGATGACGTTTATCGCTATGCCTCGTACCTCGATGATTTCTTGCTTTTGCTTTGCTACCGTACTTATCCTCTCTATCAAACATTTGTTCGATAATAGTACAGCATGTGCAGAACTCAAATGGGTGTAACCTAAATCCCTAAACCCTGCTACAATTTTTGGTGAGGGTTTAAGTAAGAATGTTTTGGTGGAGATGATGGGATTCGAACCCACGACCTATACGTTGCGAACGTATTGCTCTCCCAGCTGAGCTACATCCCCACATGGTGTGCAGAGGGCATTTTAGCATATTCCGTTCATTAGATGTCATGTCTCAACCGCTGCAGGTTAGGCTATCATAGACGCGGCGGCTCTAAGCCCCCAAGAAACCACACGCAAGACTCAAGGAGCAAAGCAGAAAGGGTGGCATGCGTGCTCTATCGTGAGAACAGAAAAAACGGCCAACTCCTCTCGCAGCTGGCCTTTGGTTGCATGCGGCTCCCGCGCAGGGGAGGCGGTTTTGACGCCGAGACAGCCCGGAACCTGCTTGAACATGCCATCGACCAGGGCGTGAACTACTTTGACACCGCGTGGATGTACCCGGGCAATGAGGTGCTGGTCGGCAAGCTGCTGAAGCCCCATCGCGCGCAAATCAATATCGCCACAAAATTACCCATTTCGCTCGTCAAGCGGGCATCTGACTTCGATAAATACTTCCAGCAGTCACTTGAGCACCTGCAGACGGAATATATCGACTACTATCTTCTCCACATGCTCACCTCGTTTGATGCCTATCGACGCTTTGTGGATATGGGCTTACTTGAGTGGGCTGAACGCGAGAAGGAGCGGGGCAGAATTCGCAATTTCGGGTTTTCCTTTCATGGGGGTCCGGGGCAGTTCAAACGTATTATCGATGACTATGACTGGGATTTCTGCATGATCCAGTACAATTACCTCGACACCGAGCGGCAGGCGGGGACGGCGGGGCTTCTGCACGCGGTGGATAAGGGAATGCCGGTCATGGTTATGGAGCCGCTCAGGGGCGGAAAGCTGGCAAAGGTGCCACCGGCAGCCCAGCAGGTTTTTGACGCGGTGGTGCCGGGGCGCACGCCTGCAGAATGGGGGTTGCGCTGGGTTTGGAACCACCCCGAGGCGCTCACGGTGCTTTCTGGTATGAGTACAATTGATCAGCTCAACGCGAACTTGCAGCTTGCTTCCGAGGCTCAGGCGGGCGCGCTGGCCGCAGACGAGTTAAGAGCCATAGCTGAGGCGCGGGCGGTGATTGCTGAGGGCATCAGGGTACCCTGCACCGGCTGTGAATACTGTTTGCCCTGCCCGCAGGGGGTGTTGATACCCACGGCTTTCAGTTACTATAATGGTGACGGCATTAAGGGGAGCAAGCCCGATCGCCTGCTCTATCTCGCCTACATGGGTGCCTTTCCGTCGAAACCTGGGTTTGCGTCGCAATGCACTGCCTGCGGTGCTTGCGTGCGACACTGTCCACAGAATATTGACATTCCCCGCGAGCTTGAGTCGGTTACAAGGGAGCTTGAACGTTTCTGGAGCAAACCAGCCGCTCGCATTGCCAAGCGCTTCATGAAGGGAGAATGATGGCGCACATGCCAGACTCACAACCGAGGGCGTTAAAAAGATCGTGGTCGTGGCGCATAGCACGGGTGGTCTTGTACTGATATGACACTGTTTACCTGCAAGAATGCGTCCTTTGCCTACGAGGGACATGTCGTTGTCAGCGGTCTTGACTTCACGGTTGAGCGCGGCGACTACCTCTGCATCGTGGGCGAGAACGGCTCGGGCAAGAGCACCCTCATCAAGGGGCTTCTCAAGCTGCTGGCGCCAAAGGAGGGGAGCGTTGAGCTGGGAGAGGGGCTCAAGCCTGCCGAGATTGGCTATCTGCCGCAGCTGACACCTGTGCAGAAGGATTTTCCCGCGAGCGTTTTCGAGGTCGTGGTTTCAGGGAGGCTCGGTTCACGCGGACTTTTGCCCTTTTATACGCAGGCGGATAAGGCTCTTGCCGAGCAACAACTCGCACTACTCGGAATGGAAAAACTCAAACGTTGCTGTTATCGCGAGCTCTCAGGAGGGCAACAGCAACGGGTTCTGCTCGCGCGGGCGCTCACCGCGATGTCCGAGGCTCTGCTTTTGGACGAGCCCGTCTCCGGACTCGACCCGCTCGTGACGCAGGAGCTGTATCGTGTGGTGAGCGAGATCAATCGGGAGCGGGGCGTGACCATCGTCATGGTCTCGCACGATATCCGCTCAGCCGTGCACTATGCCAGCCATATCCTGCACCTCCAGAACACGCAGGTCTTTTTTGGCACGTCGGCGGATTATCTGCAATCTCCTGTGGGCATCGACTTTTTGGGTGGTGCCTAGATGTTCGATGTTCTAGTGGGCATATTCTCCTATGGGTTCCTGGTCCGGGCGCTGATCGTCGGCTTGCTCGTGGCACTCTGTGCGTCACTGCTCGGTACGAGCCTTGTGCTCAAACGTTACTCCATGATCGGCGACGGTCTCTCGCACGTTGGCTTCGGAACCCTTGCCCTTGCCACGGCGCTGCATGCCGCCCCGCTTGCGGTCTCGCTCCCCATCGTGGTGCTCGCGGCATTCCTCCTGCTTCGGATCAGCGAGAACAGCCGCATCAAGGGTGACGCCGCCATCGCGCTCATCTCCACCACAGCGCTCGCCGTCGGCGTCCTTGTCATCTCGCTTACGACGGGCATGAACACCGATGTCACCAACTACCTTTTTGGCAGCATCCTTACCATGAACGCAAGCGACGTCTGGCTGAGCGTCGTGTTGGCAGTCATCGTGCTGGTACTCTTCGTCTTCTGCTACCACAAACTCTTTGCAGTGACCTTTGACGAGACCTTTGCCCGCGCAACCGGTGTGCGCCCTGGTTTCTACAACATGCTCATCGCGCTGCTCACCGCCGTGACCATCGTGCTTGGTATGCGGATGATGGGCGCGCTGCTTATCTCAAGTCTGATAATCTTCCCCCCGCTGACCGCGATGCGTCTGTGCAAGACCTTCAGGAGCGTAACTATCGCGTCAGCGCTCATCTCGCTGGCATGCTTCTTCATCGGCGTGGTCGTGTCCTTCGTCTGCTCAACGCCGACCGGCGCGACGGTGGTCATCATCAACGTGCTCGCCTTCTGCCTCTTCTGGCTGCTCGCCCTCCTGCGCAGCCGCGCTCCGTCGTAGAGGCAAAGGAGAGGATGTCCTCCTTATGAGAGGTGCCCTTATTTTACAAGCGATGCTTTGCGGCGCGATATACCTTTGAATCAGCTCGTTTTCCGATAGCTACAATTTGTATAATCTCGATACCGTTCGGGGATTCTCTGAACACTACACGTAGGCTCATTTTCTGGTGCTTTATCTTATTGCAGCCAACGAGTTCTTTGCCAAGCGGCTGCCCGGCTTGCATGCCATGGACACGGATCCGTACCAATGCTTTATCTACGACGATTTTCTGCGATCCATCAAGTTTCTCATAATCGTCTTTTGAGTAGCTTGTCCATTCGAGCTCGTAATGTCGAGCATCCACTAGGCCCACCCATCGTTGTCGTCGATGGTGATATTGCTGCTTGCTGAACCACGAACGGCCTCATCGGGATAGGTTGTAAGAGAGCCTTGACCTATACGGCGTGCCACCTCAGCATCATGCAGGGCATCCTCAAGTGCATCAATGGTGTCATTGAGCGTCTCGTATTGCTCCTGTGTCAGCATGACACCTGCTACCTCACCGCGGTTAAAGATATAAACACCGTTGTGAGCAGAGGCCGCCCATTCAAATATCCTATTCGGTGATTTCTTCACGTCAGAGATGCTGGCAGTAGGTACCTTAAGCGTTTGCATTCAATCCACTTCTTTCAAATAAGGGAGCACAGGGATAAGCTCGATGCCCTTGATAGCTTATCTCAACAGTTCTTTTTGTCAACCTTTTAAAAGACTTTTAAAAACCTTTTTATCTCGAACTGCTTCTGTTCAGAGGGTCAGTGGGCTTGCAAGGAAGTTCCGCACCCGATGCTCATTCCTGCGCATTCAGCGCGAGAACCCCGGATATTAATTGCGCGTGATATAAGGCGCCATCGACACCGTGGCTCTGCGTCTCGATGTGCAGACGTGCAAGCTGAGCCTCAAGCTCATTGAGATACTCGTCGTTGTATAATAAGGTCTGTCAAGACACGCTTCGCTTAAAGCCTTGAGCTGGGGCAAATTGGCCGCAAGCTGGCGTGCAATGGGTTCTTAGAGGTGCCCAAAAGTTACATTGACACTTGCCTAGCGCACGGAGAGCTCCTCGCCCTCGAAAGCGTCGCCCATTGTGGCGTTATAGATGGCAAAGTTGTTTTTGCCGCTGTGCTTGGCGTGGTACATTGCAATATCAGCGTATTTGATAAGCTCAACAGCGTCGGTTCCATGCAGGGGGTACAAAGCGATACCGATACTCAGACCGACTCCGTGATCCTGAATAAAGCGCTTGAGTCCTTCTTGCTCCCGAAAGCCTTTCAGCATGCTCTGAGCCAGAGCCGTGGCGTCCTCTTCGTTCTCAACTTTGGGAGTAAGCTGCAAGAATTCGTCGCCTCCGATACGTGTGGTCAAAGTCTCAGCTATCCCTTCACCCGTGTATTCCCTTTGTGAAAGATGCAGGAACTCCGCAATGCCTTGGAGCAACTCGTCTCCAGCCGCATGCCCTGCGGTGTCGTTGACGCGCTTAAAGTTGTCGAGATCAATGAAGAGTGCGGCAAAGGGTGCATGATTCTTCGACGTCTCACGCTGCTTCTCAGCCAGATGGGTGAACAGGAAGTGTCGATTGGGCAGACCGGTTATTGCGTCATGATTTGCTAAGGTGTAGAGGTGTTGGTGCATCTTTACATTACGGCTGCTGAGCATGATGAGCAGACCAAGAAGCGCGACGAGCGATACGATCATGACCCCGGTCAAGACGAATGAGCCCGCTTGAGATGTCGATTGAGCACGCGTGATATAGTCGTCCTTGATATCGATACTGACGATTCCGATGACTTCGCCGTTCTCGACAAGGGGGATAGAGGCAGTGTTGAAGGAGCCCCATTCGTCTTCGACACTCATGAGATCAGCGGAGTTTTTCCCAGCGAAGGCCTGTTCGTGCACTGGCGAGAGGGTGTACTCGGTAAACATATCGTTATCAGGGTCGTCGTCTTGTTTTGTCGAAACTTCTTCGTCGGTGTCAAAAACGAAGTAGAACTTTCCGTTGAGTTCTTTTACGACATAGATATAGGCGGCATTTGAAGTGTTTTTCAGTGCACGAAGTTCTGCTATGACCTGATTGCACTCCTCAGAATTGCGCCATATGTCTTCTTCGCTGTTAATCGCGTAGAAGAGCTCGATGTGCCTGGTAACTATCTCCTTCGCAGCGACACAGTTTGAGATGAGTTCAGAGCTTACGCTCTCCTCAAGGATTGCCTCAAGCTCATCGTAGTTGCGATGAGCGATGATAATCGTTGTGGCAAGAGCAAGGGTAAATAAGACTGCGATAACAACCACCATAAACGTCTGAGTGCGTTGTGACCGCATATCTTTTTGCGCCTGTATTAAAGGAGTCCCTCCCACAGTGTGTCTCCTTGTAAAGCCGTACCCGGTTGCCCTACAACCGGTAAAATGAAGTATACCCTGAAACCCGACATCTGGAATAGTGCACAGTCTGGTTTAAATGTGATGGAGCACAGACCACCGAGCCCGAAAATCGCTCCCGTGTCCTCCCCCCTTACGCTTCCGGCAGCTCCTCAAACAGGAAGTCCGATGCTACAACCTCAGAAAAACCACACGCACCCTCTGGGCAGGCCTGGAGACAGGCGCTGCACGCCACGCAATAGAGTGGATTGGTGGCGACTGAGGCATCTGCGGTGCTCAGCGGTTTGTCCTCGGCGGTGGCTGGAGCCTTGCCTTCGGCATCAAGGATGCACCGGGCGTGTACCGGGCATGCGTCAACGCAGGTGCCGCAGAGCGTGCAGCGCTCGTTGTCGGTATCGCTTACACGCAGCACTATCTCGCCCGCATGCGCATCGTTGCGCCCCAGCGCCTCCATGAAGGCGTAGCGCACGGGGGTGATTATGGGTGTTTTGCCCGGTCGTATCTTATTCTTGATGTCTGCGGAGAGTCGGGTGCGCTCAAAGCTTGCCTTGCGTTCGCGTTGCAGTTGCACCTCAGCAAGTGCCTTGTTGCCCACCTGGGCGTTCTCTTCCCAGGACTGCTTCAGCTCCTTGACAAAGCCCGTGAAGGCACCGCGCCGGTCAACCTCGAAGTCGCCCACGAGATAGGCGCGCACATTCGCTTTCCGGGTCTGTGGCAATTCTTCGGACGTTGTCAGGATGCCAACCGTTTGTCCGGTCCAGGTTTCAGCCTGACCTATCGCCGTGCTGAACTGATCCTCAATCGAGTCTTTGGCATTCACGGGGCAGGTAGCGCATTGCCCCGAGGGCAGGAATACCGAGAGTTCCTCCAGCTTGGAGACGCCTATCTCGTTGAGAAAGGAGAACCAGAGCTCGGCAGGCAGCATGCCGATGCAGGGAATCTTCAGGAGATGGTCGCTTGCCGCCGCGTCGTCGATGAGCTTGAGTGCCCGTTCTGCTTTCTTGGGGTGCTCCGTCAGCTTTGCAAGGCGCAGGAGTGCGGAGGTGCGCTCACAGGTGATGGCAAGATGCTCGACCCGCAGGCTCGCCGTCAGCACGAGTCGATTGATCGACTGCACCGTTTTGGAGGAGCCAGCCAGTGCATTAAGCGGGCAGACTCCCACGCAGGCACCGCATTTGATGCAATCAGTTGTGGTATGTGGTCGCCCCGTGGTGCCGACGGCCAAAGCATCCTTTGGGCAGAGCTCAAGGCATATCTCGCATTCTGTTGGCACCTTGGCACAGCGCAGGCACTGACTTGAGAGCGCCATTAGTGTTCCAACGCCAAAGTCTGAAAGACCCGGGTTGTTTTGTTTGATGATTTCAGGACTCAATATCGCGCTGCTCATGACAAACAGTATACTATGGATTATCGTCCAATCGTGCAAAGGAGCTCACTTGATCTCACAAGAGACGGCGGCAACGGCGGAGTCGGCGGCAACAGTGGCGGCGGAGTCGCCAGAGACCTCGGCAACGGCAGAGTCGGCGGCAACAGCAAAAGCAACAGAAACGCCAGATGCAGAATCGGCAGGAGAGCGCCTTGAACGCTTTAAGGGGATCATCGCACGCCTGCGGGCTCCCGGAGGCTGCCCCTGGGATGCCGAGCAGACGCATGAGTCAATAGCGCACAATATGGTGGAAGAAGCCTTCGAGGCGGTTGATGCCATCGAGCGCGGTAACACGGACGACCTGCGCGAAGAGCTGGGCGATGTGCTCCTGCAGGTGGTCTTTCAGTCCCAGATGGCAAGCGAGGCGGGGGAGTTCACCTTAAGCGACGTCATAGGGGACATCTCCGACAAGATGATCCGGCGCCATCCCCACGTCTTTGGCGATGAAGCGGCCTTTGCGGCAGCGCATCTGAGCGAGAAGCAGATTGCCCAGATCAAAGAGGCGAGCACGCCCGATAAGGTCCTCGACCTCTGGGATCAGATCAAGATAGTCGAGGGTCAGCGCAAGGCGGAGAGGGCGGGGCTTCTCGCCACAAAGCAGCCGGGGCTTCTCGACGGGATACCCTCCGCGCTGCCAGCGCTCATGCAGGCGCAGGACATCAGTCGCAAGGCGGTGGCTGCCGGGTTTGAGTGGCCGGATGTGGCGAGCGTCTGGGCGCAGGTCGAGTCAGAACTCGAGGAGTACCGCGCTGCAAAGCGGGGCACAGCCCATGCCGAGGAGGAGTTTGGCGACATCTTGTTCTCGCTTGTCAATGTCGCTCGCAAAGAAGGCATCGACGCTGAGAGTGCGCTTCGTGCGACCTGCCGCAAATTCAGGAGGCGTTGGGCTATCATGGAACAATACGCAAATGAAGAAGGACAGCATGTCTCCAGCTACCCGTTTGAAGGACTCGAGGAGTTGTGGGATAAGGCAAAAGAGAATGAGGAGGGTTCAAGATGAGCAGTATCATCGATGTCTATGGCCGTGAGATCCTCGATTCACGGGGCAACCCGACCGTTGAGGTGGAGGTTGTGCTGGATGACTCCTCCTTTGGGCGAGCCGCCGTGCCCTCAGGGGCCTCGACGGGCGTCTTTGAGGCGTGTGAGCTGCGCGACAAGGATCCAAAGCGCTTCTTTGGCAAGGGCGTCGCAACAGCAGTTGAGAACGTCAACGGCGAGATTGCCGATGAGCTTGCGGGCATGGACGCCACCGACCAGCGCGCAATCGACGCCGCGCTCATCGAACTCGATGGAACCCCCAACAAGACCAAGCTCGGCGCCAATGCCATTCTCGGGGCATCTCTCGCCGTAGCCAAGGCCGCGGCTGAATCGACCGAGCTTACGCTCTACAGCTACATCGGCGGTGTGAACGCGAGCCTGTTGCCCACGCCCATGATGAACGTGCTCAATGGCGGCGTGCATGCTGATAACAACGTGGACTTTCAGGAGTTTATGATCATGCCGGTAGGGGCGGAGAACTTCAAGGAGGCAGTGCGCTGGTGCGCTGAGATCTACCACACACTCAAAGCGGTACTCAAGGAGCGTGGCTTGTCTGCGTCCGTTGGCGATGAGGGCGGCTTTGCTCCCAACCTCGCTACAAACGAAGAGCCGCTCGCCCTGCTCTCCGATGCCGTCACGCGTGCCGGGTTCAAGCTCGGTGAGGATATACTCTTTGCCATGGATCCGGCGGCGACCGAGTTCTACGATGCAGAGCGCGGTCTTTACGTTCTCGCGGGTGAGGGTCGTGAGCTGACGAGTGCGCAGATGGTGGACTACTGGGAGGAGCTCGTCGCCAAGTACCCCGTCATCTCGCTGGAAGACGGCATGGCTGAAGACGACTGGGACGGCTGGAAGCTCCTGACCGACCGCATCGGCAATCGTGTGCAGCTCGTAGGGGACGACCTTTTCGTCACCAACTCAGCCCGCCTGGCGCAGGGGATCGAGAAGGGCGTGGCAAACGCCATCCTCATCAAGCTCAACCAGATTGGCACCTTGACCGAGACGCTTGAGACTATCCAGATGGCCAAACAGGCAGGCTATGCCTGCGTTGTCAGCCATCGCTCGGGCGAGACCGAGGACGTTACCCTCGCCGATTTGGCGGTAGCCGTCAATGCGGGGCAGATCAAAACGGGCGCCCCCGCGCGCACTGATCGTGTCGCAAAGTATAATCAGCTCATCCGTATCGAGGAGGAGTTAGGCGATGCGAGTGTCTATGCTGGTAAGAACGCCTTTTATAACCTGAGATAGTGCCATGACCTTTGAACAGTATCTCAGCCGCAACACCAAGCGTATGAACAAACTGGTGGCAGACTTCTTCAAGAAGGGGTCTGTCCCTGACATGACACGCTACCTCTACGGTCCTTTAGCAGCCTACTCGGCCAACGGAGGCAAGCGTCACCGCCCGCTCATCTGCGAACTCGCCTGTCAGGCGGTGGGGGGCGATCCGGTTCACGCGCGCAACGCAGCGGCGGCAATCGAGCATTTTCACACGGCAGCGCTTATCCACGACGATATCGCCGACGAATCGACGATGCGCCGCGGCGAGCCCTGTATGCACCTGACACAGGGGGAAGGCCTTGCAATCAATGCCGGTGACCTTGCTTTGTCGCAGGTCACCGGTCTGATTCTTGAGGACGAACTCCTTGAGGATTCCGTGAAGATACGTGTGCTCAACGAGCTTGTGGCTATGACGGCACGCACCATTGAAGGACAAGCACTCGACATCGGCTGGGCACGCGATGGGCGCTTCGATCTTTCAATCGATGATTACCTCATGATGGCCTCGCATAAGACCGCCTACTATTCGGGCGGTACGCCGCTTGCCGTGGGTGCCATCGTCGGCGGTGGCAGCGAGCAGCACATCGAGACGCTGCGCTCCTTTGGAATGGGCACCGGTCTTGCCTTTCAGATACAGGACGACATCCTCAACCTCACTGGCAAGAAGGCTGCCACCAAGAAGGACTTTCGTTCTGACATCACGGAGGGCAAGCGCACACTTATCGCGGTACATGCCATTCAGCACTCCGAGCAATCGCACGAATTGGTGACCATACTCTCTTCACACACAAGCCAGCCGACCATGCTCTCCATCGCCGTCGAACTCATGCAGAAGTCCGGCTCAATCGACTTCGCCCACGACTATGCAATCGGGCTCATAAACCATGCAAAAGCAGAGCTCTCCGGAGCCCTGCCAAGCAATAAGCCCCGGGATCTACTCCTTTCAATGGCAGACTTCTTCATCGACCGGATGAGTTAAAAGCCGTGTGCGTCAGGAGTCGCGTCCCCATTTGTCTGACACCCACCGTGACACACGTGACGCTCAGGACGTTTTACTCAGCGTGTGCCTTTGTGAGCTGAAGTAGATAGCTGCGGTGATAAGGGGCAGCACAACACAGGCGGCATACATGCCGCTGTAGCCGAGGAACTGGACGAGTACGCCCGCGACCCCTGAACCGATGCCAATGCCTCCGTCAAAGCCGACAAAGAAGGTTGCGGTTGCAACACCGCGACGTGAAGGCTCTGCTGAAGCTATCGCCATCGTCTGCATCGCCGGATTTGCCGAGCCATAGCCGATGCCAAGTATGGGAGCGCTGATGAGGAGCACGAGCATCGACTGAGCCAGCGCGAGGACAATCAGTCCGGCGATAATGAAGCAAAGCCCCAGGAGCAGGGGCAGACGATGCCCGCGCGTATCGGTCAGTTTTCCAAAGACAGGGCGTGACACCAGCATTGTTACGGCGATAACCACGAAGAACAGCGCTGCGCTCCCAATCTCGCGATGCTGGCTCGACAGGGCGACAAAGGTAACTATTGCACCGTAGGAGCACATGACGAAGAAGCCCATGACCGCAGGCAGGATGGCACGTCGTTCAAAGAACCGCTGCAGGAGCGGTGATCGGAGGGGCCGCGATGCCTGCGCGGATGCTTCAACCGCAGGCTTCTCCCGGGCTGTGATCTGCGCGATGGGCTGATAGCGCAAAAAGAGCGCAACGACAAAGGCCGCGCAGAGCCCACCTGCAGAAACCCACATCGGCAGCCCGATGCCAAAGGACTCAAAAAGCGTGAGCGAGAGGGCAGGAGCGATGGTCATAGCAACACTGCTCGCGAGTCCAAAGAAACCGATGCCTTCTCCAAAACGTCCTTTGGGGATGAGGTCGGCTGCCACGGTCGAAGCGGCTGTGTTCGCAATGCCCCAGCCGATGCCCTGCAAGGTACGCATGACGAGCACGGCTGAAACAAAGGGGAAGAAGGGTACGGCCGCAACCGAAGCCGCCAGGGCGAGAATGCCGACGAGCAGAAGCCCCTTGCGCCCATAGAGATCGAGTGCGGCGCCGATGACCGGACGCACGAAGATAGCTGCAAGGGTGGTCGAAGCGGTAACCCAGCCGATGAGCGCTTCGGGGGCGCCAAGCCCCTCAACATGGAGGGCGAGTGTTGAGGTGAGCATGTGAAAGCCGCTGAAAATGAGAAGATTGGCGATGGTTATGCCGATAAAGCCCCCGGTCCAGAGCCGGGGTTTGCTGCTGCGCGTCGGTTTTGGGCTGGACGAGCCCGACCCTCCGGTCACGTCGGTCACGTTACACGCTTTCGTCAGAGGCATTACGTTACAATGATTAGCAATGATTGCAGAGCCATTCTAACAGGACGATGGCTCACCAGCGTGGAGAAATGAGGATGCAACCGACGTGGCTAATCCACTGGTCATAGGCTTTGGAAAACTGATTCAGGCCGCAGCTCGCCTCAAAGGGGGCGGAACCGCCTTTCCTGGTTTGGTGGTTGAGCGCATCGCACCCGATTTTGCAGTCGATATCCTCCGGAAGCTGCCCCGTGGCGTTGTGGTCATCAGCGGCACCAACGGCAAAACGACGACGACCAAGATCGTCTCTGAGCTGCTTGAGGCACAGGGTATACGGGTGTTCACCAACTCGACCGGCTCGAACTTTATGCGCGGGGTTATCGCCTCACTTTTGCCGCGTATCACGCTCTCGGGCAGACTCGATGCCGACATAGCGGTGCTTGAGCTCGACGAGGCTCATGCCGTACATTTCGTCCGGCGGATAGCCCCAAAAAACGCTTTGCTTCTCAATGTCATGCGTGATCAGCTTGATCGTTTTGGGGAGATAGACCATACGGCGGACCTCCTTGCAATCATTGCGCGGCACACGACCGGCACGGTGGTCATCAATCGCGAGGACAGCCGCCTTGCCTGCCTTGCGTGGCTCACGGATGACACAGCGCCTGCCAAGCGCGTATGGTACGGTCTGGCGCCGGGGCTTAAAGCGCAGTTTCCGCAGGATGACGACCTGTATGCCGACGAGTTTGAAAGCTGGGATCCCGAGTGTATGGATGGCGTTATAAACAAGGAGAGGGAGAAGGAGCCACCCCCGCCCCCGGGTTCTTCCGGCGGCGTGGTGGCGCAGGAATCAGGCGGCGACAGCACGGCTCCCTCCGTCATCTTGCAGACGCTTGACGGCAGCCGCGCAACCTTTGTCATCGACGGAGCAACGTACGAAAACAGCCTCAAACTCAAAGGCATCTACAACGCTTACAATGCGGCGGCGGCGCTGGCGCTGGTCCGCTCGATCCTGCTCGATGCCGATGCGGTGGCAAACGCCAGGCTCGATGACGCACAACTCGTGGAGCAGCTCTCCCAGATAGAGAGTGCTTTTGGGCGCGGCGAGACCTTCGAGGTAAACGGCATCGAGACGGAGCTGTTTCTCGTCAAGAATCCCGGCGGCTTCCGGCTTGCGCTCGAGTCCTTTGATGCAGCCGACCACGACACCATGATCGCCATCAACGACGAATACGCCGATGGACGCGATATGAGTTGGCTCTACGACGTGAACTTCGGCACCCTGAAGCAAACGGGAGTAGC
>JAITOC010000122.1 GCA_031290175.1 Coriobacteriales bacterium | reverse complement strand
GGGATGCCCAGCAGTTGCTCCATGAGGGGCCAGAAGGCGTTGCGCGGATGGCCGTAATACTGCTGCTTCGCGAGCGATGCCTCCCCGGGGATGCTGCCCAGGACGAGCACGCGCGGGCGGAGGCCAGCGATGGGCGGGAAGCCGATTATCATTTGGTGGCGGTAGCAGCCAGTGGCAGGGGTATGGGCTGAATCTTCATGCGTGTCACAATAGCACAAAGAGCCGAGGGGTCTGGCGGTTTCACCAGCATTACTGGCCAAAACTTTTACTGGCTCCAACCGGTTGTGGTTTTGTGGACTTTCGATACGGCCTCTCGTGATCAGGCATTTCCCTCGATGAGCAAGCCTTTGAGCATCGTGAATCCTACGGTTGCATAGCGGGTAAGCCCCCAATCATGCGTGACCATGATGACAGTAGTGCCTTCCCGGTGTATCTTTTCAAAGAGATCCATAATCGCATTTGTAGTTGTGGGATCGAGGTCGCTCGTCGGCTCATCGGCGATGAGAATGTCTGGCTCGTTGATGAGGGAACGTGCTATTGCCACCCGCCGCTGCTCGCCACCTGAGAGGTTGTGTGGCCGTTCGTCCAACAGGTGCGAGATGCCCACCAATGAGAGAAGGTCGTACGCCTTCTCTTGAACCAGGGTTTTCCCCTGTTGCCGTTGATGAGCAAGATCGTAGGGAAGGCAGATGTTGTCGAGAACCGAGAAGTTGTCGAGGATAGTACGCCCCTGAGGGATGTACCCTATATTCGTGGCCCGCAACAGCGCCAATGCGGTATCGGAGAACTCGGTGAGATCCTGCCCTCCCAGACGCACACTGCCGGAGTCTGGGCGCAACAGGCCAGCGAGCATGTTCAGGAGTGTACTCTTCCCACTGCCGGAATGCCCTGTAATCACCACAAAATCGCCCTGCTCAACAACCAGGTCGACCTCTTTTACCGCATAAAAATCACACCCCGCTCGTTGGTATCGCTTGTTGATGCCCTCGGCGGCTAGTGTGGTCATGAATCCTCCCGCATGATTTGGAGTGTCTCTTTTTTTCCAATACGGATTGCACAGAGAAGTGAGGAGAGTGGTCCGATTGCGGCGCACACCACAAAGCAAAGCAGCAGGATCGCAACGGTGAAGGGAGCTTCCGGCAACAGGTATCTTGCGCCTATCTGGTTCTCGATCAAAAGATTGAACGGGAAGAACACCAGGCAAAGGAACACAGTACCAGCCGCCGTTCCCACCAGACTGAGCAGTGTTGACTCCGTAAGGATGATCGAGGTCAGTTTGCCGCGTGTTGCGCCCAAGGCCCGCAGGATGCCAAACTCGCATTCCCTCTCGTTCAACAGAGCGGTAAAGGAGATGGTCAGCGAGGCAATAACCAGAAACCAGAGCGCCAACAGCAAGACAACAATCACACCAAGTGTCAAGTTAAGGTTTTGTGAGATAGTGCTGATTATCGATTGCGGCAACACAACACTGACCCCACGGTACTCTGTTCGAATACCTTTGGCGAATTCCTCATGGTCCTGACCATCCTCGATGTTGACGATGACCACCGACCTCGCGTTGTCGTCAGGAAGCGGGATCGCCTCAAGATACTGCGCATAATCCGCCAACAGCAGTTCAGCGGTCTCCATACTGACGAAGACCGAGGTATCAAAGCCCATCCCAGTCTTCTCCAGTCGACCCGCCACCTCATAGTCGGAACCGAAGATACGCATCTCCTCGCCCACTTGGAGTGTGACGCGATTGCCAACGATGACCTCTCCATACTGTGGTCCCTGAGGCACACGTTCGGCAAGCCATGGGCTAACCACGAAATCGGTTGTCGGTTCGTAAGCGATAATCTGCACCAGAGCTGCACAATGCGAGGAGTCAAAGGTAGCAATGTAGAGTTGCGCAGAAGCTTGCTTCACTCCTCTCGCCCTGCTTAACTGCTCCACCAGGTCCCCTGACAGATAGAAGGTGCTTGGCTTGCCTTCAAGAAGCGCCCCCTCGAACTGTTTGTCGGCCCCCAGTGGCAGGAAGATCGCGTCTCCTCCTAGTCGGTCAGCTGTGCTACGTACCCCATTCTCCAAGGCATAACCCAGCAACGTCCCTCCCCCAATGACGAAGGTGACAAACCCAATGAGCACAATGAGACTTATCGAGCGGAACTTCCTTCTCTGCAGGTTGATGCGCGAGATCCTGAAAGTTGTCAGAGGATTACGTCGAACCATCGCCTATTCCGAATCTCCTTTTGAAGCGCCGACCTTGCCGCTTGTCGCCTGAAGCGTGCGTACGGAGAAGAGTATCCCAATCACGGCCAAGACCCCCAGGACGGCGCTGCTGACAATGAGTATTGGCAGCGTTAGAACGTGACAAGTCATGTGTGTGTCCCCACACAGGCCCGTCACCCCCAAAGGAAAAGCCAGGGAGCTTACAGCACCGAGCATCGTGAGCACTGATGTGGCCAACCTGATTCGCGCCGACCTTGAGAAGAAGTAGACCCCGCCAAAGACCAAGATGCTTGCACCCACTGCAATCTCGGCCTGAGCCGTCGCCAAACAGCGCATGGGCATCCCGTCCATATATTCAAAAGCCTGATAGATTGCCGTAGGCAAGGTTGCGATCAAAATACCGCTGACTGCAATGGGAAGTCCCGTAAACCCCTTTCCTGGTGCCTTGCCTGCAGTAGCGCTTGCTTTTGTGCGTTCCATGCGAATCCTCCTGTATCAATCCTTTTGAGAAGTAATTGTAATACAGTATAACATATAAGTTTGGTATACTTAGTCTTATGGAAAGGATTCTCCGGGTCTGAACCAGACGCGAGAAAATCTGTCGATTGAAGGGAACGGGATGCAAGTGAGCTCCTTGATGGAGAGTCTCAGGATCTATGAACAGCACGGGCTGGAACTGCGGCACTGGTTCCATGCGCATCCAGAACCGAGCTTTAAGGAGTTTGGGACAGCTGGACGAATTCGCGAAGAACTCGAACGTCTCCACATCCCCTATGTTGCGGTTGGAGCCACAGGGACGGTCGCAACGGTCGTCGGCATCGCCCAGAATCAAGACGCCATTCAACCAGAGCGCGTAGTCGCCCTGCGCGCCGACATCGATGCTCTTGAGATATCCGAGGACTCGGGGCTCTCATGGTGCTCCGTAAACCCTGGCCTTATGCACGCTTGCGGGCACGACATCCACATCACAGCCCTGCTCATCGCTGCACACTGGCTCATTGAGCATCGTTCCGCATTCTCCGGCTCGGTCAAACTCATATTCCAAGCTGCCGAGGAGATAGGCCAGGGCGCTGCTCAGATTATCCAAAGTGGCGCCATTGACGGAGTCGATGTAGTCTTTGGCTTACATGTCGAACCAGCCCTGCCCGTTGGCACCATAGTGTTGCCTCGCGGGCCGGTGATGGCGGGATCCAATGCTCTTCGTATTCACGTAATAGGCGAGGGCGGCCATGGCGGCAAACCCCATGAGGCGCGTGATGCGCTGCTCGCGGCTGCGGCCATTGTCGTCAACCTCCAGCAGGTGGTAACCCGCGCAACCTCTGCGGTGGAACCTGCGGTACTCTCGATCTGTCAGTTCAATGCGGGGACGCGCGGCAATATCATTGCTAACACTGCCGAACTCATCGGAACGATCCGCGTCTCACGCGAGAATCAGCGAGCTGTTGTCGAGGAAGCTGTCCGTCGCATCATACGAGGCACCGCCACCGCCTATGACGTCGATGCCGAGGTGGAATACTTCTACGCGACCCCTCCCATCGTCAACCCGCCCCACCTGATGTCGCTCGCTCTGCGCGCCCATGAGGCACTACTTCCCGGCGGTGCGCTGATTGAGGAGTGGCCCCAGATGACCACTGAGGATTTTGGTCGTTATGGGGAGGTGGCGGCAACGTTTTATGCCCTCGTAGGGGTGCATGGAGAACCCTTCAAGCCCCTGCATAACGCGGGATTCTCTGCCCTTGACGAGAGCATTCTCATCGCTGCAGGCCTGCACGTCGCCTTTGCCCTCGAAGCTCTCAAGGAGGCATGAGGCCTACATCAGCCCCTATACGCCAAAGGAAGGACGCGTTGGGCCACGCGATTCAGGTGCAGGACATCTGAGGTTTCCTGGGGCGTGAGGGCAACCGGCAGTGCACTCCCCTCCTCGATGGCCTTCGCCAGTTCACGGATCCGGAAGACTCGCAAATCACTGAGAACCTGGTCTTCTCCCTGCCATCTAAACCATGAATAGGTTGGTAGCAATTCGAGGCCGGTGACCAAGGTCGTCGTATGCCCATTGGACTCGCCTTTGCTAACGCTGACTTTGCTGAGCAACGCCAGCCGCTGGTTGGTGGCTCCATCGAAGGCCGCCACCAGATTGCCATTGGCGTAGTGAATAATGCCAAGCCGTTGGTTGCCGTTGGCGTCCCGATATCGATGAACCTCGACAGGCTGGATGCTGTGGGGGTGGTTGCCGGCGATGATATCAATGCCTGCCTCGATGAGGCGATGACCCGTTTGTATGATGCGGTTGAGCGGCCATAACTCGAACTCAAGACTCCAGTGCAGGAGGGCGACGACGATATCTGCACCTTTCTTGCGGGCGAGGCGCACATCTGCCTCAATGCGGGTGAGATCGGGGTTGAGGGTGTTGAGCCGCAGGTGGTTGACGCGCCATTCCTCGTCGAGAGGATTCTCGTTGTTATTGATGCCAAAAGTCCAGGCAATGAAGGCAAAGCGTATGCCGTCATGCTCGATGAGGGGGATGTCGTCGCGCTCCTTGGAAGAGCGGGCGCTGCCCACTTGGGTGACGCCAGCAGATTCTAGAACGTCGAGAGTCTCGATGAGGCCGTCACAACCCATGTCGTAGGCATGGTTATTCGCTGTTGAATAGATGTTGATGCCTGTGCCTCTCCGGCGAAAGACGTCGAACCACCAGGTGTTGTTCGTCAACTGGGGAGGCCAGACAGAGTAGTCTGCCGTACGCGAGGGCGTAAGAGGCGATTCGAGGTTGGCGACGACGAGGCTGGGGCCAAAGTAGAAGTCGGCCACATCGTCCCACAGGTGATTGACGCTCTCGTCAAGGTAGGAAACGATAGGCATGAGGTCGCCGCCAAAGGAGAGTTCGGCCGTGTGCTGTACGGCGAAGTCGTCTGGGGGCGTCAGGTCGAAGTCCTGGGCAGCGAAGTGCTCCTCGATCCCATAACCAGGTTCAGGGTCTTCAACGGTTGTACGTGCTTTGAAAAGCCACCAATGCTCATCCTCCTCGGTAAAGTACAAGGTGTTGCCTTCTGTTGGCCGCGAAGCGACCCGTGCCTGGTATACCATGTTGCTCACACTCCGTCACGCCAGCGAAAGCTGCGCTTCTCAACAAACTCCAGAGTACTGTTGACCACAAGGCCGACGGCAGCCATAATGATGAGATACGCGTACATCTCGGGGATCATCATGTTTGCCTGATAGAAATATAATGCATAGCCAAGGCCCTGGCGGGCACCTATCATCTCTGCAGCCACCAAGATAAGCAGCGAACTGGCAGCCGAGAGTCGTATTCCAGTGAAGATGTAGGGTAGCGCTGCAGGGAAGATGATGCTCCTGAAAAGCCTAAACGGCCCACAACCCATGGAATGCGCAGCCTTGATCAACTGTGGGTCGATGCTCTTCACTCCAGAGACCGTGCTGATAAACACGGTCCAGATGACCGCCCAGAAGATGATGGCCGTCTTCGAAACCTCACCAATACCGAAGAACATGACGAACACAGGCAGGAGCGCCAGCACGGGCATGTTGCGAAACAACTGCAGCAGGGGGTTGAGGAACGCCTCAAGCTTTCGGTTCCACCCAAGCGCCATGCCAAGAGGCACCGCGAACCCTACACCCAGCAGAAAGCCCGAAAGTGAGCGCTGGAGACTTATAGACATGTGCTTCCACACATCGCCATTTATCAGGAGGTGACCGAGCACCCCTGCCACCTTGGAGAACGGTGGCAGGAACAGGGGATTGCTCGAGAGGCCAAAACGCCCACATATCTCCCAAAGACCAAGGAAAAGGATGATGGCAAAGACCAGCTGGAACAAACGGTAGGAGATCTTGCGCAGCCTCTTTGCCAACCCTGGTGTCTCGATGGCGTTTGTGGCAGAGGCTGCTTTGAGTACGGTTACCGGGGTGGTTGCAAGACCTTCCCTAACGCTTGCGTCGCGGCTTTGTTGCTGGTTATACGCCTGTTGACTCATCTACCGTTCCGTCCCAACGGATGTCAGCATCTGAGGCAGGGGGGTCTACAGGCACGAACTCATTGGTGTATATCTCATCGACGGTGATTTGGCCTGGCTCCCAGTTGCCGATTGCCTCACCAATCGTGAGCCAGCGCTCAAGGTCCGCACGCACATGATTCTTGTTCAACTCATAGGCGGCCGGCGATACAGTTGCCGGATCCACGTTGAGATACGCTGCGTTGATCTTGATGGCCTCCTCACGGTTGTTCTCGATCCACAAGCGCGAGCGGTAACAGGCATTGGCAAAGCCTTGGACAATATCGGGATGCTCATCTATAAATTTCTGAGAGAAGCCCCGAACGCCAAGTGAGAAATCCTCTTGTTGAAGGATGTCGGAACTTGTTGCAACTCTGCGTACGCCACCAGCTGCAAGCGTCACACCTGCCGCAGGGTTATGCGAAGTAGCCACATCGATCTGACCCGAGAGAAGCGATGGCTCAACGGTGTTTGCCAAGGTCACGTACTCGATGTCATCTGGAGAATAGTCACTGAGCTTCTGGCCAAGGTAGTAGTCGATGAAACCGTTGGTACAAGCCACGAGGCCGCTGATGCCCACCTTCTTGCCGCGGAAATCCTCGATGCTTTGGATGTCGCTGTCCTCAAGCACGAGGTATTGGACGTGTGGATATTCTGATGTGTCGCGGGTACCGGGCTGCACCGATACCATGTCGAGGCCCGCGATACGTGCTTGTGCGAGAGACGGTGGATGCGTGTTGCAGAACATGTCGAGTTCGCCCTGTTCGATAAGCTGGAACTCCGTCACACCCTGTGGCGTCGATCCCGTGTACACTATCTCTATCCCCTCGTCTGCAAAAAAGCCAAGCTCCTCGCCAACGACAAACTCGTTGAAGATGCTAAGCGAGACCATGCGGATGGGAAAAAGCTCCTCTGTTTTTTGGTTATCTGTGGCAGCCGTGTCATCCGTTGTTGGACTCTTGTCGTCACTTGAGCACCCTGCAAGCGAGAACCCAAGGACCGAGAATCCTGCCCCTGCCCCCACCACGGCCGCTGCCTTGATAAAACTCCTTCGTGAGATACTGTCTGTCATTTCTTCCTCCTAGTCTTCGAAAATACTTCAAGCAATACTTCGGTATGTATAGTTCCCCTATAGAGCCACGGTTGGGGATATCCTATCCGCAAGATTCTTCTCCCCTCCATGGTCGCTGACGCTCACCTCCGTTTCGTCACGGTTCTGCAAAAGTTCCCAAACCTTATATGTGTACCATCCAAACTCAGGCGAACTACGCATGCCAGCGGCCGAGCGCGGCCTTGGTATCTCCACTTCTATAATGGATTTAATCCGTCCGGGATTGGGGGTCATCACCACAACCCTGTCACCAAGCAGGACGGCCTCTTCGATGCTATGAGTCACGAAGATAACGGTTCCCCCGGTCTTCTCCAAAATATGCATCAATTCGTCCTGCAAGATCTCGCGGGTCTGCGCGTCTACTGCGGCAAAGGGCTCATCCATGAGGAGCACCTGTGGGTCATAGGCTAACGATCGTGCGATAGCGACACGCTGTCGCATGCCGCCAGAGAGCTCATTGGGAAAACGGTTCTCGAAACCTTGCAGGCCAACGAGGTCGATGAAGCGCCTCACGATGTCTGCGCGCTCCTTTTTAGAGACTTTCTTGACCTCGAGGCCAAATTCGATATTGTGAAAGACCGTGCGCCAAGGAAAGAGCGCATAACCCTGCATGATGAAGCCGCGATCAAGCGCAGGTCCGGTGACTTCGTGCCCATCAACGAATATCGAACCACTGGCAGGTTTGACAAGACCTGCGATGATGTCGAGAAGGGTGGATTTTCCGCAACCCGATGGTCCCACGATGACGCAGAACTCACCGTCTTGAACCTCTAGATTGAAGTCGTCAATCGCTGTGAAATGCTCGATCTTCTTCGTCTGTGGGTTGCGCACCTTGAAGACTTGGCTCAGTCCCTGTAGCACGATTTTATGATTGACCTCCGTCATACTGTGCATCCTCGCTACATCGCCATTACAACTAAGGCCTCGCGCAAGACATTCCTCTCCACGTAATGCGCCGAGCCAGTGGATTTCTTTCGTTAGCAAACTTATATGTTTAGTAATATTTTGTCAAGAAGAACTTTACCCCAGCCCTGCTGTCTTGCATGTTCTTTAGTAAACATATAATATTACTCAAGTTAGTAAGTGAGCACTACAGCCGCATTGCCGATGCTACAGCCGTGCCGTCTGCACTCGCAAGCCCAAAGGAGCCCCGCCATCTGTCAGCTCT
>JAITOC010000083.1 GCA_031290175.1 Coriobacteriales bacterium | reverse complement strand
AGGGGAGGGTATACATCCCACTGAAGGATCATCCTTGGAAGGAGGTGAGCTATCAGATGATGTTGAAGCGCCTGAAGAAGGCAGGTTAATTGAATGACATTTTCGCTCAGTATTGACACATGACACACGACCCAT
Organism: Coriobacteriales bacterium; assembly: GCA_031290175.1. GTDB lineage: Bacteria > Actinomycetota > Coriobacteriia > Coriobacteriales > UBA8131 > JAITOC01. The sequence continues at coordinate 3,538 of JAITOC010000083.1, read as the reverse complement.
GACACACGAAAATGTCGCCTCAATCACCTCCCCGGTTTTGCCCACGAGGGCGCAGACCGAGTTCTTCTTTGCGTGCGTGTCGATGCCGATGCTGGTACAATAACGCATTGGAGCCTCCTTCATTCCATGTGGTAAGCGAACCTACCGTTTACGGTGATGCAAACGATTATCGCCTAATCCACGACTTGGAACGAGGCTCCGACCGATTTGGCATCGGTCATATCTTCTAAAAACCCCATTGCACGCCAACTTGCGGCCAATGTGCCCCAGCTCCGCGTTAGCGCATAACGGCATGAGCCCTGCTAGTTCCGTCATGCGCTGCCTTGACCTGGGGCACATTGACTCACAATCTGTAAGCACAAGCGGTTATGAGAGGTACCCATAAAAAGTTACAGAGTTCAGAGAGAGGTCAGAGAGGGGTGGCGCAGAGGGGGAGTGACCACAAGCGTGAGAGTACAGATTGCGTTACACTGATTCTTTGTTCCAACGATGAACGAGATGAGACCTTGGAGATACTCGAGCTTCTGATAATCGCGCTCGCACTCAGCATGGATGCCTTTGCGGTGACGGTGTCCAATGCCTGCTGTTACCCGGATGCGCCGCGCTCGCGGCTTATGCTCATGCCTGTCGTGTTCGGGGTCTTTCAGGGGCTCATGCCCTTGCTCGGCTATATCGCCGGGTCGCTTGCCGCCGCGCTCATAGACCGGTATGCCGGCATCATTGCGTTTGTCATCCTCGGCATAATCGGTGGCAAGATGGTGTGGGAGGGTGTGCGGGCGCTTCGCACGGCAAAAAGTTGCGGGGTTGAGGCGGTTGTGAAAAAACTGTCGCTGCCCGCAATCCTCGTGCAGGGGGTGGCGACCTCGATTGATGCGTTCGTCGTGGGGGTCAGCTTTCTCGCACTCGGGACCAGCATCGCCGTAGCGGCACCAACTGTGGCGGTGGTCACCTTTGCCTGTTGCGTGGCAGCGCTTCTGGTGGGCAGGCGTTTTGGCATCCTTCTCGGCGACAAGGCGGAGATAGTCGGCGGCATCGTACTCATCCTGATCGGCGTTAAGGCACTGTTCTAGGGAGACGCCGATTAATTCCGTCACCCAGGGCTCGACCCGCAATCTCGTTCTTAAAAGCGCAGGTAGATTGCGGGTCAAGCCCTGGGTGACGGGGTGGGGAGCAATTAATCGGTGTCTCCCTAGGCATCTCTCTGCGCAAGTGTTGTATCATGGAGAAGCTCTTATCCCGAGGTGTTAGAAACGCGAGAGAAAGCAGGTATACCATGGCTGGTTTCCCCGATCCCTTTGCAGGATCCAATCCCCAGAAAATCACCAAGGCCGACCTTATCCAGGCGGTCAGGCTCGACATCGTCGGCGAGCTTGAGGCGATGTACCTCTACGATGCGCATTCGCAGGCGACGGATGACCCGGTAGCCAAGAAGGTGCTGGCGGATATCCGCGATGAGGAACGCGAGCACTTTGGCGAGCTCGTCACCCTGCTCCGCTACCTCGCGCCCGACGAGTTCGGTCTCTTCCTTGAGGGGCAAGGCGAGGTCACCGAGATGATCGAAGAGCTCGGACTCGAATTCAAGGCTCCCGAGCATAACTGACCCTCTGAACAGAAGCTAACTGAGACAACTCACCCACTTCGCAGCAGCGAGGACAGTCCGAACATGCTATAGTTTGCTGTAAGCTGGCAATCTACAGGAGGAACCGATGGAACTTACTCCCGAGAAGGACTACGTCCTCAAATCCATACAGAATAACGACATCCACTTCATCCGTTTCTGGTTCACGGACGTTTTGGGTTTTCTCAAGTCCTTTGCGGTGACGCAATCGGAGGTCATGGGTGCCTTTGAGGAGGGCATGGGCTTTGACGGGTCTTCGATCGAGGGCTTTTCACGCATCCAGGAGTCCGACATGCTCGCCTTCCCGGACGCCTCGACCTTCCAGGCGTTGCCTTGGCGGCCTAAGGAAAACGGCGTGGCTCGGATGTTCTGCGACATCCGCACACCTGACGGGGATCCCTTTGAGGGCGACCCGCGCCATGCCCTCAAGCGCACGCTCAAGAAGGCGGCGGATATGGGCTTCACGCTGAACGTGGGGCCGGAGCTCGAGTTCTTCTACTTTGCCGACTCCGATACAACCGTGCCGCTCGACAACGGCGGCTACTTTGATCTCACACCCCTGGATCTAGCAAGCGACATCCGCCGCGATACGGTGCTCTCGCTTGAGAACATGGGTATTCCGGTGGAGTACTCCCATCACGAGGTAGCGCCCTCTCAGCACGAGATCGATCTGCGCTATGACGATGCGCTCTCGATGGCGGACGCCGTGATGACCTATCGACTCGTCGTCAAAGAGGTCGCGATGAAGCACGGTGCCTACGCGACCTTCATGCCCAAGCCCATATCCACTGAGAACGGCAGCGGTATGCACGTCCATCAGTCGCTGTTCACCGGAGCGGGGGAGAACGCCTTCTTCGATGCAGCTGACCCACAGGGCTACAACCTCTCCGCTGTTGCAAAGCAATACATCGCAGGTGTCTTGAAGTATGCACCGGAGTTCACGGCCATAACCAATCAGTTCGTCAATTCTTACAAGCGGCTCGTGCCCGGGTACGAGGCACCCGTCTACATCACCTGGGCCAGGCGCAATCGCTCGGCACTGGTGCGCGTGCCCCTCTACAAGCCGGGTAAGGAGCTTGCCACGCGCATCGAAGTTCGCAGCCCTGACCCGTCCTGCAATCCCTATCTCGCGTTTGCCGTCATGCTTGGTGCAGGGCTTGCCGGTATCGAGGAGGGGCTTGAACTGCCGGTCGAGTTTGCTTCCAACGTGTATGCGCTCTCGCCTGAAGAGCGTGCGGAGCAGGGCATACGGATGTTGCCCAGCAACCTGGGCGAGGCCATCGACCTCTTCGAGGGCTCGCAGCTCATGCGTAAGGTGCTTGGTGAACATATCCACAGCTACTTCGTGCGCAACAAGCGCGCGGAATGGGCGGACTACAGCGCATACGTCACCGATTGGGAGCGCGCGCGCTACCTGTCCGTCCTATGAGTCCGTCATGAGCACACTACCTGCGATGAGTCCGCTGCCCACCCGGCTCTATAAGTTCGCAGCCCGCCCTGAGTCCGCCGTCTGCCCATCCTGTGAGTTCGTCCTATGAATGGGCCCACGATGAACCTGTTCTCAGGAGCACCGCACCTCACGCTTATCACCGGGCATTATGGCGCCGGGAAGACGAACCTTGCCCTCAACGTCGCGCGCGGTCTGCGAGCAGACTATGAGCGCGTTACCCTCATCGACCTCGACATCGTGAATCCCTACTTCCGCTGCTCCGACAATCTCGGCTTTCTGCAGGCATTCAACATCGATCTGCTCGGACCTGTATATGGAACCGACGCGCCCAACCTCGACGCGCCCTCGCTCTCGCCGGGGATTGGAGAGGCGATGCAGCAGGCGAGCGAAGCGCACGCGGTCGTGGTCGATGTGGGCGGTGACCCCGACGGTGCCCGAGCACTCGCACGCTATGAACCGAGCATTGCAAG
>JAITOC010000063.1 GCA_031290175.1 Coriobacteriales bacterium | reverse complement strand
CCTGATAAAACAGCGTTTGCCAGGTAGTACAGCCACAGAAGCGGCGTGTCCCAGACCGGGCGAGCCTCCATCGTGTAGGAGTTCGCCATGACAACGACCAGTGCCACACTTACGACAAGCGCGAGTGCCCCTGCCCAGACGGGCAGCTCGCCTCTGCGGGCCAACACGAGGTAGACAACTGCTGCTGCCACAAGGACGACGATGCCTATGAGCTCCTGGGTTATCCCGCTTGTCAGGTGACCGAAGCCGTTGAAGAGGCGGTCCCAGTGCTGGAGGTGCAGGAAGGACGCTATCCCACCGATGACGATGGCGACAAGTGCCACGAGGGTTGCCGGCAGCTGTATCCCGGGTGCCTTCTTGAGGGCAGTAAGTAATCCTGCCACGCCGAAGGTGCCTGCCCCCAGGCAGATGAACAGGGTAAAGATCATCAAAGGCCATTGGAGTTCCATCAGTTGCCCCCTCCCTGCCAGATCTCGCCTCGTAGGATGTACACGAATGAGGGTTTGTTGCCTACATCGGGGAGTTTGTGCACCTCCGATTGGGCAAAGGGTGCGGCAAACTCACCTAATATGACACGCTCAGTGCCCATCTCTGCTCCCTCAAAGGACTCGATGCCCTGTTCCACATCCCCAAAATAGCGGGCAAAGCCCCCACACTGGCTTACGCATTGAGGCAGCTCTCCGTTGGCTGTCTTTTGCTCGCAAAGCGTGCACTTCTCCACAACCCCCTCTTCCCCGTTCAGGTAGCGCACGCCATAGGGGCAGGCCATGACGCAGAACTGGCAGCCGATGCACTTGCTCTTGTCTATCTGCACCGTGCCATCAGTACGCTTATGCGAGGCCTGCGTGGGACAGACTTTGATGCACTCGGGGTTGACGCAATGCTGGCAACCGATGGGCAGGAAATACATATACATATCCGGCCATTCGCTGGCTTCGCTGCGCTTGTTGGGACCGATACGCAGCACCTTTTGCCAGTAATTGCCGATGGGCACATTATTGACCGCTTTGCAGGCCACCGAGCAGCCCAGGCAACCCACGCAGCGGTTGAGATCGGTAACGATCGCATACTGAGTCATGGTTACTCCCCTCTCTCGTAGGTGGGCAGCCATTCCTTCAGACGGGGGTCGTCGCTGGAATGGATGATCTCGATGCCGTTATGGTCACAGGGCACCGGGTTGTTAAAAGGCGAGTTCTCAGGCGTTGCCTTGTATATCTTGCCCAGATAGGCTCTCAGATTGGATGAGCCACAGTGCGGGTCGCGCGCCCAGTTATCGATCAGATGGTTCACACAACTCAACTCGTGACCGGAGCCGGACTGCGTGAACTCCGGGTACCACCACTGATGCTCACAGTTGATAACGCCGGGCTGGATGCCGTAGTACAGATCTGCCACCTCGCGAATCTTGCCCTCTGGAGTCTCGATCCAGACCCAGTCGCCTTGCTCGATGCCGTACTTCTCCGCATCGTCGGGGTTGATCTCAACGCGGGGTACCGGCCATTGCTCGCGACACCAGGGCAACTGTCGGTGCTCGGAATGGAAGTAGACAGGGATGCGTCGACCGGTAGTGATGATCAGGGGGTACTCGGCATGACGCTCGGGGTCGGAGATGGGACTGTGCGGCGGCTCCCGATAGGTAGGCAGGGTCCACTCTCCATCCGGGTGGAAGGATTCCATGACCGTCGACCAGATCTCAATCTTCTTGGTTGGCGTGTAGAAGCCAGGGAGCCAGTCGCCTTGAGAGCCCACAAAACCACCGGCATTACGGGCTCGCAGTGCACCCGTCTCGTAGCGGCGATACGTTCCCCAAAGTTCAGGCTCGACCTCCTTGCAGTCCCACCACCCATGCTCCTGGAACTTCTTCTCGAACTCTACCCAGCCTTTGGGCTCGAAGCCCATGACCGACATGTCGAGCATCTCATCCACAGAGGGGTACTCGGGAAACCCGGGGATGACGTTGTAGGGAAGTTTCTTGTACTCATAGAGCATCCGGATAATCTCGCCGTCGAACTTGCACTCCCCCGGTGGGTCTATGCATTTTACGGTGGCGCCCATGGTACCTGAGGCGCCCTGTGAAGAGCGCGGGCTGGAGAGCTCGAGGAAGTGAGCTGCCGGCAAAACCACATCGCAGGTTCCGCCGCCCGGGGTATGCCAGAGGTTGGTCTCAACGTAGAACTCAAGCTTCTTCAAAGCCTCCCACGTGATGGCGGTGTTGCACTGGTTCATGAAGTCTCCGGACGAGTTGAAGGCGCCCACCACCGGGTAGGGCTCACCGGTGAGCACGGCGTTCCAGACAGCAGCACCGTCTGCCCACATGCCCCACCATTGCAAAAGTGGGATGTCCTCGCTGCCCAGGATTTTCTGGTATTGTCCGGGAGAGAGCATCGGCATACCGGAGCCGTTGTTTGCGAATCCCATCTGTCCGCCTTCGATGGGGGCTCGGGTGGAGGCGCGGTTCCCGCCTGGCGTATCGACATTGCCGGTAATGGCCGTTATGTAGTCGAAGGCTCTACTGTTCTGGATAGCTGTATTAGCATGTTCTGGTGCGAGCATATACTGGATACCGCCGTTGCCATAGCCCGTCTCCGGGTGCAGGCGTGTGGCATAGGCTTTGGCGGCACCCTCGATCTCTTCTGCGGGCACACCGGTGATCTCGGCAACTTTGGCTGGCGTATACTCGGCGGCGCGGGTGGCATAGTGCTCCCAGACCGGTCTGACCTTGACCTGCCTGCCGTCCCGCAGCGTGACCGCGAACTCACCGTAGAGCGCCGGATCTATCTCAGGGTCAAAGGGTGTTGGGTCGATGACGAGCCCGTGATGCAGACCGGGCGCAAGATTTTGCTGTGCGTCCTGTTTGCCCGAGGTGGGTCTGACCCAGTTCTCACCCTCCCAAAAACCGGTCTCGGCGTCAAAGTAGGTAAGCTTGTTTGCCAGCATATCCCAAACCATGAAACGCCGGGGATTGCCGCCCTCGACAATATCGCTCTCCTTGAGCATGCTCGTCTTCAACTCGAAGGGTGCCATGACAATGGGCGAGGGCTCAGTCCAGCCCGATGGTTCCATATCCTCACAGACAAGGAACGGCGCGTTCGTCCACTTCTTCACGAAAAGGCTGTCGTAGAGCTCGTTCTCGATGATGACATTCGTCCAGGCCAGCGCCATCGCACCATCGGTGCCGGGGCGCAGATGCAACTGGAAGTCGGCCTCTTTGCCCAGGTTGGTTATGCGCGGATCGACACAGATGTGCGTACTCGCACGGGCAGCCACGTCCACCGTAGTGCGACAGCTGTCGTCGTAGTTGGATATCTCGGAGGCTCCACCCCAAGTGACGAAAACATCCGGGTGAGCAATTGTTTCCATCCAGCTCTGGGCAAAGTTAGAGCACATCAGCGTGGCAAAGTGACGGGGGCCCTTGCAGATCGCCCAAGCCTGCACGATATTTGGTGAATCCCAGAGGTACATGCCGTTAGAGGCACCGAACATGCACCAGACGCGACTGGTGCCGCACATGCCAAACAAGGACTCGCCGCCATACTTGACCTGCAATTCATCGAACTTGGAGACGATGGTGCTCATCGCCTCATCCCAGCTGATGCGCACCCAGCCGGGATCATCTGCATCCTTGGGGTTCGAGCGTTTGAGCGGGTAACGCAGACGCGCAGGGTGATAGGCTGCCTGGATAGACGCTTGCGATTTGGTACAACAGTTGCCCATTGAGGCAAAAGCCGTAGGGTCGCCCTCCATGCGAACGACGCGACCGTTCTCCACAACCGCGATAACACCGCATTCCATCTTGCCGCAACCGCGACAGCCCGTGCGGATGCGCTGGACGCCGGTTTCTGTGGCGGCACCCTCAGCCGCAGCCGCTGTGGGAACCAGAAGTGGCACCCCCGTTGCAACCGCAGCCGCCGCCCCTGTCACCGCTGCCAACTTCATAAAACCACGTCGTGATAGTGTTCGACCCGCCATACTCCATCTCCTTTCCCCGTTCACTGAAAATCCTCTGCCTTACAGTATGAGAGGCAGAAAACAGATATGGAAATAATGATTTCGCCTACAAGCAGGCACAGGTATTCCTGTTCAGTATCTGACTATTCCACTTTGGAATGCTCTTATGGGTAGCAACCCCGATTGTAATGGGTGCACTTACACAAACATCCATGGCGGATGCCCGCGTCCGTGTTATCATTGTCTGTACAGAGGAAGAGAAGTGGTCATATGAATATCGAGGTTTGTCGTGAGTTTATCACCCTGGCTCAATGCCTCAGTTTCACGGGTGCCGCCAACAAGCTGAACATGACCCAGCCGGCTTTGAGCAAGCATATCCTCGCTCTTGAGAAAGAACTCGGCACCGAGCTTTTTGACCGCAATCGCTCGGGGGTTCGCTTGAGTGAGGGCGGTCGCCTCTTTTTCGAGAGCGCGTCTCTAATCGTCAGCAATTACGACAAGACCCGCGAGTCACTGAGCCAACTCAAGAAAACGAAGCCTGTGCGTATCGGAGGACATCTGGGCGACTCCGACATCGCCTCGCAGGTATCGATGATCACAATGCTCGCCCGCGAGAACTATCAGCTTCCCATTACCTTCAACAGAGCAGCTCCCAAGGATATCCTTGAGCAACTGCAGATCAATGAAGTCGATCTCTGCATCTGCTTTCTCACGCGTGAACGCATAGAAGAGGCTGGCTTCAGCTATCGACCCTTCTTCTCGCTGCCGTTGATCGCAATCATGAACGCGAACCATCCGCTGGCAAAGCGAAAGAAGTTGCACTGTGACAATCTGAGGAACGAGACCTTCCTGAAGTATGTCAGCGGCAAGACCGATGATGCCTTCGAGCAGATCGAGAAGATCTGTGAGAGCCATGGCTTTGTGCCAAAAACACGGCTTGTTCCCTCTGCGAATGATATCGAATTCTTTACGACGCCGCTGCAGGGCTGTGTCCTTGTCTGGAAGCATACTCAACGTGAGATTGGTTTTTTGCTTGAGACCGGGCATAGGGCAGCGATACCGATCTGCGACAGCGATGCTACACTGGACGCCTATTTCATCTACAAGCCCGAGAGCGAAGAGATGTTGGAATCCTTCTTTCGCGTGGTAGAGGACTCGGACAATCTTCTCGACCGCAGGCACAGCCTGAAAGAAAAGGCTCAATAGCTGCGCAAAAGAGGCATGTCGGGAGACAGGGCGAAAGCTGCGGGCGTGGTATACTGAGCAAAATCGCTATTATTGCGTAGTACAGCAGACAATGAGGCCGCTTGCCCAGGCAGTTGAGCCACTCGCCGACACGAACAATCTACTGAGTCTCAAGCACTATGAGCTCGAGCAGCTCGCTCGGGGCTATCGCACAGACCCGGTGTCCTTTCTCGGCGCGAATCCTCTTTATGCTCAGGTTCAGGCGTTCGGCGCTGACCAGATCGATTTTCTCAAAATAAGACAGTACCAGAGTTTCATAGGTACATCCAAGGATGAGCGCCAACAGGTGCAGGCACCTGTTGCGGATTTTGACCTGCTGCTCAGGGGAAGTCTCGACCAAATCAAAATAATCGCGGGTTGGAATAAAGCCGTTTACGAACCCGCAGACCAACAGGGCTTTGAAGTGCTTTCCGCATAAAAACAAGGGATTGGTAACCAGTACGCTGCCTGTTGGGTCACCAAGCTGAGGGAAGGTCATACGCTGCTCATAGAGGGAAACGAGCTGGGAGCACGACAGCCCATCGG
>JAITOC010000033.1 GCA_031290175.1 Coriobacteriales bacterium | reverse complement strand
GGGAGGGTATACATCCCACTGAAGGATCATCCTTGGAAGGAGGTGAGCTATCAGATGATGTTGAAGCGCCTGAAGAAGGCAGGTTAATTGAATGACATTTTCGCTCAGTATTGACACTTGGAACCTATCGCTCTGGTTTGTCATCGCACTTTGAGAATCTTGAAATCCCTGTAAAGATGATAGCTCGCTGCAATTATCATTACCATCCTAATTTCAGCGACTGTTAATGAGACCATCCGTGACTTTGTTGCGACTATATAGCAACACCTCCAAAGGCGGAATCTCCCTACGGTCACCACAAAATCTCTGACCCGCTTGGGGTATCATGACTACATGAAAATCCATGTATTAGCAAGCGGGAGTAAGGGCAATGCGACCATCATTGAGGGGTCGGGCGGGTCTCTGCTCATAGACTGTGGTCTGAGTTATAAGAGCTTTAAGGCTCGTTGTGTTGACGTGGGGTTTGACCCGAAGGATTTGGTGGCCGTCGTTCTTACCCATGAGCACAACGACCACGTAGGCGGGCTCGGCGTGTGTATGCGGGGCTTGGCGCGCGAGGGTCTGAATCTGCCTGTCTATGCAACTGAACCCACGTTGCACGGCGCGCGGGTTTTCAGCGAGACGGGTGTTGCCACTCAACTTGAAGCCGCACCGTTGAACACCGTTGTCAAATGCGCTGGCATGGAGGTCGTAGGCTTCAAAACCTCACACAATGCGGCTCAGCCGCAGGGCTTTCGCATTGCCTGCGACGGTGTTGTGGTGGGCTATCTCACAGACAGCGGTTTTATGACTTCCGAAGCGGCAGAGCTTTTGCGCGACTGTGACATTCTCGCCCTGGAATCCAACCATGACCTCAGGATGCTGCGCACGGGTTCCTACCCAGCCTACCTCAAGGAACACATTGCATCAGACAAGGGGCATCTCTCCAATGCGCAGGTAAACGAGGCGTTGGTGCCACTCATCAGCAACTGCCTTAAGGCAGTCATTGGGATGCACCTGTCACAGGAGAACAACCAGCCAGCTCTCGTCCGAGATGCGTTTGCCGCAACTCTGGCAAAGCAGGGACACCCCGCAAGGGTTTATGCCGCCAGTCAGTTCATGGCGCTGACGGTCGAAGCTGGAGTCTCTTAGAAAGTATCCTTACCCCAGAGCCACATCGAGAACCATCATCACGAGAAAGCCGACAAGGACGCTGAGGGTTCCCGTGTTGGAGTGCTCTCCAAGATGCGCCTCGGGGATAAGCTCTTCGACCACGACATAGAGCATGGCACCAGCCGCAAAGCAGAGGAGCCACGGCATAATCGGGGCGAGATACGCAGCGACGAGTATCGCGATGACACCGAAAATCGGTTCCATGGCGCCGGAAAGCAGTCCGATCCCAAAGGACTTTGCCCGGCTCATCCCCTCTTGACGCAGAGGAAGCGAGACGGCGGCACCTTCTGGGAAGTTCTGTATGCCTATGCCGATGGCGAGGGCAACAGCCGCCGCCATATAGGCAGGTTCTGCAAGATGCTGGAGCGCCAGGGCAAAGGAGAGTCCGACGGCCATACCTTCAGGGATATTGTGCAGTGTCACTGCAAAGACAAGCAGGGTTGAGCGTTTGTAGGACGAAGAACGGCCTTCAATCAGATTCTCAAACGGATGGATATGGGGAATGAGATTGTCGAGCGCGAACAGGAAGGCTGCCCCCAAGATGATACCTCCTGCAGCGGGCACCCAAACAATCTGCCCGGCAAGCTCGGATTCTTCGAGAGCAGGTATGATCAGGCTCCATACCGATGCTGCGATCATGACACCGGCAGCAAAGCCAAGAAAGACCTTCTGAAAAGTCCCACCGGCATCCCCAGGGCGCCTGAAGAAAAGTACGGTTGAAGCGCCCAGCGAGGTCATGATGAAGATGAACAGCAGCCCGCCAGCCGCAAAGAGCCAATCTGGTATCAGCGTCCTCCCTTGCCCCTCAACTGATCTTCATAACCCGGCATCAACATCCTCTGCCGCCTTCCTATCCGATCTTCACCAAGGGAGCGAACCCTTTGAGGAGCTTCTTGGTCTCTCCTGATTTGCTGAAACGGATAAGGAGCGCGTCGCCCTCTATCGCGATAATCGTGCCGCGACCAAAGGTCTTGTGATCGACCTCGTCGCCTTTGCTGAAGACGACGGCCTTGCGTTCCTCTCTGAGCGCAGCCTCTCCGGTATCGGCGGGCTTGCCAAAAACATGACCGCCGCTGTGCTCATGACTACTACTGCCTGACCCATAGATGCCCCTGCGGTCACCGCGCTTCTCTAAGGCAGTGCCGCGATAGTCGCGCGAGCCTACCCCACTGGTGACAAGCAGCTCCTGCGGTATCTCCATGACGAAGCGTGAACGAGGGTTGACCTGTGTGTTTCCGTAGAGCTTGCGAATCTGCGCGTGCGTGAGGAACAGCTGTTCGCGTGCCCTCGTCAGAGCGACATAGGCGAGACGGCGCTCCTCCTCAAGACCTCCAGCGTCCTCTGCTGAGGCAACGTGCGGGAAAATGCCCTCTTCAAGCCCTGCGATGAACACGAGTGGGAACTCAAGCCCCTTTGCGGAGTGTATGGTCATGAGGGTGAGGTAGTCGTCTCCTGCGATGAGCGTGTCAAGATCCGAGCGGAGCGCGAGCCATTCCATGAAGGCGGGTAGCTGCGTTTGCGCAGAGATAGAGGTGTCAGCCAGCTGCCCTTGATCTGGCAGCTCGCTGCTGGGTTCTCCGTTGGATGCTTCGTATATGTCTACGGGCGAAGTGACGGAGTTAGTCAGCGGTTCTCTTTCGTTTGTCTCGCTCTCAACGGCGCCGTCAAGGCTGTTTGCGAAACCGCTATCCCCATCCTCATCCTCGGGCTCTCCGGAATGGGTCTCATCGAACTCCTGCGCTACGCCAAAGAACTCATGGATGTTCTCGATGCGCCCCTTTGCCTCATCGTTCTGCTCGGCTTCGAGCGCTTCGATAAGGCCGCTCTTTGCCACAATCAACTCGACAACCTCACGCAGAGTGCCGCTGTAGGCCTGTGCGTCCTTGAAGAGCTGGATAAACTGCACGAGCGCAGTCTGCGCCTTCGTGCCAAAGCTCTCCTCGAGCAGTGCCAGCTCAGCAGCTTCCAAAAAGGGGCAGTTCTGGCTGTGGGAGAGCGCTTCTATCTTCTCAACGGAGGTCTTGCCTATCCCGCGTTTGGGCACATTGATGATGCGCTTGGCGGCGATGTCATCAGCCGGGTTGAGCGCGAGCTTGAGGTATGCCATGACATCACGGATCTCAGCGCGATCAAAGAAGCGCGTCCCCCCGACGATGCGATAGGGAACGCCCGCCCGAAGCAGCATGTCCTCAAGCATACGCGACTGCGCGTTCGTGCGGTAGAATACCGCAAAATCACGGTAAGGGCGTCCGCGGCGGTGCAGCTTCTCCACTTCAGCGGCGATCCAACGCCCCTCATCCCGCTCGTCAGACGCCTGATAAACGGCGAGCTTCTCCCCTTCTGCACCTTCGGTGAACAGGCGTTTGCGCTTGCGGTTCACGTTGTTGGCGATCACGGCGTTGGCGGCCTTGAGGATGTTGGAGGTTGAGCGGTAATTCTGCTCAAGTTTGATGACGACCGCCTCGGGGTAATCGTGCTCGAACTCAAGGATATTGCGGATGTCGGCACCGCGCCAGGAGTAGATGGACTGATCGTCGTCACCAACGACCATGATATTGCGCGTGGCTTGTGCCAGCAGCTTCGTGATGCTGTACTGGGCGTGGTTGGTATCCTGATACTCGTCGATATGCAGGTAGCGAAAGCGGTTCTGATAGGAGGCGAGCAGCTCGGGGTTGTGCGCCAAAAGTTGCCAGGCGTGCACCAGCAGGTCATCGAAATCCATGGCATCTGAGCGCAGCAGCCGCGACTGAAGCTCCCCGTAGACACGCGCCACGAGCTTCTCGTAGCCGTTGTTTGCCTGTGTGGCAAAGTCCTGCGCGGTGACCAGCTCGTTCTTTGCCTTGGAGATGCGCCCCCGCAGTGTGTTGAGTGGATATTGCCGGATGTCGATGTTGAGGTCGTTGCAGATGGTCTTCATGAGACGTCGGGAGTCATCATCGTCATAGATGGTGAAGTTGCGCGTGAATCCAAGCCTGTCGGCATCCTGACGTAACAGGCGCACGCACATGGCGTGAAAGGTCGCCACCCACATGCCACGTATGCCATCTCGAAGGAGGTGGGAGAGACGTTCGCGCATCTCTGCGGCAGCCTTGTTGGTAAAGGTTATCGCGAGTATCTGGTAGGGCGAGACGCCCAGATCCTCCACCAAGTGCGCGATGCGATAGGCAAGCACGCGCGTCTTGCCGCTGCCTGCTCCCGCAAGCACGAGTAACGGCCCCTCGGTCGCGAGCACCGCCTCGTGCTGGGCTGGATTCAGTTGTGAGAGCTCAATGGGCATCGGTACTGTATCACCCTAACGTATAGTTTTGCCAAGGGCAGCCGCCAGCGAGCGCAGCTCGGTGAGAAGCTCGGCAAAGACAGGGATGGTCAGTTGCTGGGGTCCATCAGATTTGGCATGGGGCGGGTCGGGGTGTACCTCGATCATCAACGCGTCGCAACCGGCGGCAATGGCAGCCTTTGCCAGCGCGGGGATCAGGTCTGCCTGCCCCGCAGGATGGGAGACATCAACGCAGATCGGCAGCAGGGAGCGCTTGTGTATGACCGGCACTGCAGCTATGTCGAGCGTAAAGCGCGTAGCGGTCTCAAAGGTGCGCAGCCCCCGCTCGCAGAGCATGACGTTGGGGTTACCGCCCATGGTCAGGTACTCAGCCGCCGAGAGCCATTCGTCGATGAGGGCTGCCATGCCCCGCTTAAACAGAACCGGTTTCTGGTTCTCAGCCGTTGCACTGCCTACGACCTTGAGCAACTCGAAGTTTGCCATATTACGCGTGCCTATCTGGAGACCATCCACGAGTGCGGTAGTAGTCTCAACACAGGCGGTATCAACGACCTCTGTCAGCGTTGCCAGATGATGGCGTCTGCCGGCATCCGCCATGATCTGCATACCCTCTACCCCAAGCCCCTGGAAAGAGTACGGGCTGGTACGCGGCTTGAACGCACCGCCTCGTATCCAATGCAAGCCCAAATCCTCCAAGGCGGCGGAAACCTCTTCCATCTGCTCAGCGCTTTCGATGGAACAAGGACCCGCCAGCATGGTGACGGTATTCTCTTCATAAAATGTCGTACTCATGCGTGCATCTCCTTCATAACCCGCAGGATGGTGGCGTAGACGGACCGCAGATCCTCACCAAAGAGAGGCCCCTTGTTGAAGCCCTCGATCTTCTCGAAGATTTCCTCTTCGCGCTTCGGGTCGAAAAGCCCCATCTTCGCCTGCGGCTTGAGCGCTCGAATGGCAAGAGCCTCATCTGCCCGTGCGTTCAGTAACCCGACGATCTGCTCGTCCAAGGCATCAATCTGCACCCGATGCTCTTCAATGGTACGCACAGCACTTGTTTGGTCTGACATCTTCCTTCCTTCCTTCTGGTGGAACTATCCAATATATCATTTATGGTAGGGGCTATTGTTGAGGATGGAAAACGCCCGGTAAAGTTGTTCAAGCAATACGATGCGCGCAAGGTTGTGGGGCAAGGTGATGTTCCCAAAGGAGAGAAGCCTGGTGGCTTCGCGCTTCAGGTCGGGCGCCAGACCGTGCGAGCCGCCGACGATGAAGGCAATCCTGCTCGTTCCCCTGTTCTGTTCCTGAGCGATGAGGTCAGCGAAGCCGGGGCTCGTCAGCTGCTCCCCTGCGCTGTCCAGCGCGATAACACAGGCATCTGCGGGAAGCACTGAGCGAATCGATGCCCCCTCTGCTACCACGACCTGCTCTGTCGTGCCCGTGCTCTGCAAGCCGCGATCCGGCACCTCGCGCACCGTCACCTTTGCAAAGCGCGTCAGGCGCTTGAGGTATTCAGCGGCAGCTGCCGACCAATAGCTTTCCTTCAATTTGCCGACCGCTACTATGTCTATATGGAGGGGCATGGTGGCTCATCTGCGAGTGCACTGCGCGTGACCGAGACCAGTTCAAAGGTCTCCAGCGCGGCATTCAGGAGGTATTCCGGGCGCAGTGACCCACTCTCGCTTGCCTTGAGCGAAAGCGTGACAACATAGCAGTCGGCGGCATCAGCGGCATCAGCAGCGATATTGGTGCCGTCGGCAGCGCCATCGGCAACAACCTCGACAAGCAGGGGACTCACGACGGCGGAGGTGAGGTCGTAGGTCTTGTCCTTACTCCTGCGGCGCACCGTCAACTCCCCTTGTGCGACGACCTGTGCAAGCCTCTCCCGCATATCCTCCGCATTGGTTTCGGCGGCTCTGAGCACGACACTATAGCGCTCGTAGATGTGGGTAGCCTGCAAACCTTTCGCACCCGGGCTGACGTAGCCCACGGCGCTGATTGCAAGCTCGCGGGGAGCGGCACCCTGCAATGACTCCAGGGCATGGCGTAAGTTGACATACTCGCAGAGCCACACATCAAATAATTCCTGCATACCCGCCGTGCCCACAGGAAGAGCGGGGCCCGGAGCAAAGCGCATATGGGTGTTGAATCCCTGACTGACCGCATAGGGCAGACCGGCGCGTCGGATAAGGCGCTCCATGGCACGTGCTAATTCGAGATGGGAGAGCCAACGCAGGCTGCCCCCCTTCTCAAAGGTGATGCGGAGACGGAAGAATACCTCAGCCACGTGAATCACCCCCCAGGCGCACGCTTGCCTCCAGCGTCGGGCACGCACCGCAATCCGTACATCCGACAAAGGAGCAGTCCGGCGTGGTGACGGCTGAGAGTGCTCGCTCATACTCGGCACGCAGGTATTCTTTGCTGACGCCGCAGTCGATGTGATCCCAGGGCAGCGGCTCATCGACTGCGTACTCGTGTTCGGCAAGCTCATTGAGTGAGAGCCCCACTTGCTGCGCGGCGGCTTCCCAGGCAGCCAGACGGAACTGCTCGGTCCAGGCATCAAAGCGTGCCCCTCCGCGCCATGCCGCTTCGATAAGGGCAGCAGCTTCGCGCCCTGCGCGTGAGAGAGCGGCTTCTATCAGAGAACTTGCAGGGTCGTGCCACTTCAGGTCTATCCCCTTATGGAGTCGGGTGCCGCGCAGGACTGCTATCCTGCGCTCTATCTCCGCGCGTGCTATCTGCCCGACCCATTGGAAGGGCGTGGTCACCTTGGGCACGAAAACCGCGACGCTCATCGACATGCGCACCTGCCCCCGCTTTGTCTCGGGAACAGCATCCTTTGCTGCCGCGTAGGCACGGTTCACAAGCTCTGCGATAGCGCGTATGTCCTCATCGGTCTCACCAGGCAGCCCTATCATGAAGTAGAGCTTGCAGCGCCGCCACCCTGCAGAAAACGCCTGTTGAACGGCGGAGATGAGATTGTCCTCGGTAACATTCTTGTTGATTATGTCGCGCAGACGCTGCGTTCCGGCCTCGGGGGCAAAGGTCAGGCCTGCCTTCTTCTCCCCTGCCACCAGCCGTGCCATATCCACGCCAAAGGCATCAAGGCGCTGCGAGGGCAGGCTGATGCCAACGCCGGTGCCGGAGAGCTGATGGTTGAGCCGCCGCAGTATCTGCTCGATCTGCGAGTGGTCGGTCGTCGAGAGCGAGCTCAGGGCAACCTCGTCAAAGCCGGTGCAGGCGATTCCGCGTGCAACCGCCTTGACAATCGTATCGGCGCTCCGCTCCCGCACGGGACGATACAGCATGCCCGCCTGACAGAAACGGCAGCCGCGCGAACAGCCACGGAGCACCTCGATTACGAAGCGGTCGTGCGCAACCTCGGCAAAAGGAACGATGGGAGCAGTGACTACGGGGCAGGCGTCGAAGTCCTGGATGACGCGCTTGGTGATAACGCGACCCTCTTCATGCAGCAGGGGCACATACACACCGGGTATCTCAGCCAGGGCCTCAAGGAGTTCTCTGCGGGATGCGTTGCGGGCACGCGCGCGCAGATGGACATCGATTATCTCGCAGGTGACTTCCTCGCCTTCCCCCACTGCGATGGCATCGAAGAACTCCGCCATGGGCTCGGGATTGAAAGCGCCCGGACCACCGCCCAGGATCAAAGGGTGGGACTCGTCCCGCTGGTCTGCGTGCAGCGGGATGCCTGCCAGATCAAGCGCTTCGAGGATATTCGTCACTGCCAACTCATGCGGCATGGTGATGCCGAAGAGGTCGAGGTCACGCACGGGGCTCATGCTCTCCAGCGTGAAGAGTGAAATCCCCTGCTCTCGCATCAGCGCGAGCATATCGACCCACGGCAGAAAGGCGCGCTCACAGGAGCAGTCGTCAAGACCGTTTATCAGGTCATAGAGTATCCCTATCGCCTGGTTTGCTTGCCCGATCTCATAGGTATCGGGATAGAGCAGGGCAGCGCGGTAGGAAGCTTCCGGTTTATACAGCGCATTGAACTCATGGTTGCTATAGCGCGAAGGTCGTTCAATGCGGGCGAGAAGCGGGGCTACCGTCTCCCAGAGTGTCCTGCCGGGTTTTGTCTCATGGGTCACGCGCTTACTCCAAAGTTATGTAGGTGGTCGGTTCGGACGCGGAGCCATCGCGCTTGAAGCCTGCGAGCAGCTCCTTGGGGTCACCACCGCGCTTACAATACTCATCGGCAGCCTTGCCAACGGCTAGTGTCCCGGTATAGCCGACGAGCCCCCGCACAGCCCAGCCAAAGACGGGCACGAGACCCACCAACTTACGCGCGAGGGCACGCATCCCAAAGCCCGAGACGACCAACACCGCTATCTCCTTGAGGCGGGAGTTGTCGATCTCCACACCATACAATGCTGCTATCTGCAAGAACAACTTGATCTGGTTGACGGTCAACAGTGGCAGGTCTGCCCCGGGCAGGAAGAACGCAACGGATATCGCCGCGTTTTGGACGGCAGTTGCCTGAATCGTTTCCTGTACCAGTGGCTCGCGGATGAAGGGCAGGGCGCGTGCAAGAGAAAGACGCTCTTCAGGCAGCTTCCGCACGACCCATGACCCGAGGTTTCGGAACAACTCCTCATGCGCCCCCGCTCCCGCAGAGTCAAGCTTTGTGGAGATGACGCTCAGGGGGTCGATTTCCTGGTTATTTGCTTCTGCTGTCTCCATCAGCTGCGTGGCGTCCAAGGTCACCGCCACAGCGGGCAGTTGTTGCCGCAGCGCCTGGATGAGCAATGCGCCTGTGACGGGTGCATCCGCCGCAAGCAACACCACAAGTGTTGTTTCCTCAGGGAAGATCAGCCTCGTGTCACGATAGGACTGCACGACAACCCGCACGTTCTTGGCTTGCGGTCGCAGAGCAGACTTTGCATGAAGACGCAAAGCCGGGTCAAGAGCAGAGTCAACAAGCACGATAAGCAATTGTTCTCGCTCACTGTCTGTGGCTGTGCCCCCAATGGCATCCGTCACGGAACGTAAACTGAGGGGCAGCTTGAAACCCTTTTTTTTGTTTTGTACCATGGAATCTCTCCCTTATGTAATCTTCACACGATGTGCCCATACAGACAATACCAGACCCAGTGCCATAAAGTTGACAAGCATGAAAGAAGAACCATAACTCATGAAGGGCAGGGGAATGCCTGTGATGGGCATCAGGCCGATGGTCATACCTATGTTCTCCAATATCTGGAATACCCACATGCCAACAATGCCCATGATGATGAGTGCCCCGAATTGGTGGTCGGCGCGTACGGCAATCCAAAAACTGCACGCGATAAGCCCTGCGTACAGCCCGAGCAAGGCGATGCAGCCGAGGAACCCGAGCTCCTCGGCGAGAACACAGAAAATGAAGTCGGTAGGTGCTTCGGGCAGAAATCCGAGACCAGACTGCGTGCCTGCATACAGACCCTTGCCCACGAGGCCGCCGGATCCCACCGTGATCTTCGATTGCGCCAGGTTGTATCCGACTCCCGAGGGGTCAAGCGTTGGATCGATAAAAACCAACAGGCGATTCATCTGATATTCCTTGAGAAAGACATCATGCCCCATCATGTCATCAAGTATCGGGTCGAGCATGATGACGCCGACGATGAGGAGAGCGACGATCACGAAGGTTGCGAGGAGCCACTTCCAGTCAGCGCCACCGGTGAAGAGGGCGGCAAGACCGATGGCGAAGAGAACCATGCCAGTGCCCAGGTCGGGCTGCGCCATGATGCAGACGCAGGGGATGAGGAGGATGCCGACACACTTGAGGTATTCCTTGCCGGATTTCAGGCGGCCACCATAGCGTGAGACCATCGTCGCCATGACGAGGATGGTCACGATCTTGGCAAGCTCACCCGGCTGTATTTGCTGCCCGAAAAGTGATATCCACGAATGCGCCCCTTTGGCCTCCACGCCGATGATGGGGAGTAGCGGCGACAGGATGAGAACCACATCAATGATCAATAAAGGCACGAAGAGAGCACCCAATTTGTGGTAATCGATGCGCCAGATGATGAGCATGAGAACAAAGCCTATGCCGACGCCGATGACCTGGCGATTGAACGAGTAATCGCTGCTACCCTCTACGGCGCTGCTCACGATGAGAAGGCCGAACAGTACCGTCAGCGTCGCAACGATGAGCATGGGCATATTGACGACCCGTACAAAGTTGCGCACAATGTCGCCCGCAGTGGATGACGATGTGCGGACGGAAGGGTTTTCTATGCGTGGATTGATAGCCATCAACGCTCACCGGTTCGCCAGGTCTCGACAACGATATCGCCAAGATCGACGCCATAGATAGCGGCCAGGGTGTGCTGCACACCGAGCACTGCCGTTGTCGAGCCCTCGCCGCCTTGCTCCAAGACGCAGGCGACGCAATACTTGGGAGCCTCTTTTGGCGCATAGGCGACATACCAGGCATAGGAGTCCTTTGCAGAGAAGACCTCCGCCGTCCCTGACTTCCCTGCAACCGCCACAGGCAAAGCATTGAAAAGCCCTCCCTTCGTCTCGATGACACGGGCCAGTCCATCTTCGATACGAGCGATGTTCTTTGCATCGAAGACAGGCTGAATCGGCAGCTCCTTGGGCACGTAGTCAACGACGATCTCACCGTTCTGGTCGAGTATCTTGCCAAAGACATGCGGTGCCAGCATCTTCTTGCGCGCGATGCCGGCAAAGCCGTTACATAATTGCAGGGGCGTGACAAGAATGTCGCCTTGCCCGATTATCATGTTTGTCATGTCGCCCGGCTGCCAGCCGTTGTTCTCTGGCGTATCGGCAAAGGTTTCTTTCTTCCAAGCCGCATCGGGCACGCGCCCCATGAGCTCACCCGGCAAATCGACGTCGGTGTAGCTGTTGAAACCCCAGCTTCTGAGGTAGTCCTGCAGGATATCGCCGTGCTCTCTGTCTTCTGTTAACTCCCATTTCTCATAGAAGGCAGCCGCCACATTGTAAAAGAAGATGTCGCAGGAGTTACGGAGGGCTTCTTCAAGGCCGAGCGTACCGTGTCCAGCCGGATAGGTCCAGCACTGTTGCGCCCATTGCACCCCGTATTTATCCCAGCTCCCGGTGCACTCGTATCTCGTCTCGTCCTCAATAAGGCCATGCTCAAGACCGGCAAGCCCCGTAAAAGCCTTGAAGGTCGAAGCTGCTGGATAGAGCCCCGAAATAACTCGGTTCGTCAAAGGGTCATCAGAATCCTCACCTGTCAGCTGATTCCAGAGGTCAAGTGATATACCGTCGGTGAAGGCATCGGGCTTGAAGGTCGGATAGCTCGAAGCCGCCAACACACCGCCGTCCTCGACATCAAGGCAGACTATCGCCCCAGCATTTATGAACTCATAGCCGACATCCTTTGCCTTGGCGATAATAGCAGCGAGCGTGCGGTCGGTCGCGCGTTGTATATCCAGGTCGATGGTCAGGCAGACATCGGCACCATGCTGGGGAGGCGACTCACTCACCACGGCAAGCGGGTTACCATCCACATCAACGCGGTATGTCTTGGAGCCCCGTATGCCCTGGAGCACCCCCTCAAAGGAGAACTCTGCTCCCCCTTTGCCGATGTAATCACCCATCTCATACGTTATCTCGTTGTCATGAGGGATCAGGAGGTCGGTCTCCGTGACGGGCCCGATATAGCCGAGCACATGAGCTGCGAGGGAGCCGTAAGGGTAGTATCGCACCGTACGCTCCTCGACATTCACTCCCTCGAAAAGCATCGGATGCTCCTTGATGTAGGCAACGGCACGCATGGGCACATCACGGGCGATTATGCGATCTGCCTGGGCACCCGCGCTGTCATCGTTTACTGCCCTGCGGATGACGCCCTTGGGTATACCGAGCACCAGCGAGAGTCGCTGAATGATATTGTTGTCGCTGGCGATACGCCGCGGAGCGCTCACTGTCATGGATGGGCGATTGCCAACCAGTTCACGACCCTTGCAGTCGAGGAGACGTCCTCTGGTGGCAGGTGTTGAGACCTCCGAGAACATGTTCTCCTCAGCCATCTTGGAGTAAGCTTCTCCTGAAAGCAACTGGAGAGACCAGAGCCGCACTGTTAAGGTGCCGATGACCCCTGCGATGAAGACACCGAAAAGAAACAGGCGTCCCTTTCCTGCATTCTTTTGAGAAGCTTCGTTCGAGTCTTGCTTGCGCACATCGTCAATTCCCACGCCGTCAGGAGCGCTGTGGCGTCCAAAGCTCCTTTTAACGATCACGGTATCGTTATGAGCGCGGCGAACCCGCAGGATGCTCAGCACCGCAAGCAGGAGAAGGATGAAGATGGCGACGCCAATCGCTACCGCTACCGCTGTCATCGTCGTAGGCATCTAGCGAAGCTTGCCCTTCAAGGTTGGTATCTCCTTGCGCTGTTGCTGGGAGAAGCGATTCAGGAGCGGGAAGACAACAAGCCCAAAGGCGGCGTCAAAAACGGCACTGGGCAGGATACGATTGATGAGGGAGTTTGCGAAGTGGATATCGTAACCTACGATGTTGAGCAAAGCCCCGTACAGCAATTCACCGAGAAGTGAGGCCACGAGCAGAAGGAGCACCTCGACGACCCAACCGCCGGAGAACATGTCCTTGTTGAGCGAGCTCACACTATAGGCGAGCACACACAGCACGAGTGGCATGACCCCAATGGGGCCGCTGGAGAGAAGGTCGAAAACGATACCGAGAACAAAACCGAGTGAACAGGAGAGCGTCCGGTTGTTGTAGATAGCGATGACGACGGAAAAGACAAGCACGCAGTTGGGCACAACACCCCGTATCGCGATGTTGGGGGCGACGATGACTTGCAGAAGCACCGCAGCGAGCGAGCCTATGACTATGAAAAGTATGTTGGTTCTCTGATTTCCCATGGAGCCGTCCACCTCCCTCCGAGAACACCATACCTGCCAAGTCGCATGCTCTGGCTCGTGTCGCCGTCTTCGCCTGCACCCGTGTCCGTATCCGCCCCATCAGCTCCATCCTCGGTTCCCGTGTTGCCCGTCTGCGGAACCGCGTTGTAATTAGGAGCTATCTCAGACTCATGACCGGTGAGGACGAGCACCTCTTCATAGTTCGCCACGCGTGTGACGGGCTTTACGACGATGGTCTGATAGACATCATTGGGATACAACTCCACCGCGACCACTTCGCCGACAGGTATGCCTTTTGGGTAGACACCGCCAGCGCCGGAGGTGATAATCGAGTTCCCGATATCGACCTTGATATCGAGTGGGATGAATTGTAGGTAAAGTAGCCCGTCATACGAGCCAGTAAGAACACCTTCTGTGCGACTTTCCTGCAGGAACACCGCCACACCACTTCGCTCGTCGGTGATGAGACGCACCGTCGATGAATTGAGACTTACGCTTTCTGTCTGGCCTATGAGGCCATTCGCGTTCATGACCGGCATGCCGGCAGTCAGGTTGGCTGAGCTGCCCTTATTAATGGTTATGACGCGGTTCCAGGAATCCGTACTCCAGCCGATAACGCGCGCGCCCACTGCCTCAAGGTTGTAGACATCCTTGAGTTCGAGCAATTTCTGGAGACGCTCGCTTTCCTGTCGATACTCTTCCAGGCGTATGGCTGAAGCGCGCAGCTCCTCATTCTCCGCTTTGAGCTCCATGATGTCATTGGCGTTCATGCCTGCGTTCTCAGAGTAGTTGCCCACTTCACGAATAGGGCTAGAGGCAAGGCTGCCAACCTGCTGAAAGGGAGCCATCACCGTACCAAAGACCGCGCGCACATCATGCAGAATACCACTGTCTCCTTCTCTGACCCAGACGGTCATGAGGGCGATAGAAAGCAGACACAACAGAACGAGTACCGCACCGTCGGGAATACGTTTGGTTTTCTTTGGTACAAGCGCCATCTAAGAGGCGACCCTTCTTAGCGCTGAGTATATGACCGCTGCAAGGCTGCCGGATTCTCAAGCGCACGCGCGCATCCGACTACGACGTTTGTGAACGCCGTATCAGACGCATAGACCGGAACCTCGAGCTCTCGGGTAAGATGAACATCGAGCATTTTAAGCTGACCGCCGCCGCCCGTCAGAAGAACGCCGTTCCTGATGATGTCCGCAGCAAGATCGGGGTCGGTCTCAAGGAAGGTCTCCTTGATGGCGATGAGAATCTCCTGCAAAGGCGCCTTGATGCCCTCGCGTACGTCTTCAGACTGTATGGTCTCGCTTCGCGGCAGATTGCTCGTCAGATCGCGACCCGAGATCTCCATATCAAGCTCCCCCGTAGGTATGGCCATGGCTGATCCAATAGCTATCTTGATATCCTCAGCAGTACGTACGCCGATATTGAGTCCATATACCTCACGCACGTGACGCGCAACCGCCTCATCGAACTCATTGCCTGCTATCCGCAAAGAGCGCGAGGTGACGATGCCGCCCAATGAGATAACAGCTATCTCCGTGGTGCCACCACCGATGTCGATGACCATGGATCCTGTCGGCTCCTCGACGGGCAGACCGGCACCGATTGCGGCAGCCATGGGCTCCTCGATGAGGAAGGCCTGCCGTGCCCCTGCCTGTATCGTCGCTTCAAAGACGGCTCGCTTCTCGACAGAGGTGACGCCGCAAGGTATACAGATGACAATACGGGGCTTGGGTTGCCAGAAGCGGGTCTTGGGGTTTGCTTTCTGGATAAAATACGAAAGCATTGCCTCGGTGACGTCGTAGTCAGCGATAACTCCGTCGGAGAGCGGACGTTCGACTGAAATGTTGCCAGGATTGCGCCCAATCATCTCACGAGCCTCTGTGCCGACAGAAAGCACACGATTTGCCTCATTGTCGATGGCGACAACGGAAGGCTCATTCAATACGATGCCCTCACCGCTGACGGCTACCAGCGTATTAGCCGTGCCAAGGTCAATGGCCATGTCACAGCTCCACTGGGTAAAGAGATTATCGAAAAACGACATTGTCGCTCTGCTCCCTGTTAGTAATCCAAACGTGCATCCATACCGCAATCGACGGTTCTGACATCAGCCGCCAATTGTACCATATGCTCACATGACGCTGCTTCGATAGCAGAATCCGTAATCTTGGGGTGAATCTCACGCAGGGAAGAAGATTGCAATCTCCCGCTCGGCAGATTCCGGCGAGTCCGATCCATGGATGACATTCGCATCCATGACAAGCCCGAAATCCCCTCGGATAGTACCGGGGGCTGCCTCCTTGGGATTGGTTGCACCCATAAGTTTGCGGGCGACCGCCACGGCATCAGAGCCACTGATGACCATTTTTACCACCGAGCCGGAGGTAATGTAGCTGATGAGACCTTCGTAGAAGGGTTTTCCCTCGTGTTCCTTATAGTTCTCGGCCGCCTGCTCAGCTGTCACTCGCGTCAGCTCAAGACGCTCTATGGTGAGGCCGACCCGCTCAAAGCGGGCGATGATCTCACCGATGTGTCCGCTTGCTACGGCATCGGGCTTGAGCATAAGGTAGGTTCTCTGTGACATGATGTTCGTTCTCCAGTCTCCTATTCCTGCATCATTCCTGCGAGGCAAAGATGATGTCCACGTTATTGATTTTCCAACCAATGAGATCACGAGTCAGTAATACCTCGTAATGCATGGTGCCGCCCTCAGGGAGATGTACGGTGACAACCGCGCGTGCAGAGGACATCATGCTCCCGTTCTCCTCGACCGAACCGATGCTGTCGATGGTGACGCTGTCGGACTTTGCGACACCATCAAGAATACGGTCGATATCAGCAGCGTATTCTTCGCCGTTTATCCAGTATTTGCCTGTATCCTCACCAGCGGCATGCGCAGCAAAGAAATCTTCAATGACACTCTTTTGCGTCGGCCAACCGAAACCCTGAGAGTAGGCAAAAACAGCTCCTCCGAGGAGCAGTATGAGGATAATCAGGATAGCGAGAAAAACCTTCAGACCCGTGTGACGCAGTTTGCGTTCTGCACGCATCTGTCGTTTGGAGTGCTCGATGAGGGCAGCGTCCGTGGCGGTGAAGAACCCGGTATTCTCTGCAACGGGCACATTCCCGGCACCATAGTGACCTGTGTCCCCCGTCAGCTCATCCTGGGCTGGCTCCTGACCCTCCAGATAGTCAAAACCCGAGTAGTCGGCCTTTTGGAGTGTGTAGGCATTTGCCTCTGACTCCAGTTCAAGCTGATGTTTGCGCAGGTTCAGAGCCGTATCGTAATCGTTTTTGGACTTCTCATTAAGCGCATAACCCGCAACGCGGAAGGCTTCCTCAAAAGCGACAATAGCTTCTTCATGGTTCTGGGCGGCCACATAGGCTTGCCCGAGTTTATCGTAAGCCTTGCCGAGCGTCTTATCGGCGACACGGAAATCGAGTACGGCGAGATAGGCTTCGACAGCGTCTGTCGGGCGGTTGAGCGCCATGAAGGTAGAACCGAGGTTCATGAGCGCCTTGACAGGGTCAGGGTTGCTCTCGTCAAGCGCTGCATCGCGAAATGCCGTACCAGCCTCAACGTACTTACCGAGCTTTGAATACACTGCGCCTAGCCCCATCTGGGCACGATAGGGCGTGCTGTAGCCAGGATCCGCAAGCGCAGCCTCGAAATACGGAACCGCCTCCTTGTAGCGCCCGAGACCATTGAGCGAGGTGCCAAGATTGACGCAGATACCCGAATGGTCGGTATATTCGGAGTCCTCAATCGCTTTTTGATACGCAGTGACGGCCTCATTGAGGTTGCGAAGCTTCAGGAGGCTGTTTCCGAGCCGATGATAGACAAGGCCGGCATCCCCTGGCTGAAAACTGGAATAGTCTTCTTTGAGGCATTGGTAAAACCCTCTAAGTGCCTGTGCGTAGTCACCCGAGTGGTATGCGATGGTTGCCTGTTCGTAATGCGTGCTTTCCACGATCTTCCCCTTTAGTCGGCACTCTCGATCGTCACTGAGAGTATCTCGTCCCCTTTTGCGAGCGAATGGATTACCTTGAGCGAGTCCTCGTCAACGGGATCACCAAAGACCGTGTAATTGCTGTCAAGGAAGGATTGAGGGCCAAGACAGAAGTAAAACTGGGAGCCCGCAGAGTCAGGTGCCTGCGAGCGTGCCATCGCAAGCGTGCCGTCTTTGTGGTAGTTGTTGGGATTGATGGTCCACTCGCCCTGTATGGAATATCCAGGGTTACCCGTACCGGCAGGTGGGAAGACCGTGCCGTTGCGCACCTGCTCCTTCGTTGCCTCGCGGGTGTTGGGGCAACCGCCCTGAATGACGAAGTTGGGTTCAAGACGATGAAACTTCAGGCCATTATAGAAGCCCTTGCGTGCGAGTTCGATGAAGTTTGCCACGTGGATGGGAGCGTCCTTGCCGGCAAGCTTCACGCGTATGCTGCCCTTGTCGGTGTCGATGACGGCTACCTCGTCGCCATTTGGTTGGTACTCAGGTGTATACAGAGCCATGGAACCTCCAAACAATAATCTCTTATGATAACTGGTGCCCTCTGCTGGATTCGAACCAGCGACCTTCTGCTCCGGAGGCAGACGCTCTATCCCCTGAGCTAAGAGGGCACGGCAAAGCGCGAATCTGTCTGTAAGGATTCTACTACAGATCCGCGCTTTGGGTAACGCGGGGCGCCCCGCACCCTATCATTTGTTCTCTTTTTTTAGAGACTGAGAACGCCGAGAGGGCAGGCATCGATGCACGAACCGCACTCGATACAGGCATCTGGGTCGTTGATTACGACCACGTCATCAGCCAATTCGAGCAGATCGAGAGGGCATGTGCTAACGCATGCACCACAGCCGACACAAGAGCCGGTTTCAATCGTAATAGCCATTCTTTACTCCTTACCTCTTGCAACTCCTTTGGGAGCCGCAACCTATCCCCGTTTCTGCCTTACTGGTAAACTATACGCATAAACTCCCTTTTCAAAGCGCAGGCGCTGGTTTTGCTTGCCCGAAAGTCCGGTAAACGGCAGATGGAGACTGAGATTGAGCTTCACATAGACACACTTGCCTTCCAGGGCGGTGGTGTCGCACGCCATACGGAGGGCACACAGGCCGGCAAGAAGGTCTTTGTGCTGGGCGCGTTGCCTGGTGACACGGTTATGGCGCGCATCTTGTCGCAGGATAAGCGACACGACCAGGCTCTCTGCGTGCGTGTCATCGAACCCTCCCCTGCGCGCCGCGCTGCTGCCTGCCCCGCCTCCGACAGCTGCGGCGGTTGCCCGCTGCAAACACTCGCACGCTCGGAGCAGCTCCGCTGGAAACGCCGCTTCGTCGAAGATGCACTCATGCATATCGGAGGCTTTGCCCAAACCGAGGTCTCGGGGCTCATGCAGGACTGCGTTTCTGCGGGAGACGAGTGGGGCTACCGCAACAAGGTCGAGTTTGAAGTTGCTGCTCAGGGGAACAGGCTAGCACTTGGTATGCACAGTAGAGGCAGCGAGGTGTTTGTGCCCGTGGAACGCTGTCTCCTGCTCCCTAAGGGCTATGAGGATGCGCCAAAACGCCTGGCAGGGGCGCTCTCCTATGCCCTCAAAGAGGACGGTGCCCTGTTGCGACGCGTGGGAATCCGTGTCTCACGCATAACGCGAGCGGTCGAAGTGGCGCTGTGGATGGAGCCCGGACCCTGCAAGCGTTCGTTTGTCGCACGTGTGATTGGCGACGCCTTGCCCTCGACCTCTCTTGTGCGTGTGCTGATAGACGGCGAGACTGCCGCTCGCAAGGTCAAAGGCGTTGAGGCTCTCGCAGGGCGAGGCTATTGGCGCGAATCCCTGAACGACTACGAATACCGCATAAGCGCGCCCTCCTTCTTTCAGGTAAATACGCCTGTTGCCCAACGCATGGTAACTGCCACCCTTGACCTTCTCAAACCTACAGGCAAACGGGTACTTGATCTCTATAGTGGAGCGGGAAGCTTTACCCTGCCTCTTGCAGAGCACGCCTCGGAGGTGGAGGCTGTCGAACTCGAGGGCAGCAGCATCCGCGATCTTCGGCGTAACTTGGAGGTCAATGGCCTTGATGCGCTAGCGCACGGGGGTGACGTGGCACGTATGCTGCCTGATCTTGTCCCCGCCGACGCAGCCATCATCGACCCGCCCCGGAGCGGACTTTCCCCCGAGGCGCGTACTGCCCTCATAGCCGCACGCATCCCCCTGCTTGCCTATGTCTCCTGCGACCCCACCACTCTGGCGCGGGATCTCAGGGCTCTGGTCACTGGGGGTTACGAAGTCAGAAACGTGTTATCATATGACTTGTTTCCGCAGACGTATCATGTCGAGTCTCTGGTGCTGCTTGAATCGTGCGCAACCCGTTGACGCATCCACACTCCTCACGATTCTGCTTTGCCCGCAAAGAAGCTGCCCAGACAAAGGATTTGGAGAAAGCCCAGTATGGCGAGGAAAGCCGAAGTTTCCATCCGCATGGCACAGAGCGATGACGCCGCGGCCATTCTCGCTATCTATGAACCCTACATCGTCGACACAGCCATCACCTTCGTCTCCAAACTGCCCACCGAGGCAGAGGTTGACAAGAAGCTCATCGAGATAAAGAAGCGCTACCCCTACCTCGTCTGCACCTTTAACGATAAGGTTGTCGGCTTTGCTTTTGCCAACTGGGTGCGCCCCCATGACGCGTACCGCTGGAATGCCGAGCTCTCCATCTACATTGAAGCCGACTATCATGGGCGTGGCGTAGCTACCGCCCTCTATACTGCGCTTTTGCAGATATTGCGTGCACAGGGCTATTGCAATCTTTACGCCGTCATCACCTTGCCCAACGAGGCCAGCATCGCCCTTCACCGGCACTTCGGGTTCACGGAGCTCGGCGTGCACAAGAGAAATGGCTATAAGCTAGGTGCTTGGCGCGATGTGCTTTGGATGGAGCATCGCATCGAGGGCTGCGCTGACCCCGAGACGCACGGTTCACCCCTGCGGCTGAATCAGGTGCGTGCAAACGAGATAGAAACGGCTCTCGGGCTTGCAACAGCGCTGCTGCAGGGGGCGCAGTGATGATTGATACCATCAGCAAGATGCCTCCCGGCTTTCTCGTCGGTAATGCCCAGGATGCAGACGCAGGCACCGGTGTCACGGTTCTGCTCCACAAGCAGGGCGCGGTCGGTGGCGTGGCGGTTCGTGGTGCAGCACCAGCGACGCGCGAGACCGACCTTCTTGCACCCGAGAACAGCGTCGAGCGCATACACGCCGTCGTGCTCTCAGGTGGCTCAGCCTTCGGGCTTGAGGCGGCGAGCGGTGTCATGCGCTGGCTCTCGGAACAAGGTGTCGGCTTCGAGCTCCAGGGAAACTATGTTCCCATCGTCTGCGGTGCGTCGCTGTTTGACCTGATGGTCGGCGCGCCGCATGCTTACCCGGATATAGCTATGGGTTATGAGGTCTGCACCGTTGCTGCTGCGTCCTGCGAGAGCGGCAACGTGGGAGCGGGAACAGGTGCCACCGTTGGGAAGTTCCTAGGTTCCGGCCTCGCGATGAAAGCCGGTCTCGGCGTCGCCAGTAGCACGCTTGGCGATCTGGTCGTCACAGCTGTTGTCGCGGTCAATGCTCTGGGCACGGTCGTCGACCGAAGAACAGATACGGCCTGTGCAGGAGCTCGGAACCCGGATGCTCCGGGCGAGATACTCTCGGTTGATGCCGCCCTTGCGCTGCTCGCCCAGGGTGCGCTTGCCGCCACTGCTCCCTCTACCAATACAACCATCGGCTGTGTCCTGACAAACGCATGCCTCAATAAAGCTCACGCCACTCACCTCGCCAACATGACACACGATGCCTATGCCCGCGCGATAGAACCCGTGCATACGTCCATGGATGGTGATGCTGTCTTTGTGATGGCATCAGGCGAGCAAGACGTCAACTCCGACGTGGTGGGCATACTTGCCACGCGCGTCATGGAGGCCGCAATTCTCGATGCAGTACACGCTGCGAAAGGAGCCTATGGACTGCCTGCTGCACGTGATATCTGATAGATAGACACTGTAGGAAGCGACTGAGGTTTAGGAGGAAGAGCCTTGGCCAAGATCTCCTGGGAGAACGGCTACATCCGTAATGAAGATGCTGCGTTGTACTACGAGGTACACCGCGGAGCGCTTGAAGATGCCCCAATCTTGATTCTGCTCCATGGCAACGGGGAGGACATGCATGTCTTTGACGGGCATATCGAGCAACTGCTCCCTTACTACACCGTATTGACCGTCGATACACGTGGGCATGGAAAATCATCGAGGGGAGATCGACCGCTCTCGTATGAGCTCTTTGCAACCGACCTCTTTACCCTGGCCAATAAGCTGCAAATCGGGAATCTCCTCATACTTGGCTTCTCAGATGGCGCGAACACAGCCCTTGAGCTTGCCCTGAGGCATCAGGAGCGCATCGGCGCGATGATACTGGTCGGAGCCAATCTCCATCCCGAAGGATTAACCCCTCTTTGCCTGAGGGGCATCCAACTCAAAAAGCTCAAGGCCAGGATGTCAGAGCTCTTCATGCGCAAGGACACGGGAGAAAGCGAACTTGCCGATCTCATGCTCACCTGCCCAAACATCGAGGCGTCCCAACTCAAGACCGTCACTATCCCAACGCTCGTCATCTCCGGTGAAAAGGATTTCATCAAGGAGGAACACACCGAGCTCATCGCCACGTCGCTCGCAAATGCACGCTGGCAACAGATTAAAGAAGCCGGACATTTTGTCATGAAAGACGCCCCCGAGGAATTCGACCAGATTATCCTCAAGTTCCTCATGGAGGACGACTGAGCGTCTGCGCAGGATGACGCGAATGCTCAGCGCTTCCTCAGTTGAAGTTGAAGAGACGCTGAGCCAGGTGGTAGGCTGCGATTGACGCTGCTTTCCCCGCTTTGCCCGGAAGCGTAGAACCCATGCAGACGGGGCTTCTCCGAATGCGCTTATAGGTGCATGGGTCGGCTTGCCGCAGGTGCTCCCAGATGGCTTTTTCCTGTTCCTGAGCATCCTCCCGCGTGGAGAGGCGCAGAAATATCGAGCAGATTGTCATCATCATGGCGAGGTAGTGCCGCATGTAAGTGCGCAAACGCTTGTTCTTGACATCTTCTTCAAGATGATAGGCATCAATCATGATGCCTGTGATACGGAGCTGCTGATCGACACGCGCAACCATCGTGGATTCCGCAACCGACTGGCCTTCCCGCCCAATGAAATAACGGTAGAGGTCAATATTGAGATAGAACAGGCGTTCAACCGCTGGTAATGGCACGTAGACGAATATGTTATCGACATAGAAAGTCTTCTGAGGGAGCTGGAGCCCCGTCTCGCGCAACAACTTGGTGCGATAGACGACGGCGTGCATGAGCAGGTTCTGTTGTGGCTTGAAGTTGCCGACCTCGTCCCAACCAAAGCTGCGCCCCTCAGGCAGGGCACCTGCGAAGCGGATAGGGACACGCTTACCCTCCTCGACCTTCTCGTAGACATAGTTGACAATGATGAGGTCAAGCACCGCACCCTCCTGCCTGAATCCGCTAAGCTTGCTCAGCAACTCGTGGAGCGCGTCCTTGTCGAGCCAATCGTCCGAGTCGACCACCTTGAACCAGGCTCCTTGCGCATGGGCAAGACCGGTGTTGACGGCGCCGCCGTGTCCGGCATTCTCCTGATGGATCGCCCGGATGGTGCCGGGGTGCCGCTCCTGCCAGGCATCGATCTTTGCTGCGGTGTCATCTGCTGTCGAGCCGTCGTCTACAAGGATTATCTCGACTGCACCCTCATAGCCCTCCGCCCCGGTGAGTATGCTCTCTACGCAATGGTCGAGATAGGCGGCGGCGTTATAGCAGGGCAGGGCAAAGCTTATGAGCTTTGCGACGGGAATCGTAGGGTCGATGGGCTCAGATGAGCTCATCAGCCAGCTCCAATGCGCGCAGGACGATCTGATCGATGTTGTAGTACTTGTACTCGGCGAGCCGTCCGAGCACATGGAAGTTCGGGAGCGCACTGAACAGCCCAAGGTAGCGCTCGTAGGCAGCCTGGTTCTCCGGGTTGTTGATAGCATAATAGGGAATCTGACCTTCCAGCCCTTCATACGCCTTGGAGTATTCCTCGGCGGTCGTCGTCCTCTCCACATCCTGACCGGTGAGCCAGCTGAACTCCGTGATGCGCGTGTAGTCCTCGCTCACAGTGTAGTTGACGGTACCGCAGGGCTGCACATGCTTCTGCTCAAAATGCCGATAGACGAAGTCGAGCGTGCGGTAGGGCAGCATCCCAAAGCGCTCATTGCAGAGCCGGTCGAGAGCCCCGGTGAATACGAGTATGCCGTCGAAGGGTTTGCCATCGACCTCGATGCTGGCAAAAGCCTCCCCGTCGCCCTCCCCCGCGCTGCCCGTCGAGTCTTGGAAGGCAAGCACGGTGCGCGCGTCCACCTTGAGGTGGACGGTGATATTTGGGTGGTCGAGCAGGTTCTCAAACAGCTTTGTGTAACCGTCGCGTGGCATCCCCTGATAGCTGTCCTGGAAGTAGCGGTTGTCGCGCCCGATGAGCACAGGCACGCGCGCGGTCACCGCAGGGTCGATTTCCTCGGGCGTGAGCCCCCATTGTTTCTGGGTGTAGTAGACGAAAACCTTCTCATACACGTAGTCCGCAAGCTCCTTAAGAAGCGGGTCGGCCTGCTTGCGGAGGTCGATGATCGGCACCTTCTGCCCTTCTGTGAAGCTCCCCTGAAGGGCAGCCTTCAGGCGGGTAGCCTTGTCGGCTGAGAAGGAAGCGTCAATCGAGTTGAGGTTGAAGGGCACGGGGATGGTGGCGCCGTCGATGAACGCGAGGACTTTATGCTCGTAGGGATACCAGGCGGTGAAACGCGTAAGGTAGGCATCTACGCGTGCGGAGTTTGTGTGGTAGATATGTGGACCGTACTGGTGTATCAGCACGCCCGTCTCGTCGAACAGGTCATAGGCATTGCCTCCGATGTGCGGACGTTCCTCAAGGATGACGACCTTCTTGCCGCCGCGCTCGGCAAGCTCTCGCGCCAGCACTGCGCCGGCAAAGCCTGCCCCTACTATCAGGGCATCTGCAGAGGTCAGGGCGTCTCTATCGTGTGCTGTCAAGTTGGTTTCATCAGTCATACGTATGATCCTTTTCAAGGTTTTGTGCCTGCGAGCCTGGAGCGCCAGCATCGGCAGGGCAATGTGTCTGTTATTTGAGAGCTTATTGTACCGCAAAAGGAGATTTCACACTGTGGTTCCTGTTATCATATCATGTACCAGAAAGTGGTTTCTGTTCAGAGGGTCAGTGGGCTGGCAAGGACGTGTGGAGCAGATGCTCAGTGCTGTGCATTCGTTAGCGCGAGCCGACCGGATAAGAGCTTGAACCCTCATAGCTATCCGGGGTTCTCGCGCTGAATGCGCAGGAATGAGCATCGGGTACGGAGCTTCCTAGCAAGCCCACTGACCCTCTGAACAGAAACAGAAAGTGCTGATTGAAAGAGGTGAGTATGAGCGAATTTCTGCAGCGTACCATTGATCGGGCTGCAACCGACCGCAAGACCATAGTGCTCCCGGAGGGAGGTGACCCCCGCACCCTTGAGGCGGCATGCAAGGCGCAGCAACAAGGGATAGCCCGCATTATCGTCCTGGCTGACCAGGCTGCGGCAGAGGCGTCACCCTTCGATTTGACGGGCATCACCATAATCGACCCGAAAACCTCAGCGGATAAGGAGCGCTATGCAAAGGAGCTCTACGAGCTTCGCAAAGAGAAGGGCATGACGCCCGAGCAGGCAGCTGATACCATAACGGATGAGCTTTACTTCGGGGTCATGATGGTCAATCTTGGGGCTGCTGACGGAATGGTTGCCGGAGCCGCCCATGCCACTTCGGACGTCCTCCGCCCCAGCCTGCAGATCCTGCGCACCTCCCCGGGCACCAAGCTCGTGTCCGCCTTCTTTGTTATCGTGGTGCCCGATTGCGCCTATGGGCAGGATGGCGTCTTCATTTTCGCGGATTCAGGCCTTGTGCAGCACCCTGATGCTGAACAGCTCGCCAACATCGGTGTCAGCTCGGCGGCATCTTTCAGGAGCCTGGTAGGCGCGGAGCCGATTGTCGCCTTCCTCTCGCACTCGACCTATGGCAGCGCAAAGAGTCCCTCAGTGGATAAGGTGCGCGAAGCGGTTGCCCTCGCACGGGAGCTGGCTCCCGGACTCAAGCTCGACGGCGAACTCCAGCTGGATGCCGCCATCGTGCCCTCGGTGGGTGCCTCAAAGGCGGCTGGCAGCCCGGTTGCGGGTCAGGCGAACGTGCTTATATTCCCCGACCTGGATTCTGGCAACATCGCCTACAAGCTGGCACAGCGCCTGGCAAAAGCGGAGGCGTTTGGGCCGATCACGCAGGGATTTCCCAAGCCAGTGAACGATCTTTCACGCGGATGCTCAGCCGATGACATTGTTGGCGTCATCGCAATCACCGCCGTGCAGGCGCAGGGGTGAAGGAATAGCCTGAGTGCCCCTGAGTAAAGGGTTATTGTCAGCCATGCGTCTTTGACCTGCTGGTTTACCACTAGACTCTGCGTCTTCGTGCTGCGCACTCCGCGCAGGGTGACATGGCTGGGGTCATTCTGCTCAGGGGTAATCAGCTCAGAAGGGCGAGGGTGTCTTCGACTATCATGAGTTCCTCGTTGGTGGGGATGACAATCACCTTTACCCTCGAGTCCTCCGTGCTGATAACGCGCTCGAAGCCGCGAAGCGCATTCTTGTCTTGGTCGATGATGATGCCGAGGGGCTCCAGCCCCTCGAAGATCATGCGGCGCATGC
>JAITOC010000028.1 GCA_031290175.1 Coriobacteriales bacterium | reverse complement strand
GAACTCCTTGATCGGCTCAAGGCGCGTACCGAGAAGCTCTCAGCGCCTTCTGCGAGTTCCTTCTTTGACGGAATGCTCCATCGGCGTCTTGCGGTTATTCTTCTTCGCAGGTGCGGTCTGGGCGCGACAAACGCGTTAACCGCAGATGACCTGCCCGGGTTGGTGTCAACACTCAAGGATTTCACGCTCAGGGTCACCGGCACACCAACGGCACAACAGGCGCAGGTCATGCGTGGCGGGCTGGCAACGGAGGGCTTCGATCCCCAGACCCTGGAATCACTGGAACAGCCGGGCATCCATGCGGCGGGCGAGGCACTTGCTATCGACGCGCCCTGTGGCGGCTATAACCTGCATTGGGCCTGGGCATCCGCGCTGGTCGCCGGAAAAGCAGCAGCGGGCGCGGAAGGGGCTCGGGAGACATAGCCCCTGCGAGCAGAAATCTCCTGCGCACTGCGACCTCCTGAGAAAAATGTTCTCAAACAGTCAAGAAGGCTGCGCCCGACCCTGCTCGGGGTGCGCTATGATACGTGAGTTGAAAACTCTGATAGGAGGATAGTTGGAACTGTTAGCGGTGTTTGCGCAGCCGGACGCGTGGGTGACCTTGCTGGTGCTCATACTCCTTGAGATGATTCTTGGTATCGACAACCTTGTGTTCATCGCTATCACAACCGACCGATTGCCTGAGAACAAGCAGAAGCTCGGACGTCGCTTTGGTCTGACTGCTGCTTTGCTTATGCGCATCATATTCCTGTGCTTTGCGTCGTGGATCACCAACATGGTGGACCCGTTCATCACCCTGCCCTTTACCCTGCCCGCCATCGACTCCGGCATCTCGGGCAGAGACCTCATCCTGCTTGTCGGTGGCATCTACCTCGTCATCAAGGGCATCCAGGAAGTGCGCGAGAAGTTGCGTCTGACAGAAGAGAGGCATGCGGTCAGCCCAAGTGGCAAGAGTCATCTCATCAATCTGCCGCAGGCCATCGGCACCATTGCTGTGATGGATATCATCTTCTCCATCGATTCTGTCATAACGGCTGTCGGATTGGCTGGCGATAAGATCCTCGTCATGATCCTTGCCGTCATGATCGCCGTCTTTATCATGATCATCTTTGCGGATCAGATATCGAACTTCATCAACAAAAACCCCGAGGTTAAGATACTCGCACTCGTATTCATCGTTGCTGTCGGCATCAAACTCATTGTTGAGTCTCTCGGCATCGAGATCAAGGTCGAGGGGATGGATATCGAGGTCTTTGACCTCATGCTCTACTTTGCCATGGCTTTTGCGCTTGCCATCACTCTTATCCAGATGCTGTACAACAACAAGGTGGAGAAGCTGCATCTCGAGCAAGCCGAGCAGTCTGAGTGCACCGAGCAAGTTAAATATGCAGAGAGAGCCCCTAAAGGCGAGGAGCCCGAAGAGTAGGGCGGCACCCTGGCGGAATTAATCTGTGCCTCCCTAACCGAGTTCGTTCAACCGTCGGTACTCTTCCTTGGTCAGAACGAGGCGGGTCGCAGCCGGGAGTACGCGTGCAGAAAGAGGCGTCGTTACCCCTGGGGTCTCACCGTCGTACTGAATATGCAAAGGGGGGTCGGCCACGATATGCACGTTGCGCGAGGTAAAGCTCGTAATGGCGTCGGCACGGGAGGGAAAGCCGCCATCGCGGTCCAGGAGCGCAGCGATGATCCCCGGCAAAAGCTCAACGGCGTTGTGCGTCTTGATTACTGCGACTTCGAGCAAGCCGTCGCGAGCATCGTTGCCATGGGTTATCGAGATGTCAGGTGAGATCTTCGCAAAGTTCATGATGAGTACGCCGATGCCGTCTATCTCCACAGTCCTGTCGTCGAGCGTAATGCAGAAATGCGCCATTGTCGGGTTCGGCTTGACGAGAGCCGCCGCAACATAGGCAGCTGCGCCAAGCGACTCCTTCAGTTTCTCCGAGCTCTCTATGATCGTGGCGTCATAGCCGGCACCCGCGATGATAGCGAATCCCTTGGTAACAGGCGTGCTCGCGTGGTTCGCGTCAGCAAAGATGACCTCGCCGAGATCAAAATCGAGACAGTGCGGATTGCGTGTCATTGTAGCGATGGCATAGGGCTCATCCGGTTGATCCAAATTGGCTGCCAGCAGGTTTCCCGTGCCGGCAGGAAAGGGCAGTATGGGGATTTTTGTGTAACGCAGGGCATAGCAGACGGTGGCTATCGTGCCATCGCCTCCGGCGGCGACCACCATATCAAATGCGGTTGCATCGTCGAGCAGGCTTTCTACCGATGTTGTGCCATCCGTGCAACGGAGTGCCACCTCGTCTCCATCGCGCGCGAATTTGCGCAAGAACTCAAAGATTGCACCATCGTGCAGCCCCGAGTTCAGGTTGTTGATGACAAGCAGCTTCATAAGGCGACGCCCTCCCTTTTGGCTCAAAAGCACACTCAACTCAAAAGCACGCACAGCAGACACTATAGCAAAGTGATAGTATAGTTGTTGCAATGATTGACGTGAAAAAGAGGTAGTTGGCTTGTACCTATCGACCCAAGAGGCGCTGAACAGTTTCATAGAGCACTGCGGTAACGCCGAGATTCTCGCTATTGATACGGAGTTTCTCCGTGAGAAGACCTACTATCCCAAGCTTTGTCTCATGCAGTTTGCCACTGAAGACATGCAGGTTATAGTCGACCCTCTGGCCGACGGCATGGATCTGCGCGCATGCAAGGAGCTCCTGACGCGCACCTCTCTCCTCAAGGTGTTTCATGCTGGCGAGCAGGATCGTTCCATAATCTTTCGATATATCGGTGTGCCAGCCGCCCCTGTCTTCGACACACAGTGGGCAGCTATGCTGCTGGGGCTGCCCCAGCAAGCCAGTCTCGCTGCGGTTGTGAAGCATTACACCAGCGTCGAGCTCTCCAAAACGGACAGCTTTTCGGATTGGTCCCAGCGCCCGTTGACCGATACGCAAAAAGAATATGCACTCGATGATGTGCGGTATCTGCCTGCCATCGCACGGCGCATGATGGATGATCTGCATGCGTGCGGGCGGGGTGATTGGTTGCGGGATGACTTCTCCAAGATGGAAGCGGCGGCGGGCTATCGCATCGACCCAGACAGTTTGTGGCATAAGGTCAAGTACACGGCCTCGTTGAACAGAGAACAGCTTGCCCGGGTTCAGGCTCTCGCTGCCTGGCGTGAAGCGACGGCGCAGAGGCGTGATCTCCCCCGAAAATGGGTGTTGCCCGATGAGCTCCTCGTCGAGATTGCGCGCAGGAATCCTGACTCGCCTGAGGCGCTCTTCTCCATCCGAGGCTTGCACGAGAAACTGGGTAAACACTGGATACAGGATGTGCTTAACGCCTTGGCGCAGGTACGGAAGCTGCCTGAGACGGAGTGGCCGCAACGCGAGCGGCCGCGGAATCACCCCTCCGACGTTGTGGGCATACTTGACTTAATGAATGCGCTCGTACGGATACGTGCAAAGGAGCTCCACATCGCACACTCCTATCTTGCCACCTCTGATGAATTGACCCGTCTGGCTTCGGGGGAGCGCAGCGCTTTGGCGATCCTTGAAGGCTGGCGTCGCGAGTGCATCGGCAATGAACTCCTCGACCTGCTCAAAGGCGAGATCATGCTCTCGCTCGTAGACGGTGAGCTGAAGGTTACAAGAGCTACACGATAAAGTCTCAGCAGTACACCGGGGGTCTGTCATGCGGTATCATGGAAGCTGTCGATAGGGCTGCGTCGCGCCCTTGGTAGCAGCAAGATTCCATACGGGAAGTTGGTGTTTTCGTGAGTCTCGAATATCTTTTACTCATAATCGTCACGGTCGGTCTCGGTTTGGGGACGCAGTGGTACATCAAGCATACGTACAAGAAGTGGAACAAGGCGTCGATAAGCTCTGGTCTGACTGGTGCTCAGGCGGCGCGCAACATGCTCGATGCAAACGGCCTTTCGCACATCGCTATTACGAGGATAGCCGGCGAGCTGACCGATAATTTCGATCCGCGCACTATGGTCATCTCGCTGTCAGAGGGGGTCTATGATAGCCGCTCGGTCGCTGCAACCGCCATCGCCTGCCATGAATGCGGACACGCCGTGCAACATGCGCGCAATTATGTTCCAGCCCGCATCCGTGGAGCCCTCGTTCCTGCTGTGAGCTTTGCATCTGCCATCTGGATGTTCGCCTTGATTGGTGGCATCATTCTGAATATGCTCGGTCTGATCTGGGCTGCCATAATCCTCTATGCAGCGGTCATCTTGTTCCAGGTTGTGACCTTACCGGTCGAGCTCGATGCGTCTGCGCGTGCCATGCAAACGGTCAGTGGCTATGGCTTTCTTCCTGCATCGGAGAGCAAGGGTGCGCGCACGGTGCTGACGGCTGCTGCCCTCACCTATGTGGCTGCTGCCCTGGCATCCCTGCTGCAGCTCATCTATCTTCTCAGTTTTGCCCGCAGATAGCGATGGCACAAGACCCTCTATCCGTATCTCAAGCCCTTGCGCTTGCCAAGGGCGCACTTGAGCAGGTTTCCGCAACGATTGTTGGGGAGGTTTCGGAGTATTCCGACAAGCCCGGCTATAAGGCCGTCTACTTCACGCTTTCGGATAAAAGCGCAGCGCTCCCTTGTCTCTGCTGGCGCTCGGTTTTCGATCGCTTTGGCATCGAGCTGCGACAGGGGATGCTCATCGAGGTCGCTGGCATTTTCTCAGTCTACGCTGCCAAGGGCAGGATGAACTTCGATGTGCGGGGTATGCGCCTGGCGGGGGAGGGCGAACTGCGGCTCAAGGTAGCCCAACGCGCTCGAAAGCTGGAGTCCGAGGGGCTCATGGATCCGGCTCGTAAGCTCCCTTTGCCTGCTCTGCCCTCCAGGATAGCCGTTGTCACCTCGCCTCGGGGTAAGGCTATCCATGATGTGCTTCGTACGCTCAGGCGCCGTTATCCCCTTGCCGAGGTGCTGGTTGCCGGGGTGCCCGTAGAAGGGGAGGGTGCCGCCGCATCCATCATAGAAGGCCTGCGTGTTGCAGAGGCTTCCGGTGCGCAGATCATCCTGCTTGTGCGAGGTGGTGGCTCGTATGAGGATCTTATGCCTTTCAACGACGAGCAGCTTGCACGCGCCATCGTCGCCGCGCAGGTGCCCATAGTTACCGGTATTGGTCATGAGCCCGATACGAGCATTGCGGATATGGTCGCAAGCCACCGCGCTTCGACCCCGACGGCTGCCGCAGAGCACGTTGCGCCCGCTATCACCGAGCTTGCAGCCCGCTTTGATGCCTTGGAAGGCAGATTGCGACGCGCTCTGACGGGCAAGGTCGCCCATCTCGAGCAGACCCTTATCCATTACACTGAGCGCCCCCTCTTCAGAGACGCACACTATCTCATCGGCACACAGCAGCTCTCGCTTGAGGCCGCCGGGGAGCGTCTCCAGCGCGCGCTCCCTGGTCTTCTTGCGCACGCGACCTTTACAAACGACAAGCTTGCCTCCCGCCTGCGCCTGGTGGGCTCCGGTCTGCTCACGCCCTTTCATGCGAGCGCCCAACTGTACGCCGCACAGCTTGAGGGTCTGTCCCCGCTCAAGGTGCTCGCACGCGGATATTCAGTGACCTACAGCGCCAGCGGACAGGTCGTAGACGCTTTGGATAAGGTAAACTTAGGGGATACCGTCAAGGTACGGGTACAGGACGGTTCCCTCGCCTGTACTGTTGACGAGAAACACGAAGGAGCATGTATATGACTGAACAAGAAAGCCCTATTTCCGACATGACGTTCAAGGAGATGTCCGAAGAGCTTGAGTATATCGTGCGGGCGCTTGAGGGCAATCAGTTCGAGCTCGAGGAGAGCCTCAAGCATTATGAGCGCGGCGTTTGCCTTCTGCGCTCGATGCAGACCCAACTCGTGGAGGTTCAACAGAAGGTGACCACCTTACTGGGTGAACTTGAGCCAGAATCAGACGACAGTGTTGACACCACCCTGAGCTAGGAGTACAACATGAGTGATTGCATCTTCTGCAAGATAGCAGCCCACGAGATCCCAGCGAGTATCGTCTTGGAGGACGACGAGATCATCGCCTTTGAGGATGTGAATCCGCAGTTGCCGGTTCATGTTCTGCTTATCCCCAAGGAGCACTATGCCAATGTCGGCGATGCCGTGCCGCCCGAGCTTCTGGGAAAGTTGTTCTCCAAAGTTGGGGAGGTTGCCCGAATAAAGGGCGTGGAGGAGAGCGGTTACCGCATCATCGCGAACACCGGAGAGGATGGAAGGCAGACCGTCCACCATCTCCATGTGCACGTTCTCGGTGGCGCGCAGATGCCGATACGCATGGGGCCAGCGGACTAGAATTTGTCCATAAACAAGGAGGTTTCAGATGTACATTCTCGTTATTAATGCAGGCAGCTCGTCACTCAAATACCAATTGGTTGACAAAGACACACGGGAGCTTGTCGACAAAGGACTCTGTGAGCGGGTCGGCTCGGATGATTCCTTTCACAAGCACGGGCTCGACTCCAATGAGTGCGTTGTTGCCTCCCGGCTTCCCGACCACCGCGCGGCGGTCCAGGCGGTGCTCGACTCTCTGCTCGATCCTCGAACCGGCTCGATCAGCAGCCTTGATGAGATCGTTGCCGTGGGGCACCGCGTCGTCCACGGCGGGGAACACTTCAGCGCCTCTGTGGTTATCGACGACGAGGTCATCGCACGCGTGGAGGAGTGCATACCTCTGGCTCCGCTCCATAACCCGCCTTCCCTGGCGGGCATAGCAGCCTGTTCTGAGCTGCTGCCGGGCGCCACACAAGTGGCAGTCTTTGACACCGCCTTCCATACGACCATGCCGCCTAAGGCCTATGTCTATCCTCTGCCCTACGAGTATTTTGAGAAGCACCGCATCCGCAGGTATGGCTTTCATGGCACCTCGCACCGCTATATCGCAGCCCGCGCCTCCGCCCTGCTCGAAAAACCACTGGATGAGCTGAAGCTCATAACCTGCCATCTTGGCAATGGCTGCTCGATAACGGCGATAGACAAGGGCATCTCCGTGGACACCTCGCTTGGCTTCACGCCGCTTGAGGGCCTCATGATGGGTACGCGCTGCGGTTCCATCGACCCTGCCATCGTGCTCTATCTTATCGAGACGCTGGGGATGACCCCCCGCGAGGTCAACGATGTCATGAACCGTCAGTCGGGGCTTCTGGGCATCTCGGGTCTTTCAAACGACCTGCGTGACGTGCGTGCCGCCGCCGAGGCAGGGCATGAGCGCGCACTCCTTGCGTATGAGATGTACTCCTATTCAGCAAAGAAATACATCGGCCAGTATGTCTTTACCATGGCGGGCGTGGATGCCATCATCCTGACCGCTGGGGTGGGGGAGAACTGCGACCGTATGCGCCGCATGATCTTTGAGGGTCTGGAGCCCCTCGGTATCATCATCGATCAGGACAAGAACGCGCTTCGCGGCTTCGAGCGCGTCATCAGCGCAGAGAACTCGAGGGTAAAGGTGATTGTCATCCCCACCAACGAGGAACTCATGATAGTCGAAGATACCCTCGCCCTTCTGAGCTGATTACCCCTGCGCCTGCACGGCGGTGATTGCGATGACGCCGACAATGTCATCGGCCGAGCATCCGCGTGAAAGGTCGTTCACTGGTTTGGGAAATCCCTGCGTGATCGGCCCGAACGCCTCCGCCTTTGCCAGGCGCTGTGCCAGCTTGTAGGCGATGTTGCCAGAATCCAGGTCGGGGAATATAAGCACGTTCGCCTGACCCGCAACCGGGCTGCCAGCCGCCTTTGATGCTCCCACTGAGGGTACGATGGCGGCATCCAGCTGGAGTTCGCCGTCGAGCTTGAG
>JAITOC010000123.1 GCA_031290175.1 Coriobacteriales bacterium | reverse complement strand
GTGTTGCCGTTTGTGTCTGAGAGAACTATGTGTATCTTGTCGCCGTCTGCAAGCGTCGCTGTGCTCGGGACGGTTGCCGTCCAGGTGCCGCTCGGGTTGAGCGTGACTGTGGATCCGGTAATCTCTACGCCCGCGGGATTAGCGGTGTTGACAAGGAGCAGCTTGCCGGATACGGCGGGCTCGGCATTCCAGGCATCCTGTGCCGCTGCAAGCGGGTAGGTACCTGAGATGGTGTTCTGGCCGATGTAGAAGAAGCTGCCGCTTTGCGGGAAGTCGATATCTGCAGGCTTTGGCGGGGTCACGTCTTGAACCACGCTGATCGGCAGCTGGTAGACAGACTCGTGGCGATTGGTGTCATCAGGGTTATCGGAGCGCCAAGCCCTCAGGAGCCTGTAGCCGTCACCCGGCTTGAGGAAGTTGTTGTTGTTGTCAAGGCGCAAGACACCAGGGAGATTGGCTGCGGTCTCTTGCAGATAGACAGGCTCGCTGTTGAAGGATCTGACGGTATTCCGGTTGGTGTTCGTGCTCTGGTACAGGATGGGAGACCCACCGAGCGGTGTGTACTCAAACTCGCCCCATACCTCGTTGTCCCAGAACGGACGGGCTGGCTGGCTGCCTTCTGCAAGCGTGCCGAGCACGCGTACGTACTTGTCGGCGTTCGTTGGGACGACAGCTCCGGTCGTGGGGATTTCAGGAAGCCCATTGTTGCCGCTGATGCGTGTATACCAAGCTGAAGTACCGCCGCCGAGGTAGTAGGCTCTAAAAGCAGCGTCACTGTCGGCAGACACGGTAGCGAGGGCTGAGCCGCTCAGCGCATAGCTGATATAGGTAAAGCTTGCCCCGGGGTTACCGCTTGCAGCGTTGACACCGCCGCGCCAGAGAGCCACGTCGGAGTTCGTCGACTTGAAGGTCGATGTCGTGGAGGTTCCGATACCGAGGATACGGCCGCCGCCTGCACGTGTGTTCTGGAAGTCATAGTACAGCGGGTTTGTTGTCGTGAAGTTGAAGTTACCGCCCGTGCACTGGAAGATTGCAAAGGTGGTGTTGCCCGTGTTGCCGGTTGCCAAAAAGGCCGTGCCCGGACCTACCGTGATAGAGGCACCACTGTGGGCATTAGCGTCTACCGCAGCACCCAGGTCGGCAACGAGCTCACAAGATGAGCCAGCACCAGAAAGCGTGAAGCTGAAGTCGTTGTTGACGATCTCGATTGCCTCGTTGCCGCCGGGCTCGCCAGATGCAGTGTCCGCCGTGCCCGTGCCACCGTTATAGACCTTGACC
This sequence comes from Coriobacteriales bacterium, assembly GCA_031290175.1. GTDB lineage: Bacteria > Actinomycetota > Coriobacteriia > Coriobacteriales > UBA8131 > JAITOC01. Next base: position 9,899 of record JAITOC010000123.1, on the reverse strand, counting down.
TTCGAGCCTTCGATGATGTTAAAGCTGTTGCCCGTTGCATCGCCAAAGCGGATCGCGGCGGACTTATAGCTGTCCCCACGGGTGTAGGCCGGCCTCTCTATGGTCACGGTGGAGCCCCCGGACACATTGAAGGACTGACCGTTGCCGTAGCGGAACCGCAGGGTCGCGGTATAACCGTCTTGGCTGCCCAGCTGTTTGATCGCCAGCGTGCTAGCACCTGATACATTGAACTGCCCATCACGCATCTGCAGAAGCGCTGCAGGATAAGCTGCTGCATTTGTTGCGGTTATGCTGATCGTTGAACCGTTTGTAGCTGTGATCCCCCCGCCGACCCCAAGCATGCAGACCGCGCCGCGGTAGCCGTTGCCGGTTCCGTTGCCCGTGACGGTGAGCTTTGCCCCGTTGACCACCAAGATATCGCTGCGAGCCCCCGTCATGCTGGTTGAGTTGGTCTGCTCGCCTTTGTTGACGGTAGAATCCAGCCAGATGCCGTTAGCGGCGTTGGCGGTGACGGTGACGTCCGCGCCATCAAGTATATTAAGGAATGCAGGACGCGCGGCGTCCGCATTTTGAGGCCTGAGGTTGATCGTAGCCGTTGCGCTGCTGACGGTCGTGCTGGTTGAGAAGTTGGCGACTGTGTCCTTGCCGATTGTGAGTCCGCGCGCACTCACGGCGTAGTTCAGACATGTAATGTTGACCGTGTTGCGCTCACCAAAGGTCACTGTGTTGGGAACCCCGGTTGTCGGCAGCGTGATACCGTTGCCAGTGGGGTTGGTAAGTGAGAGGGTGACATAGTTGCCGGTTGTGAAAGACGATGAGGTGGATGTGCTGACGATACTGCCGTTGTCGATTGTGACCGTCGCTCCGTCACTAATGACGATAGCACCACCATTAGAGGTAAGCGTGCCCGTAGCAATCGAGACCTCGGTTAGAGGCCCGATGGCGATGCCGCTGGGGGCGATGATGCCGCCTGCGGCGGCTGTGCCCGCCTCAAAGGTGAGTTTACTACCTGCGCCAACGGCAAAAGACGACGCGAGGATGCCGCCGGTCGTTGTCGAAAACGTAACTTTGGTGTTATTGGCGATGGCAACGATCCCCGAGGAGTTGATGCCCGCTGTACCCGAGAGTGTGAGGTTAACGTTTGAGCCTACCATGACCATTTCAAGTGCGCCCAGCGGATAGATGTTGGCCGCGGCGCCTGACGCGAGGTCAAGCGTACTGCCATTAGCGATGGTAATGTTGCGTGCATAAACATCGTATTGAGGGCTCGTGCTCTTCCATTTAATCGTCCCTGAAAGCTCTACATTAAAGCCTCGGTTGATCTGAACGGCAAGGATGGAGGGCGCTGTATCAGCCTTTGAGCTGACGTTGCCGATAGCCACTGTCCAGCCCGCCGCGTTAACGGCTGTAGTGCCACTGTACACGACTGCGTTGGTGTAAGCAGCACCAGCATGAGCGATGATGACGTTGTTCAGATTAAACCTGTGGGGGGTTGCCGCCGTTGCGGTACCGAGCACGAAGCTGTTTGCCGCGTTGGCGTCCGCGCCGAAGTCTATGGTGAAAGGACCACCAGCGGCGCTGGTAACTTGAATGTCCGTCGTCCGGGTAAAGCCGTTTGACAAGCGATTGCCCGCCGTGGTGCCACCCGGATGCGTGATGTCGTTTGTCAGGAGGATCCTGACCGTTGCCGGGTCACGCCAGGCTGCGAGAAAGCCTGCCCAGTCGCTGACATCCACATCGCCGACATCCAGGACACCAAAGCCGCCGTCAAGGGATTCGTCTCCGTCAAGAGTGGTGACAGATGCCGCATCGTTAGTGGGGCTGACAGCTGCATCTCCAGAGACTGAAGGCTGCTCTATCGTCACCTCTTGTCCGGTTGCATCCCCCACTGTGCTACCCGATGACCCTGGGTCTTCTGAGAGCACATCATTTGCACTCGGTGCCGTGACATAGTCATCAGCCGCATTGTTCGACGGATTGTCTGCAAAAATAGTAGCAGGCAGCGCAAACATGAGCGCCATGTTGATTGCCAGGACGACAGACAAAAGCTTGGAGAGAACACCGCTGCTTCTCCGCTGCTTCAATCTCTCTGCCCTGAGCACATGCGAAGACCCGCTTGCTCCTACCCGTTGCGACCCAGAACCCTTGCTGTTTGGCATAACAACTCACCTGCTTCCCCTTGAGGTCACCCGTGTACAGATAACCCAAGCTCCGCCCATTGTGAACGGAAACCCTGATACAACTATTGCTTTTTTTGAGAGACTGGTAGAGAGCTGCTTTATTCTCTGTCTAGTGTACGTTTCATCTTTGCGCCCCTGGCCTGTCTCCCCCCTTACGTTCATGTAATTCACATAATCACAACAACTTGAACACAAGCATCGTGATTTGAACACACGACCATGATGACAGATGTCTGACAGTTCTCAGACCTCATTTATTATAAAATATACGCCATTTTTTATACTATTCGCCTTCCCGCTGCTCACACAGCTAAGAAAGCCTCAAAGGAGACCCCCTTTTGTCCACGCCCTTGCCCTGAACGGCGTATGAGAATGACCGGGGAAGCACCGATTAATTCCGTCATTGCGGGTCAAGCCCGCAATCTACCTGCCCTTAAGAACGTCATTGCGGGTCAAGCCCTGGGTGACAAGGTGGGGAGCAGGTAATCAGTGCCTTCCTGGCTGCGCGACTCCTACTTCTTGTTTTCTTTGCGGCGATCGATGGCTGAGAGGCTACGTTTTCTCAAGCGGATGCTCTGCGGGGTTATCTCGACCAGCTCGTCATCCTCGATATACTCAAGTGCCTCTTCCAGCGTATACACAACAGGGGGCGTGAGCTGAATGCCCTTATCGGCTGAGGAGGAGCGCATGTTGGTAAGCTGCTTGGCCTTTGCCACGTTGACTACCATGTCGCCCTCTTTGGCGTTCTCCCCTACTATCATGCCCTCGTAGCAATCCTCGCCCGGGCCGACAAAGAGAGTGCCGCGCGTCTGGAGCGTATCGAGCGCATAGGCGACGCTCTTCTCGTTAGCCATCGCAATCATCGAACCGCTCTTGCGGCTCTGCAAGGTGCCGCGATAGACGCCGTATTCTGAGAAGCGATGGAACAGGATGCCCTCGCCCCGCGTGACATTGAGGATACGCGTGCGCAGGCCCATCGTGCCGCGGGTCGGGATGCGGAACACAAGGTGCGTGTGTTCCTCGCGCTGCGACATATCGATCATCTCGCCACCGGCGGAGCCAAAGACCTCGATGACCTTGCCCGCGTATTCACTTGGCACATCAACCGTGGCCTCCTCGATGGGCTCGGTCTTCTTGCCCTGCGCATCTGTGCGAAACAGCACGCGCGGGCGCCCGACCTGAAACTCGAAGCCCTCACGACGCATCGTCTCCATAAGCACCGAGAGATGCAGGACTCCGCGCCCGGCGACCTCTGTGCCCGCGCCACCTTCAAGCGCGGTGATGCGCATAGAGATGTTTGACTCGGCTTCGCGCGCAAGGCGCTCGCCGAGCTGACGAGAGCCAACAATGCTGCCCTCACGTCCGACGAGTGGGCTGGTAGACGCTTGGAAAACGACCGCCATCGTGGGCTCTTCCACCGTGATGGGATCAAGCTCCTGCGGCTGATCACGCGAGGTGATCATGTCGCCGATGTCCGCGTCGTCGATACCCACAACCGCAACGATGTCGCCCGCGGATGCTTGCTCGGTCTCTGTGCGCCCGAGCGCCTCAAAGGTAAACAGCTGTTTGACCTGCGCGTTATAGCGCGTGCCCGTGTTCTTGATGACGAGCACGCCCTCTGCACGCTTGATGGTTCCCGAATAGATGCGGCCGATGCCGATGCGGCCAACATACTCCGAGTGATCCACCGTGCAAACCTGCACCGCGAGAGGCCCACCCGGATCCACATCGGGGGCGGGCACATGCTCAAGGATGGTGTCGAGCAGTGGAATCATGTCATTGGCGTCCGTGTCATCGGGCTCATACCGGGCGTAGCCAGAGACCGCAGAGCTGTACACAACGGGAAAGTCGAGCTGTTCATCGCTGGCGTTGAGCTCAAGCATCAGCTCGAACACCGCATCGAGCACCTCATGCGGACGTGCGCCTGGGCGGTCTATCTTGTTTATGACGACGATGAGCTTTAAACCGAGCTCGAGCGCATGGCGTAGCACAAAGCGGGTCTGCGGCATCGGGCCTTCAAATGCATCGACGATGAGAAGCGCCCCGTCTGCCATCTTGAGCACGCGTTCTACCTCGCCGCCGAAGTCTGCATGGCCGGGCGTATCTATAACGTTAATCTTGGTGTCGCCATAGTTGATAGCTATGTTCTTGGCAAGGATCGTGATGCCGCGCTCGCGCTCCTGATCGTTGGAGTCCAGAACGCGCTCTGACACCTGCTGATTCTCGCGGAAGACCCCCGTGGCATAGAGCAGGCGGTCAACCAGTGTGGTCTTGCCGTGATCGACGTGGGCGATGATGGCGATATTGCGGAGCTTTTCTTGTTTCATGTTTTCTCTAACTCTTTCTCGCACCTCAGTTTTTCCTCGTTGAGGGTCTCAAGGTGCTTTTTTATCGTATTGATATTCGTCTGAGCACTGAATATCTGGATGATTCCCCAGATAAACGCTATTGAGGCTGCCGCCAGCAGTGGCTTGATGAACCGCCCAAACAGGAAACAGGCAAGGCCGCCTACAACCAAGTATATACCAACACGGCGTCGCCCGGCTTCGTGATCGAGCTGTGCGACGAGCTGAACACGTGCCGCAGCGATACCCGCAAGGCGCGCCCTGAGTGAAGTTGCCCTGTCCGTGTAGCTCGTGGCGCGGCTGCCGGCTCCGGTGCTCGAGCCGCTGCCACCACGAGCCCCCGCCCCACGACGACCCGAACCGCGAGCCGCAGACCCCTGATACTTGAGCAGCGTATCACGTGCCTCATTGACCTGCTTCATCTGTTCGGTCGCACGCTCAGCAAGCTTCTTGTTGTCCGCGAACTTATCCGGATGAAGAATCTGCGCCATCTCCTTATAGGCAAGTTTGACGTCCGCCTCTGTAGCGTCGTCTTCCAAGCCAAGCGCGCGCAATGCTTCCTGATAGTTCATGCCCATGTAATCTGAAGTCCTTGTTCTCTCTGTACTCGCAGTGTTTCCCCTGTCATGATACACGAACACAGTCCATTCCTCGATTGCCAGTGGTACGGGGAAACCACAAATCGTATGGGGGACAGTTCTCTGCGCGATTCTAACTCTCGTTGGCGTTCTCAACGGTTATAGAGGTGATGACGTCACCGATGTTAAGTTTGTGCACTACATCCATCCCCTCGACCACTTGTCCAAAAACCGTATAGGCGTCATCGAACTCGGGCTGCTCGGCAAGGGAGAAGTAGAATTGCGAGCTGCCCGAGTTGGGGTCGGAGCCATGCGCCAATACCAGTGAGCCCTCCCGATGTTGGTTGCGTGGATTGCCCTCCCGCTCGTCTTCGATGCGATAGCCAGCGTTGCCTGTTCCCGGGTGTATGCCGTGAAGTACGCCGCGCACGGCAGCGTGTACCTGAGCTGGCCCAAGCCCGCGCGTTATCGGGCAACCACCAACAACAACCGATCCGTCCTTCTTTCCGTGAAACTTCAGCTGCTCGTAGAAGCCCGCCTTTGCCAGCTCAATGAAGCTCCCTACGGTCTTTGGTGTCTCAAGTCCAAACAACTCCACCACAACCTCGCCTTTTGAGGTCAGTATGTGGGCGCGTTCGCTTCCGTTGGGGATGTGCTGCGGTGTGTAGAGCGGTAATTCTATGCGGGTCATGTCCGTTCCTTTCGCTCGTATTTCACTCGGCAGCCAGGTTATTGGTGGCTGATGCCGGGCGCTCTTCAAAGCTTTCAACGAGATCGATGAGTTCTTGTTGCTTGTGCACTGCAAGCTTTATGTAGACATTCTCTATGTGCGTGCGTGCAGTGCTCTTGGCAATCTGGAGGTCACGCGAGATAGGAGACAGCGTGCGGCCTCGCGCAAGCAACAGGAGCACCTCCCTCTCGCGCAGGGTGAGCCCATATTGCGCGACAACGCCTTCACAGCGCTCCTCGAATGTCATCGGCAACAGGAGCGCAAACTCGCCAGCGCGCTGCTCCCCTCTCTGCCCCTTCTGCCCAGCCATGAGCTGTTGAACCATGCCTTCTGGGAGAACAAGAAAGGTCACGAGCACGAGCGCCATCATACTCAATAACACGATGCCCATAACGGACGAGTCGCCGTTGACGAACAATCCGACGAAGGCCTCGCTCAGGAAGTGTGCGAGAGCCATGCCGATAAACGTGAACGCAACCCCAAGCCCAAATACTCGGTAGGCGCTATCCTGCTTGTGCTCGTCTTCCTGACGGGCAACCTCTGCGAAGAGTATCCACGACAGGATGTCGAAGAACTCATACCCGACATTGATAAGCAGGAGGGAGATGGCCGCATGCGTGTTGAAAAAGAACGCGAGTACGGCAAAACCCATCATCATAATGGGAAGACTCAGGCGGTAGGTCAGCGTCACATTGAAGCGCCCCTTCAGGGCCACTGAGAGGACGAGCATCGTCGCCCCCACAACTATCAGGGAAAAGAGGGCACTCCCACCAAAGAACAGGAAGAACGGGGCTTCCGTGACCGGCAGGGCATCAAAGGCACGGCAGATGAACGAGAAAAGGAGAATGGAGAACATCAGTTTCCAGAGGGCAAGCCTAAGCTCGCGTGGCTCTGGTTCCAACTTGGTTTCTGGAGGTTGTGCAGCTGCGAGGGGCACAGTGGTTTTGGCCATCAGCAACTGTTGGCCAAAGCGTGAACCATCAATCTCCAGAATGAGCAGCACGAAGGAGACAAGCGGAACCACCACCAACGCGATGACACTCACGATGTTGCCCGAAAGCGCAACAAGCAGTGCCGTCAGGATAGCAGCAGCCGGCGCGACGACAAGAGAGAAGCGCGACCCGTGAGAGGCAAAACGCTCGCCCCAGAGAACCTGCAAAAGACCCGCTCCAACCCCACCAAGAATGGAGCCGATGATCAGAAGCAACCAGAGCCCAAGATAGAGCGCAGACGGGATGAGGATCACACCAACAATCAGGAAGCTCGCAGTGATGCGGAAGAGGCGGATACGGGTACTGGTGAGAGAGAAACGCACCCGACGTGTCAAAACCGCAACCACCAATGCAGACAGTGCACCCGAGAGCAGAAAAACCCATGAGTACGTGAAGGCGAAACCCGGCAGCGACAGCATCAGGCAGAAAACGATCCAGGCACGACACAGTCCAAAGCCGAGAATCGAGATGAGGATGCCAAAGGCGGAACCCCCTTGCGCCTGCGCTTCAGTGGTCAGGTCTTCATTCATTGTTCTGCGCCCAAGGCCTTGTGAACCCTCGGATTCTCAATCCGATTTTCTGTAAGAAAACAGTATAGTTCAGATTGACCATGGGAAGCGCGGGCGGTCTTTTTTTCCTACACTACCTGTACAGAAGTCCACCAGGACGGCTGTCGACACTCGATTGTCGAAAAAGGTTTCGGACAAAGGAGAAAGAAATGGACAAGCATGTGCAGCAAGATCCTTCAGAACCCTTGGGGCTTTTAGAGCCATCGGGGGCGTCGGGGCTCTCAAGGCGCAACTTCCTCAAGGGAGCCGCATTGGCAGGGGCAGCCGTTGCGGGCAGTGCGGCACTCGCCGGTTGCACCGCACCCGAAGGTGGTGCGGCTGGCACCCCAACAGGCGACTGGTTACCCAAGACCTGGGACTACGAATGTGACCTCCTCGTCATCGGCTACGGCGGCGCGGGCATGTGGGCCTCGCTTATCGGTGCTGACGAGTGCGGCCAAGAAGTGCTTATCCTCGAAAAGGCTCCTGAGCGCGGCGGCGGCAACAGCTCCGTTAATAACGGCGAGTGGTCCATCATAGAGCCCGACAAGGCGGAGCTCTTCAAGGAGTACATCCGCGCCTTCACCCACGGACAGACCCCCGAGCCCCTGATCGAGGCTTGGGTTGGCGAGGCTGTGCGCAACACCGAGTATGCCGACAAATACGGCCTGGCCTATGAGGTCACCGAGGTGGCACTCGCCGGCTCCATCCCCGAGTACCACTTCCTCGATGACAACAAGTACGACGGCTCACAGAAACTCTCCGCCATCGATGGTTTTGGCATGAGGAGCTTTCACGAGCTCGACGCCAAGCGCGAGGAGCTCGGCGCACAGCTGCTCTTTTCTTGCCACGACGAGCGTCTCATCCAGAACCCTGAGACCAAGGAAATCCTGGGTGCCTACACGCTCATCGGTGACGACCCTGCCGAGAAGGCCATCAAGGCACGCAAAGGCGTCATCATGACGCTCGGCGGCTTCGAGTTCAATGAAGAGCTCAAAAACCGGTACTTGAAGTGCTACCCCTTCAAGTTCGAGGGCTGGCAGTTCAACACCGGTGACGGCATCAAGATGGTCGAAGACGTCGGTGCCAAGCTGTGGCACATGGACATGGTCATCTCGATGTATTCCATGTGGACGCGTGACCCTGAGTTCGATTTCTCGATTCTCGCCTTTCCGCCGTCGTTTTCCTACTTCAATGTCAATCGTCTTGGCAAGCGCTATGTGGACGAGAACAACATGGGGTCGCCCCACAATGGCTGGCACACGCTCCTGCATTTTGACGACGCAATCGACGATTACGACCGCATCCCCTCATGGTGTGTCTTTGACCAAGCCTGTTTTGACAGCGGGAAGTTCTCCACCAGCCAGGGCGACTGGTTTGAGTGCGGCAACTTTGCAACCGACCTTCCGGACAGCATCCGCGCCTGGGATGGCTGGAGCCAGGACAATAAGGCTGAACTCGAGAAAGGTTGGATCCTGCAAGGCGCCACAATCGAGGAACTCGGCCAGAAGCTGAAGGACTTTGATCATTGGATGGACATCGACGCGCTGAAAGCAACCTTTGCGGAGTATCAGGCCTCCTGCGCAGCCGGGCGTGACCCACGCTTTGACCGCAGCGCCGAGAGCCTCGTAGCCCTGGACAGCGGCCCTTACTATGCATACGCCGTCTACCCAGGCTCCTGCTCGACGCTCGGTGGCCCGATGAAGAACGAGAACGCCCAGGTGCTTGATACCGCGCAAAACGCCATCCCGCGCCTGTATGCAGCCGGGTGCTTCGGCAACTTCCAGAGCCACTCTTACGGCATCACCGGGGGCAACAACGGCGAGAACATGGTCTGGGGTCGCATCAGCGCCCGTCACTGCGCCAGCCTCGAGAACTGGGACGCATAGGTTCTAGCACAAAACTGTACTGAGTCGTAATGAGGAGCATTGCCATGAGTTCACGTACACGAAAGCTGTTTGTCATCACCCTGACATTGAGTCTAATGGTCGGTATTCTTGCCTTGATCGGCTGTGCTCCCAAAATCGCTGAGTCCCCTTCGGGGGGCTCAGCGGGCGGCGCGAGCGCGACAGGTGACGACACGGATGACGCACAGCTCAACACCCCCTTTGCCTGGAGCATGTCGAGTGACTGCTCAATCTGCCACACAACCGAAGCAAGCGGCACCGATGAAACCACGCACCCTCAGGCCGCAGCCCATGCAGCTGAGAACATCGCCTGTGTCGATTGCCACACAAAGCAGGATGTGCTGACGCAGGCACACGCAGGGGTAACCCTTGCGGATAAACCCGCAACCAAGGTGACAACGCTTACCGTTGACGCCCAAACCTGCATTGACTGCCACGGAACCCTTGAAGAAGTTGCCGCCCTGACAGTTGAGAGCCAGGCGCTCAAAGACGATCAGGGTCTCGTGGTCAATCCGCATCAACGCCCAGCCGGCGAGCGTCATATTGAGGTTCCGTCGATCTGCACAGACTGCCACAACAACCACTCAGAGACCTTAGCTCGAGATGCCAAGAAATACTG
>JAITOC010000119.1 GCA_031290175.1 Coriobacteriales bacterium | reverse complement strand
CCAGGAAGGCTGCCTTCTCTGCCCCCCCTCCGTAAGCGTCCGGCTCGGTGCTATACCAATTTGAGTAGACGCCGGAGATTGATCCGGTACCTGCCATACTAACTGTGGGCTTCCCGTAGAATACCAATCCGGCCTCGGGTCCACAAGCCCAATACCATTCAACGCCATACGTAAATTCCTTATCAAAATCATTGGTGTTCGTGCTGAGCGAAGCGTCATCGAGAATCTTGGCTTTGCTGCTGTCGTGCACGGCACGCGTGCCGCCCATGAAGCCCATTGTCTTGCCAATCGAGCCGTAGATGAAGTCCTGTTCCTCCTGGCTTGTGATGGTCATCAGATAACCCGGCAAGCCATTATAGGTACGCGCCTTGGCGGCATTGTAAGCGTTGAGCCACGTAATCCCTGAAGCGGGAACATACTCGTAATAATGGACGAAGCCATTGGGGTCAACCCAGGTTGGAATCTGCCCTTCGTTGACTTCGACAATAATCTTCGTGTCGTCGTCAGGGAACACGTCCGCTGTCGTCAGTGTTGCGAAGAAGCGGTTGTTAAGGAAGTCCTCCACGATGGCTTTTGTCCCGTTTGTAGCAGGATTGCTGATAATCCAGGTGGCGCTGTTCCCTGCCTGTGTCATTACCCAGCCTGAGGGCGGGAAGAAGCTGAAGCTCTCCAGAGTGAGACCGTGCGGCAGGGTGATAGAAACGCTGCCATAGGTGAGGGGTGCACCGTTGACATCCGTCCCATTAACGACGGCGTTTTCCAAGGTGTACTCATACCCGTTGGTCACAGCGGCGCTCGCTGTTATATTGACACTGAAGGTCAGGTCGATGTTGCTCCCGCCACCGCTGACTGGGCTCCAGTGTGCGTACAACGTGTGGTTGCTGTAGTTGGTTACCATAGTCACCGCGGTCACCTGCGTGCCGCCGGTGGGCTCCGTGAACCAGCCGGCGAAGTCGTAGCCCGGGCGCGATGCGCTTAGCAGGGTACCGTAGGATCCCCCAAAGATTACGGCTAGTCTTCCGGGGGACATCACCGCCCCACCGTTTGCGTCAAAGGTCACCTCTACCTGTGCACCGACCCAGATGGCATAGACCGTCTTAGAGCGGAGCCAGTCTACAGGGGAATCGTCTGTGAAGTCCGCGATGTATGCATCCGCCAGTTCCGGCGTCGTCGCCCAACCCGCGAACTCGTAGCCCGGACGCGTGGGCGCGCCGCTGCCCGTGTCGGGCAGGGTCATCCCCTGATCCCTCAGGGACGGTCCCATTCCAACGGTCATTTGCGTGACGCTGCCTGCTGTCGCGTCGGCTGCGTTCTTATCAAATTCCAAGCCGCAAAGCACCAGTGGAAGCATCTCCCAGTGTGCGTACAGCGTGTGATCGCTCGCGTCGGTCACCACCGTCGTTTCTTCTACCTGCGAGCCGCCGATAGGATCCGTGTACCAACCTATAAGGTAATGCCACGGCCGCGTCGTATTGGGAAAGGTTCCGTAAGGCTCCCCGACGGTTGCCGTGACGCTCGCCGGACTCGCCGCTGTGCCGCCGTTTGCGTCGAACGTCACCTCTACGTTTCCGCTTGGCGGCTGAGTGCCCCAGACGGCGTAGATCGTCTTCGTATCAAGCCAGTCCACAAGCGAGTCGTTTGTGAAGTCCGCGGTTCCTGCATCTGCCAGCGCCTTGGTCGTCGCCCAGCCGATGACTTGGTAGGGGAATGGACGTACTGGTGGTGCGACAAAGATATCCACGCCCTGCGCTGTCAGGGTCTGCCCGTATACGAGGTGGTTCAGTTGCGTGATGCCTACGATGGCGTTGTCCGCGTTCTTGTCGAGGATCAAAACGATGTTGTCAGAACGCCATTGCGCGTATAAGGTCAGGGTGCTCGTGAATTGCCACGGGGTGAACTCGTGGTAATCTGCGTAGAAATCGCCACTGCCGTCTGGCTCCGTGTTCCACCCTTCGAAGGTGTAGCCCTGGAGCGTATAGTAATTGGGTTTCAGCATGAAATCCTCGCCGTGGCGCACCGTACTGTCCGACATCTGTCCCTCGGCGCTTGCGCTGTTTGGGTCATAGACAACAGGGTAGGTATTGTCATAAATATGCTCCACCCACTGCCTGTCCGAGGTGAACGTCCCTGCTGCGGGAGCGCTGTACTGCTTAACCCCCGCGTAGTAATGCGCTGGTGGCGGGGTAATCGGCTGCGTGAGGTAAGCCTCTCCTATCTTCCCGATATACAGGACGTCTTCGCTAAGCGTCAGACCAGACAGAACATTCCTGTGCTGTGCAATCACCGGCTGCGGCACGAACGCCTCATTCCAGCTTGAGGGTGACACACTTGCACTCACTTTGACGCCGATTGTCTCCCCGCTGTCAGGGAAGTCGTAATCCTTTAGACTCGTTGCCGACGCTCTCGAAGTCAACTGCGCCGCGTAGGTGTTGGTTAGGAAGTCCTCGACAATGGCTTTGGTCCCGCTTGTCTCAGGATTAAAGATGGTCCAGATGGTGATGTTGCCTCCTGACTGTATGCATACCCAGTCTGTGGGCAAAGAGAAGCTATTGGCCATAGTAAGGTGGTTTGGCAAACCGACCGAGACGCTTTCATAGACGAGCGGGTCGCCCTTGTCGTCCGTCCCTCCAACGACGACGTCTTCCAGCGTGAACTTGACACCGTTTATGAAGCTGGCATCCTCTGTTGCATTGACCGTAAAGGTGACGCTTGCAGGTTCGTTTACGCCCAGGGGCACAAAGCCGGCTCCAAGAGCCGTCTCCTCCAGCAGCGCGAAGAGAGAGGGCTGGCCGGTGCCAACATTGGACTGCCCTGCACTCGTGCCCACCGAGCCCGTGCCTGCAGCATACGAACTGAGGGGGTTCAAGCTGCTCGAGATAAAGACCAGGAGCAGGAAGATCAGAAAGAGCTTGTGCTGCTTTTTTGCGGTCTTTCTTGTGTAATTGTTTTCGTGATTGTTCTTGCAGTTGTTCCTGCGATAGCTCTCGTGGTTCTTCTCCACCTGATAGTTCTTAGGTAGCATAATGCGACCTCCCCGTTAGACGCCCGATATAACGTACCGGCCATTGTAGCGCATTCTCTACGAAATGTGATGGATTTAGTAGCATTTGTTGCATTTTGATCTGCGACGGTTTCAGTTTACAGGGTCAGAGGGCTGTAACCTGCGGCGAGCCTTAAGGGGGGGACTACATCAAATCGTAGGGGTCGATGTCGGCGGCTACGTTCACGCCGGGGGTGGTTTTGCGGGCTTTGAGGACGGGGGCGAGCATGCCGGGGATGTCGGCGCCGACGGGGGCTTTTATCAGGATGTGCCAGCGTTGGTTCCCCTGGCGCCGCGCGAGCACGCAGGGGCTGGGGCCGAGCAGCTGCAGGTGCTCGGGGCACTCCACCTCTATCTGTTGTGCAAGTTTGAGCGCTTCGGACGTGACGGCTTTGAGCTCCTTGCCCCAGATGAGGATGTTCGCAAGACGGGCATAGGGCGGGTAGCCCAGCTCGGAGCGGGTCGCGCGCTCGTCCTCCAGAAGCAGGGCGCGCCTGTGCGCGGCGGCAGCTCGGATGGCAACGTGCTCGGGCCAGTAGGTCTGGACGATGACGCGCCCGTCCTTCTCTGCACGACCTGCTCTGCCGGCAACCTGCTCGAGGAGCTGATAGGTATGCTCCGCCGCACGAAAATCCGGGAACTTAAGGGAGGTGTCCGCGATGATCACGCCAACGAGTGTAACCTCGGGAAAATCGAGCCCCTTTGCGATCATCTGGGTTCCCAGCAAAACGCCGTGGTCTGCTGCGATAAAGGTCTCCAGGCAGCGCTCGTGACCGTCTTTGCCGCGCGTTGAATCTGCGTCCATGCGCACGATGGGGGTACCCTCGGGGAGCAACGCCTTGAGCTCCACGTCGGCAAACTGCGTGCCTTTGCCGAGCTGCCTGAGATAGGGGCTTTGACACTCGGGGCACACCGGGGGCACGGGGTGCGCCGCCCCGCAATGATGGCAGAGCAGGCGCGGCGGGCTTTCGTGGTAGGTGAGCGAGGTGGCGCAGTTCTCGCACATTGGCACGTAGCCGCAATCGCGACACAGCAGAAAGGAGGCAAAGCCGCGTTTGTTGAGCAGGAGCACCGCCTTCTCTCTACGCTCGATGACCTCACTCAAGGCATCCCGGAGTGCACGAGAGAACATGGACTTGTTGCCACTTTGGAACTCGGCAGCGAGGTTGACAATCTGGATGGGGGGCAGGGGCTTGCCCGATGCACGCTCGGGGAGCAGCAGGTGGTGGAAGCGGAGAGGGACTGTGGGGAGGGGCTGTAGGGGGGCGGGAGTTGGGGGGTGCGGGGGGGTGGGAGCTGAAGTGGGGGGTTGCATGAGAGCGAAGGTTTCAAGAGAGGGAGTGGCGGAACCGAGAATGAGACTTGCTCCCCGGCTTTGCGCGAGTTGGATGGCAACGTCCCGCGTTACGTAGCGCGGAGAGGAGCTTTGCTTATAGGTTGCCTCGTGCTCCTCGTCGATGACGATGAGCTTGAGGTCGCTCACGGGCGCGAAGAGTGCAGAGCGCGCACCAACGACGACGCGAGCCGTCCCCGAGCGCACGAGATCCCACTGGTCAAAACGTTCACCTGCAGAAAGGCGTGAATGGAGCACGGCAACCTGCTCGCCAAACCGCGAACGGAAGCGTGCAACAGTCTGCGGCGTCAAGGAGATCTCAGGCACGAGGACAATCGCGCCACCGCCCTGCTCCAAAACCTGCCGTATCGCCTGAAGGTAGACCTCTGTCTTCCCCGACCCGGTAACGCCGTCGAGAAGGAAAATGTCTGAGCCGGTGGTGGACGGGGCGGGGCTGCTGCCATCTGAGCCAGTGGCGGCGGGCGGTGCGGCAAGGGCGGCGGCTATGGCTCGTTGTGCTTCTGCCTGACCAGACGTCAGAGCTGTGATGTCTGCGCTTGGGGGCAGTGCGGCACGTTGCCCGCGGATGCGGCGGCGCGACTCAATGCGCACGATACCGCGCTTCTCCAGCGCCTTCAGGGATGCTGCGGGGTTTGCTATCTCGAGCGCCAGCTCGGCAATCCGCATCTCCCCTACCCGCAGGGCTTCGACGATAGCGCGCTGCTTGACGGCGTTAGCCGGGAGCTTAATGACGGCACTTGCAGGGTCAGCGGGGTCTGCGGGGTCTGCGGCATCTGTCTCCCCAACCGTCAGACTAACCCAGCGGTCATCGACCGGGCCCATGTCGGGTTGCTCAAGCGTCCACGCCCCAGCTTCGTCCTTCTTCAAGCGTGGCGCGGAGCCCGGAGGTGTGAAGAGGCGGATCGTAGCGCTCAGAGGGCTGAGATATTCTCGCGCAATCCAGGCGGCAAGCTCGGCTGCCTTCTCGTCAAAGTATGGTGTCGAGAGCACTTTTCGCAGGGGCTTTATCTTCTCAGGGTCGAAGTCACCCGCAGGCTCATCGCCCAGCCCAACGATGTAGCCGAGTGCCGGGCGCCCCGCAAAGTCCACCAGGACGCAGCAACCAACCTGCGCCTGTCCCCGCGGCCAGGCGGACTCCTGCGACTGCTCTTGCTTCTGCTCCTGCTCCGACAGCTGCCCCTGTGCCTGCAGTGAGGCGGGCACCTCGTAGTCGAAGGCGGCATCAAGCGCCCTCGCAGGTATATCGAGTATGACCCGTGCGTACTTCACGTGTTCGTCCGTCCGTTCACCTTGGAAAACATCAGTACCAGAAGGCGATGTTGTGGCGACTGATTTCCCGCCAGTTTGAGAAGTCGTGTGCATCTCCAACGATGGCAAACTCCTGCAACATGCCGGGCGTTGTTTCTGTCGGATAGGTCTTTCTGTAGTATACCCGCTCAAGCCGAGAATCCTCCGGGACATCGAAGTAGCCGTCACCCCAGGCCTTGCTGTCAATGCCCGCCTCAGCAAGCACGAAGGGGCGCAGATTATCGTGGCTCACCGGGGCTGCGTTGTGCTGAAGAGGCTCGTCGGGGCTGCCTGCCGGCTTGACAAACAGGGCTGTCATCACGGGCGGCTCCATGGGATGAGCGGCATCTATCGGGTAAAAAACCGCCGTCTCCAAATCTGTTTCATCTCCATGATCGCCTGTAATAATGATGGTCGTATTGTCATACAGCCCCAGTGCCTTGAGCTGATCGATGAACTCGAACACGATTACCATCGAGGCCCCCGTCTGCTCCACGGCGCTTGTTTCAACGAGAGACTTGCTCGCATCGGCGTTAAGATTATAGGGAGCGTGAGAACCATTGATGTGGTAAATGGCACAATTCTTACCCTCCTCAGTGGGGTTCAAGCCCTGATCTTTCAGCTTGCTGTAGAAAGCATAATCATCGAGGACATACTGGTCGTAGGTACCATCGCTGTAGCGCGTATCCTCGGCAAAGACAGTGGTCGTTATCCAGAAGCGCTTCTTGGTGAAATGCGGAGCATAGCGGAACAAGGAGAGCTTGGTCAGGTGCTTCACCGTGTCGAATCGATTGACCTCCAGCGATCCGGTTGCGATGTTATCCACGCTTCCCTGCAGGTCATTGGCATCGTTGTAGACATAGAACCTGTCCGTGTAGAGCTTCGAGGTATAGCCATGCTCACGAAGCGCAGGCAGAAACTCACCGCTGCGCCATGCTCGTGCTATGAAGTCATCGCCCGGATACTCGAACTCGTAGCGGCTGCCCGTGAACATATTGACAATCGAGGGAAAGGTTCGGTCGTAGACGCTCATGTTGTTCCCAAACTGCGTGAAGCCCTTGAGCCGACCTGTGTAATACTCGGGGTTGCTCGCAAAAAGCTCATCGACGTAGCGTTGGTCAAAGGAGTCAACCACAAAGATGATTATGTTCTCGTCAGGAGAGATCTCGTACAAACCTTCCTCTGAAAGAAAGGCCTTTTCCGTCTCTTGGCCCCCAGAAAAAGCGTTAACCGAGGCAAGACTCGTGACCAACCCTATCCCCTGCATGGCGATAAGCAGGGCAGGTATGAAGATGGCAAGGCTCTTCCACCAGGATTTCTTGAAGCGATGCACGACAAAGGGAATGAGGAGGAGGAGGAGCCAGATGACCGTATTGATGACGCCCTCAAGGAGGTAATTCTCCCAGATGATACTTGCGCCGATAAGCGCTCCGAAGTCGATGTTGAGGAAGTTCCCCTGGAGATAGAGCGCGACAAGCACACCAAGGGCAAGGCTGATGAGATAGTCGAAGGCACGCCCCTTGAAGAGGATGAGTACGACGGTCATCGCGAGAAAGGCAGTTCCCGCAACAAGGAGGATGGTGCCGAGGATGTCCTGGAGCGCATAGGCAAAGTACGTGCGGTTGCCGATGAAGAGATCGATGCAGCCAAACAGGACAACCGTGAAGGAGATACCGCCCGCGGCGAGCACCGCCAGGAGCAGACGCTCACGGAATCGACGATCATCGGCAAACAGGAAGCTCCGCAGGCTTTGACGCTGCCGGGGCTTCTTTGCCACCTCTGCCTGCATCTTCTCGAGGCTGAGCTGACGATGGGTCTTGCGCAGTGGGGCAGAGGCGCTTCCTTTTTGTTTTGCGGGGGCGTCAGAGGACAAGGCGTCAGAGGAGCGTATCTCTTGTCCCACCTCGTCCCCTTGTCCCGCCCGATGCTCTTTTTGCCTTGACTTCGCGGTGAGCCGCACTCGGAGGGCTGCCAGATGCGCGCCTGCTGTGACGAAGAATATCTGCATTCTGCGGAAAAAGACGCCGAAGGCTACCGAGAGCGAGATGATAATGCCCGAAGCAATTTGGATGATGTAGCTCGTCGTCGCAGGGTCGATATAGGCAAAGGCGGGCGTGGGCACCGCGAGCGTGAACACCGCCACGAGAAGCGCAAGGTAACCCAATGCCCATTTACGTCTACTCCGTAGCATCGGACACCTGCTTATACTCCTCCAGTATCTCAAGGATGTACCTTCCGCCGGCCTCGCTGCTGTTGCCTACGTCAAACATCGTCTCGTCCACGACAGCGGTGATGCGCTCGATCCAGACAGCCTTGTCCCCTACGAGTTTGCTTGCGACCGAGCCGATGGTCGCGAGCTCTTCGATATCGAGCGCCACGCCGATCCTGCTCCTGAGACTTATCTCCAGCGGCTCAAGCCCGACCTGCTCCCAATGGGGGTTCATGACCTTCATGGGCGTGTTGATGAATACCGACGGCTTCTTTGTGGAGAACGAATACTCAAAGGCTATCGCCGACCAGTCTGTGATGACGACGTCTGAGGTGTAGATGGTCGCGTTGGATGAGAAGTCGCGCTCAAAGACGAGCAAACCCTGCGTCAGAGCTTCAGAGCGTTCCTCCTCGAATCGCCCGATGATGGCATTGAGCCGCTCGGGGAAGCGCTTGATGAACTCAGGATGTGGGCGGACGATGACCTTGAAGCCGGCGTCGAGCAGGGGGTTGACCGTCTCGGGAAGGCAGAGTTCCATGAGGTTAGCGACCTGCCAGGAAGGCGCAACGAGCGCTATCTTTGGGTCGTTGTCTGTGGCGGGAAGCGCCTCGACGCTTTCAAGCAGGGAGTCGAGTAAGCCAAACCCGGTCTTGACCAGCTGCTTTTCAGGGAGTTCATGCAGCTCCTCAAGGCGACGTATCTCTTGGAGCTGGTTAGGCCCATAGCAGAAGATGGTGTCAAAGTTGTCAAAGGCGTGCTCGCGAAAGACGAGATGGAAACTCGCCATGCTGTGGTCAAGGTAGATGTACTCGATGTCAGGGCGCACGAGTGAGCGCTTGATGTGGAAGGTCTCAAGGTCGGGCATCGTCATGACCACAACATCCGCGTCCACGCGCATCATGAAGGATATGAGCGCCGTGGAGCCGATGTAGTAGGTCTCGATGCGCGGGTTCGCGGGTTCGTGCGCGTGCTCGAAGATGCGGTCGTTGAAGTCGCTCGTTACGTAGTGGATAGTCACGTCAGAATGAGCGAGCAGCCAGGCCATAAGGCGCTCGAAATACTTGTAGTAGCCGCTTGCCTCGGAATAAAAGACGAGCTGCTTGCCCGTGGCGGCAAAGAATCGCTTCTCGTCAGCCTGCTCACGCACACGCTTCTCCCGCTTGAGCACGCGTTCAGCCCGGCGCTCCGTGCGCGTGAGCCGGGTTTTCTGCGGCAGGGCGCTGAAGTCGATGTGCTTGTGGGGGTCGTAGATGAGGTTGCAGACCGCCAGCACGGCGATGGAGAGCAGGTTGCCCGCTATCCAGTACAAACCGACGCCGCAGGGCAACACGAGCGCGAAGTAGAAAGAGAAGGCGACAAGGAAGATCGCCGTCCCCCACTTGCCCCAGAAGCCCTGATTGATCTGCAGCACGTTGTATTTATTCTGGAACAGGCAGAGCACGAAGGCGGAGAGCCCTGAAAGCACGGGGTAGATGATCTGCGGAAAGTTAAACCACGGAACCTGCGCCAGATCCATCCCCAGGAAGTCCATCTGTACGTCGCGGATCTGCGTAAGAACCGCGATGTCAACCGGCAGCGCGGCAAGCGCCTGCGGGTCGTTTTGCGTAAGCTCGATGACCGCAAGCTGCGCGCCTGCCCCCAGCTGGTCAACGGTCGTCTCCAGAAGCACAGCGGTGTGCGCCACCAGCGTCTGGATGGTTGCCGGATCGATGTGGAGCAGATGCTGGAGCGGGTTGTAGATGACGTTGATGAGACCGAGGATGATGGGTATCTGGATCAGAAGTGGCAGCACATTTTTGAGCATACTATAATGCTCGCGTTTATAGAGTGCCTTCTGCTCATCGAGGATGAGCGTGGTGTTGCCGGCGTAGCGTTGCTTGATCTCATCGAGTGCCGGTTGAATCTTCACCATAATGATAGAGTTCTTCTGCGCGATTATCGAAAGCGGGAAGAGAATCACCTTTGTGAGCAGCGTGAACAGGAGAATGGCAAGACCGTAATTTCCGAGCAGGTTGTAGCAGAAGTACAAAACGTACCCTAGGGGAATGCCGAATATGGTGTTTATTGCCTCCATAGGTTACTCTCAGCGCGCCTCTCAGAGTCCCGAGCTCTGCGGAACAAGGACATCGAGGGCTTCAGACAGAAGTTCGACCTCAAAATGAGCACCACGCGCCGGTTCACCATCAAGCTGTGCGGTCATCTCCGCATCGAAGTCAAGGGTGATGGTATGTGCCCGATACGTGCTGACAACGGGCAAACGCTCGTGCGTGCCCCGCGCGATGCGTGTCATATAGTACAGCGCCTTAGGTGTAGAAGCCTTCTGTACCGTACAGATGTCGAACAGCCCATCGTGGATACAAGCACGCGGTGCTATCGTAAAGCCTCCACCGTAGGTCGGGCCGTTCTGCACGGCACAGATAAGGACATCCTGCTCCACTACCACACCGTCCATCGTGGCACGCAGGTGATGCGGTTTCAGATCATGAAGGATGACGAGAATAGCTGCGTGTAGATAGAGGAGAAACCCGCTCGACCCCGTTGCCTTGCGCAACTCGTGGGTCTTGGCCGCAATGGCGGCATCGATGCCAAAACTCAGCGTATTGACGAAGAAGGACTCATTGCAGCGCCCCACATCGACGCTTATGCTCCTACCAGTTGCAAGCGCTTCAAGCGCCTGACGTGCACCGGAAGGGATACCCAGCGCCTTGGCGCAGTCGTTGCCGGATCCGATGGGAACAACGGTGAAGAGGGGGCGCTCGTCGCGCGGACGGGCGAGCACGCCCTGTGCGATGTCGTGGAAGGCGCCGTCCCCGCTGAAGGAGATGAGCAGATCGGTTTCGAGCGTACGCCCGAGCTCAATAGCATGCTCGCGACTATTCGTCAGGACAACCTGCGTATCGTAGGTGGCGAACAGCGCCTCAAAGTGGGGCTTCACCTGCGCCCATTTCAAAAACCCGCTTCCGTTTCCGGCAGCAGGGTTGACCAATACGGTGATGCGTTTGACGTCTTCCATCGTGGTTCAGTGCTCCCCCGTCATCGTCATCGTGCGTTCAAGGGTATCGTGCGCCCTTGATGTGCCAGACAAGACGCCCCTGGCGCCAACCTCCATCATCGTGCATCCAAAGGTATCGCACGCCTGTCACCGCTGCGTGTGGGCACCGTGACCTCTGAATAACCAGCTACACGCAGGGCTTCATAGGCTTTATCGAGGTCGCGCCCAACCTCATGCGGTGCATGCGCATCTGAAGACACCGTGCACCCAATGCCCGCCTGCCTGAAGGCACGCAGCAGCGCGGGGCCGGGATAGACCTCCCCGATCCGCTTGTGCAACCCCGACGTGTTGACCTCGACGAGCACATCTTTATGCGCCACCGCCTCAGCCATGGCGGCGTAGAACTCGCGGGTGTCGAAGCGCGGGGGGAACCCGAGCTTCTTGGGCAGGTCTGGGTGTGCCATGATGGTGAGGGGGACTTTGCTTTTGACCGCATCAAGCCACAGCCGCAGGTACTCACGCCAGACCTGCTCCTCGCCCCGCTCGTGCCAGCCATCCAGATAGTCGGGGTGATCGAACTCCCAGTGGTTGCCCGCAGCGTCGCTCAGCATATGCACGGAGCCGAGCACGATGTCATAGGGGTCGATGCGCTTAAGCAGGTACCCCTCGGCACCCTCACGCCAATCCACCTCGATACCGCGGATAATCTCGATCTCCGGGTGCGCAGCTCGTGCCTCCTCGATGGCTTCAATATAGCCCTCGACCTGGTTGGGCTGCATGGCAAAGGTGCCCGTCGGATCGACCTCGGCAGGCAAGGGCAGATGCTCGGTGAGCGCGATGGTTGTCAGCCCCTTTGCAACAGCAGCAGAGACGACTTCTTCAACCGTTCCTGTGCCGTGCCCAGACATCCACGTATGCGTATGTGTGTCGGTTAATTCCATCCGCTCAGGATACCAGAATCAGCCGCAATAGGCTTACGTGGCCGCGCCTACCACGTCGTTACCAATTGTTACCGCACCGCCTTGACTATCTCACCGAACGCACGGATGAAGGCATCTGCCTCGTCTTTGGTGTTCTCGCTGCCCAGGGAGACGCGGAGTGCGCTGTAGGCTTCGTCGCGGGTGAGACCGATGGACATGAGCACGTGGCTGGGGTCGAGAGATCCGGTCGAACAGGCCGAGCCACCTGATACCGCAAAACCCGCCTCATCGAGCTTGAGAATGAGCGTCTCGGACTCAAAGCCCTTGACGAGGAAGGAGACTATCCCTGGCACCTGCTTGCTGGTCGCGGGGTCACTGCTGTCAAGGGGGACAGTGAGCGTGATGCGGGAGTCGGCGGCGAGCAGCCCTTTGGCGAGCCGGTCGCGGAGGTCTGCAATCTGCTGTGCGGTCTCTTTGCGCTCCTTATCCGCAAGCTCAACCGCCTTAGCAAAGCCCACAGCACCTGCCACATTCTGGGTGCCTGAGCGTCTACCTCCTTCTTGTCCGCCACCGAGCAACGATGGTCTGAAGGGGGTCTGCTGCCTGAGGTAGAAGGCGCCCACACCCGCAGGTCCGCCGACCTTGTGAGCGCTGAAACTCGCCGCGTCCACGCCGAGCTGCATGACGCGGAAAGGTATTTTGCCAAGCGCCTGGACCGCATCGGTGTGAAAGAAGGCGTTGTCCTCATGGGTGACCTGCGCAAGTTCCGTGATAGGCTGGACGGTGCCCAGCTCGTTTTGTACCGTCATGATGGAGACGAAGACGGTGTCTTCACGGATTTTCTCGGCAAGAGCCTCCACATGCAGGCGCCCGTCGCGACGTGGCCGCGCCAAAGTCACCTCGTAGCCATGACGCTTGAGGGCATTGAGGGGCTCGAGCACAGCGTGGTGCTCGAAGGCTGAGCTGATGACGTGCTTGCCGCTCTTCTCCCTGCCCCGGGTATGATGCAGGCCTCGCACAATGCCAGCGATGATGGCATTGTTGGCTTCGGTGCCACCGGAGGTGAACACGATCTCGGGCGGATGCGCGCCAATAACGTTGGCGATGGTGGCGCGCGCCTCCTCAAGAGCTTGGCGCGCCTCCTTGCCCTCGCGGTAGAGCGTCCCAGCGTTGCCGAATGCCGAGGTCAGATAGGGCTGCATCGCCTCAAGAGCCTCTGGTCTGAGCGCTGTGGTTGCCGCATGATCGAGATAGACGCGCTTATCCATGTGCCACCGCCCTGCGTATCTGTTCAAGTGCCACCAAAGGGTCGGGAGCATTGAAGATGGCGTTTCCCGCGACGAGCAGGTCAGCGCCTTGGGCGGTGACCAGGGGGGCAGTTATCGCGTTAATGCCCCCATCGACCTCAATCAGAGGGGAGACCCCAAGCGTCCGGGCATGAGCGACAAGCTGAGCGACCTTGTCGGGTGCCGATGCAATGAAGCTCTGCCCACCAAAACCCGGGTGCACGCTCATGACCAGGATGAGCTCGACCGCATCGACAAAGGGGAACACTGCCCTGGCGGGGGTGTCGGGGTTCAGCGAGATACCTGCCTGCCGGCCTGCGGCATGGATGCGGGCGATGAGCGCAAGCAGCTTGCCGGGGTCTTCCACCTGCTCGATGGACGGGGAGGCACCAGCCGCGCTGGCTGCCTGAACCGCTCCGTTGGCACACTCGACATGCACGGTGATGAGATCTGCGCCTGCATCGAGGTACCAGTCGAGCTGTTCGGCTGGATTGGAGATCATGAGATGCACATCGAGGGGTATATTTGTTAGTTTATTAAGCGATTTAATGACCGGCGGACCGATGGTCAGGTTCGGGACAAAGTGTCCATCCATGACGTCAACGTGGAGCCACTCGGGGCTGCCCTGCTCGATGAGCCGCACAGCGCGTTCGAGATTCGCGAAGTCAGCTGACAGCAGGGATGGGGCTATCTGTACCTCTCCAAACATGATCCCTCTCCGTTAATGCTCTGGTTTCCTCTCCATTGTACGCCAACAGGCCGTGCGTCTCGGCTTGGAGGCGCGTTAGTAGAATTCTGGTTTCGAGGAGCGTGCCACGAGCGCCTCGACAACGGCAGCGAGGGGCTTGGCCTCCCAAACGGCCTGGCGAATCTCGGAGGATATAGGCAGGTCGACGCCGTGCTTTTCTGCAAGTTTGGTCAGGGTCTGGCACGCCAGGGCACCCTCGACCACCATATGCGTGCGCTGCTGGTACGCCTCAAGTGACCCCCCCTGCGCAAGCTCGAGTCCGAAGGAGCGGTTGCGCGAGTGAGGAGAGGTACAGGTGGCGATGAGGTCGCCCATGCCGGCAAGTCCCATGCAGGTGATCTGGTCGCCACCGAGCCCGGTGACAAGACGGCTGATCTCAGCAAGACCGCGGGTCATGAGCATGGCAACGGTGTTGTCACCAAAACCGAGCCCGGCAGCAAAGCCACAGGAGATGGCTATGATGTTCTTGGCTGCCCCACAGAGCTGCACGCCCGTGATGTCGGTCGAGGTATAGACCCGGAAAGCCTGCGTAGCAAAAATCTCCTGCAACAGTTCCGCCGTCTTCAGGCTACTTGACGCGATGACCGTACCAGAGAGCGTGCCTTTTCCCACCTCTTCAGCGTGGTTCGGGCCAGAGAGCACCGCAAGTCTGTCTTTGTTGCCAAGCTCATCAGCAAGCACATCGAGCAACAGCCTGCCCGTTGTGCCCTCGATGCCCTTGGAGAGTAAGACGACGGGAGTATCCGCCGCCAGGGAAGAGGCAAGCCGCTCCCCCATCTTAGCAACCGCCGAAGAAGGGGTAACCAGCACCAGCGCCTCAGCACCAGCACAAGCATCCGCGAGGTCGGAGGTGGCGCTCACCGTTTTGGGGAACACAAGGTCAGTGAGGTAGGATGGATTGCGGTGCGTGGTGTTTATCTCTTCAGCCAGGGAGGCGTGACGCGCCCACAACCGCACCGCGTTACCCTTCTCGCCAAGCAAACCCGCAACAGCGCTGCCCCAGGATCCCGCTCCAATAACTGCGATTCTCATGACTGCTCCTTCTTTTTGCCCCCGATACGATTCTCGGTTCCGTTGGCAAGCCGCAAGATATTATCACGATGCGCGAAGGTGATGACGAGGCCTGTTACCGAGCACAGCACGATTGCCAGCCAATGCCCTGGGACGAACCATAAAGCAAGAAAGGGGCAGGAGAGAGCCGCCACAATCGAACCGATGGATACGTAGCGCGTCAGAACGACCAGAACCCCAAAAATCGCAAGCGCGATAATCGCGGCAAGCGGCCCAAGCGTGACGAAGAAGCAGCCCACGGCAACCGCGATGCCCTTACCGCCTTTAAACTTCAACCAAGGCGAGAAGATGTGACCCAGGGTACAGCCGAGGAAGGCAAAGCCCAGGATAGCCCAGTAGTCGATGACTCTGTCTGACGACAATCCACCCCCTGGCATGAGGTACCAGCAGGCGCCCATGGCAAGAAACCCAGAGCAAAAGCCCTTGAGAAAATCGAGCACGAAGACCGCCCCACCCCCCACTTTACCAAGGGTGCGCAGGGCGTTTGTCGTGCCGATGTTACCCGACCCATGCTCGCGAATATCCTTACGATAAAAGAGCTTGGAGATGATAAGGCCAAAGGGAATCGACCCCAGGAGAAAGCTCACGATAAAAACGATGACCGCAACGAGAACTTCGTTCATACACAAACCTTAGTCCTTCTTCTTAAACTTCATACGAATGGGTGTGCCCTCGAGTGGGAAGGCCGTACGCATGCGATTCTCGAGATAACGGCGGTAATTCTCGTCAACAACCTGAGGGTGGTTGGCAAAGAAGGTAAACTGGGGTGGACGTGTCCCCGTCTGCGTGACGTAGTTGAGGCGCAAATGGCTCCTGCCCACCGCTATCGTATGCCCAAAGTCACGCAACTCGGTCAGAAGGGCGTTCAGGCGACTCGTCGTGATGCTGCCAGAAAAATTGTTGTATGCAAGCGTGAGGGCATCCCAGATGCGATGCACGCTGCGCCCGGTCAGGGCGGAGATAGCGATAACGGGAGCATAGCTGACAAAGGGCATACGATCCGCCACCTGCGTGCGCAGCGCCTCCCGCTCTTCGGGGGTATCCAGAAGGTCCCATTTGTTGAGCAGGATGATGAGCGCACAACCCCGTTCATCGGCGAGGTTGGCGACGCGTTGGTCCTGGTCGGTCAGGCCGAGCGTTGCGTCAATCATGAGCAGGGCAACATCGGCGCGGTCGATGGCACGCAATGCACGCACGAATCCGTAATACTCGATGGACTCGTCAATCTGGGACTTGCGCCGGATACCGGCAGTGTCAACAATCCGATAGGCTTGTCCCTCGTGCTCGATAACGGTATCGATGGCGTCTCTCGTCGTGCCGGCAACCTCACTCACGATAGAACGGTCAGCGCCCACCAGTTTGTTGGTGAGCGAGGACTTGCCTGCGTTCGGTCGCCCGATGATCGCGACGTTTATCAGACCTTCATCGCTTCCGTCGGCATCATCCCCAAGGGGGACCGGCAGAAGTTTAACCAGCTCATCAAGCAGATCCCCGGTGCCATGACCATGAACACTTGAGACGGACCAGGGCTCTCCAAGCCCCAGGTTATAGAACTCCCAGAGCTCATCTTCACGTCGGGGATTATCCATCTTGTTGACCAGCAGCATAACGGGGCGTCCGCTGCGCTTGAGTAGGCGAGCAACCTCGGTATCATCGGCAGTCAGCCCCGTTTGCGCATCAACCATGAAGAGGATCACGTCCGCCTCTTCGGTCGCCATCGTCGCCTGGTTGCGTATCGACGTCTGAAACGCGTCCTCGGCGCCCATCTCTATCCCCCCCGTGTCGATGAGGATGAAGTCAACGCCATTCCAATCCGCCTTATGATACGAGCGGTCACGTGTGACTCCACGCTGCTCGTGCACTATCGCCTCTTTGGTAAGCGCAATGCGGTTGACAAAGGTAGACTTGCCCACATTGGGGCGCCCCACCACAGCTACTACAGGTAAACTCAAGAGTGTATCTCCTTGGTTTTGGGATACAGGGCATCCAAAAGCCCTTCTGCCGTACAGTCTACCACAGTGACCTGCCTTTCCAACGCCTGCGCGATATCCTGAACCGTCTGACCGTCGAGCGTTAACCCGTCATCATTGAATATGACCGCAGGCAGGATGACCTGCGTGGTGTCTTTTGAGGGGACCTTGTCGGGAGGCTGGTTCAGCAACTGCAGAGCGTTGGCAGCTGACAATCCACCGCCAAAATAGACCGCGAGCTGGGCGATGATGTCCGCTGCTGTGAGAAGCCCGGCAACATCAACATTGCCCCCAAAGAAGCGATTCTTGATAGCTATCACTTCGATGCAATCTCCGTCAGGCAGCGCCCTCACCAGTTCTCTGAGCATTGGCGCAAACGCCTCCCCCGTAACCACCAGCTGCCGCATAAGCTGCAAGGCGCAAAAGCCCTCCTCGCCCCCACCCCCCAAAGGTTGTGCGTGCGCTGGCTGAGGGGTGTTGCGAGTCTCAAACGCTGGCTGAGGGGCGTGAGCCCTGTGCGCAGGCTGCGGGGTGTGGGAGCACTCTTCGAGCTGCTCCTGTCGAAGAGACGAGCGTAACCGAGGACTGTCTGAGCTCTCCGCAGGAGAGCGAGTTCCGCAGGTGCTCGTCTCTTCGACAGGAGCGTAAGCGAGAACAGGGCTCCCACACCCCGCAGCCTGCGCACAGGGCTCACGCCCCTCAGCCAGCGTTTGAGACTCGCAACACCCCTCAGCCAGCGCACGGGAATCTTCCCCCCACTCATCGGCATAGGAGCGAAGCATCCCAATCCCGTCCTCATACTGCGGATAATCGCCATACCACGCTGCTGGCGGCAAAGGCAACCCCGACAAGAGAAAGAACTCGTCGGAGACCTGCACGCGCCCATAAGCCATCGCCTGCTTGACGATAGCCCGTGCCTGCTCCGCTGTGTACGCGCCTTGCAGCGCGGCAAAACGCGTGTACCCATAGGGAACAATACCGACAGAGAGAATGCCGGGGCGCGCCTCGACCCAGCTCAGGGTTGCGTCCAATTCAGCACCGTCATTGTAGCCGGGGACGAGCACAATTTGTGCATGCGCCTCGATACCGGCAGCTAGAAGCCGCTCAAGCACCTCGATGCCACGTGCGTGGTTTGAGCCCATGAGCCGTGTGCGTACCTCAGGCGTCACCGCATGGAGCGACACGTGCAAGGGCGAGAGGCGGTAGTCGATAACGCGCTGCAGGTCATCAGCGCTCATATTGGTCAGCGTTACAAAGTTGCCCTGCAGAAACGAGAGCCGATAGTCGTCGTCCCGGACGTAGAGCGGTGCACGCATGCCCTCGGGCAGCATCGTCATAAAGCAGAAGACGCAGGCATTCACGCAGCGCATGATGCCATCAAAAAGCGGGTCAGCGAACTCGATCCCCCAGGTCTCACCAAGATTTCTTGTGAGTGTGTACGTGGAAGTAGCGGCTGAGCCTGTAGAGGTGGCTGCTGCGAGTGCGGGAGCAACCCCTGCGTCAGTGGAGGCAAGGAGCAAAGCTGGAGCTGCGTGCAGCGTCTTTGCCTCTGAGGATATATGTACTATTTCTAATAGCACTTTTTCATCACTGGTTAACCAGAGCCAGTCGATAATGTCTCTGAGCGGTTCTTTGTTGACACGCACAAGCACCATACCAGCCTCAAGCCCGGCGCGCGCCGCTGGAGAGCCGGGCGCCACCGAGGCTATCTGCGCTCCGGTAGTCACCTCGGCGGTCGCATTGATCTTCATGCGTCTTCGTCGCCGGCCTCAAGGATGGGGCGCTGCTTCCCGTGGGCAAGGAGCGCCTTCTCTACGGCGATTATCTGGTTCTCGGGTGTGGAGGCACCTGCGGTGATACCGACCGTCTCCGCTCCCTCAAACCAGGTGGGGTCAAGCTCATCCGGACTCTCGACGTGATAGGTTCGCGGACAGACCGGTGCGCATATCTCCGCAAGGCGTGTCGTGTTGCCAGAGTTACGGCCTCCAACGACAAGCATGACATCCGCCTGTTCTGCAAGCTCACGTGCCGTCTCTTGTCGCTGTTTGGTGGCGAAGCAGATCGTATTGCGCACCAGAGGCTCAATGCCACGCTCTCGCAGAGCTGCAACAACGGCGTCGAGCGTCTCCTTTGCCTGTGTGGTCTGTGCAACGACTCCTACCTTGTCTCGCGCAAGCTCAGCTGGCAGGTCATCAGCACTCTGAGCCACCAGAGCGTCGTCTCCCGCATAGGCCTGAATCCCCTCGACCTCAGGGTGTCCGGGCTCACCCACGATGACAACGAGATGTCCGCTCTCCCTCAGCTCGCGGGCCGCGGCATGGGTCTTGGATACATGGGGGCAGGTTGCGTCAAACACCCGCAGCCCCTTGTCCTGTGCGTCTTCAATGAGGCTTGGGACAACGCCATGTGAACGGATGACGAGAATACCGCTCTTTACCTCGTCCACCGTCGCGGCCACCTCGACACCCTGCTCCTTAAGTTCGCTCACAACCTGCGGATTGTGGATCAGTGGGCCGAGCGTGTGGACGGGCTCTGTGTCTCCCTGCTCTGAGCGGGCATTCGCCGCCGCCTCATCCACCAGAGACAAAGCGCGCTCCACACCATAGCAGGCACCTGCGTGGCGCGAGCGGACTACCTTCATGTGTTCTTCGTTTTCTTTCATGACACTACTCTATCTGTTTTTGCGCTATCCGGCATCGATAAGAAAGCTCTTGAATCCAGCTTTTCGGTTATCGTGGCGCTTCGAGGGCGTAGATGCGCGCCATGACCTCTTCTGTGAAGGCCGTCTTGCGCTCTTCTTTGGGCATGCTCGCAAAGGGCTCATCCTTGATGGAGAGGGGCTCGCCAAAACGCAAGGTAATACGCGGGCAACGGAAGAGCCGCTTGCCTTCAGGGCAGATGTGTTCTGTGCTCCAGAGCCTGACCGGCACCACAGGCATGCCGCTGAGCTGCGCAATGAGCGCGACACCCTCGTGATACACGGGCACTTGCTCTTTGGTGCGGATGCGTGTTCCCTCAGGAAATATCCCTATTGCCTCCCCCCGTTTGAGCATGCGCACCGAGCGCTTGATGACGGTCATGTCGGCCGAATCACGCTTCACCGGAAACGCGCCCACCCAGGAAGCCGCCCGCGCAATAATCCGGCTGTTGCTGAAGAACTCCTCTTTTGCCATGTAACGGACAAGCCGCGGACGCATCACGCTCATGATGAAGACCGGGTCGAGATAGGAGCAGTGGTTGGCCGCGACAAGGTATCCCTGACCAGCCGGGATGTGCTCAAGCAACTCCTTGTCGTATGCCTTGTAGCGGAAGACCAGGCCAAAAACAGCGCGTATCAACGCAAAGAGGAACGCGGTAAAACGCTGGGGAAAGTGCCCCTCCCCCGATGCGGGCGTGTCATAGAAGTAGTCAAGAGGCCTCACTTTGTGTTCCCGTTTCCAGGGAAGCGCCGGTTAATTCCATCATTGCGGGGTGGAAAGCACTTAATCGGCGCTTTCCCAGGGCGCTCGGGGTGCTCGGGGTGCTCAGAGCTCCCCGCCCGCTCCTGGACAAGGGCGACGATGTGCGCAACCACCTGCTCTATTGTGAGGTCGGTGCTATCAAGGGTCACCGCATCCTCGGCGGCTGCCAGCGGTGCGACCGCGCGTGACGAGTCATACGTGTCGCGTCTCAGTATGTCAGCGAGCACTGCTGCCTCGTCCGTCTCGCCATTGAACTGCTCCCCCTGCGTTGAGGCGGCATCTGCCTTCTCGCGATTCTGCCGCGCACGTCGACGCGCCCGCTCCTCGGGAGTAGCGGTCAGAAATACCTTGAGCTCGGCACCGGGGAAGACGACCGTACCGATGTCGCGCCCCTCCATGACGGTGTCGTGCGCCTGCCCAAAGACGCGTTGCTGTTCAGTGAGTGCCTCGCGAACAGCAGGATGTGCGGAGACGGGGGAGACAGCCTTGTCAATCTCGGGGGTGCGGATGGCAAGGGTGACCTCGACGCCGTTGATGAAAACCTGTGAAGGCACCGGCTCGCCCGGCTCGAACCCAAAGGTGATGGGCTCGGTTTGCGCAATGTGGATTATCGCGGCGTACTTGGGGCTTGCGAGGTCATAGCCTTCTTCGCAGGCGCGCCAGGCTACTGCGCGGTACATCGCCCCTGTGTCCAGATAGGCAAAGCCGAGCTCCCGGGCGACGAGCTTGGCGATGGTGGATTTTCCAGAACCGGCAGGGCCGTCGATAGCGATTATCATGAGAGTCCTTTCAAATCCTCAAGAAAGTTCGGATAGCTGACTGCTGCACTTTCAATCCCCTGAATCTCGAGGTCGAGGTCAAGCGCGCGCGCCGCAATCGCCCAGGTCATGGCAAGGCGATGATCTCCCCGGGTCTGCAGGAGAGGGTGCGCGTCTTTTGTGCGTCCATCCTGGGGTAAGACCTTACGCTCAGGCAGCGTAGCGCTCCCGACGACAAAGAGATCGTCGCCATCAGCATACGCACGACAGCCCAGTGTGTCCAGCCCCTCGATGATTGCTGCAAGGCGGTCGGATTCCTTGACGCGTAACTCCCCCACCTGCCTGAAGACGGTCGTACCTGAAGCCGCCGCCGCGAGCAGTGCGAGGATGGGTATCTCGTCGATAAGCGTGGGTATCTCCTGCGCCTCTATGGTAGTTGCCGTAAGCGTGGAGCTATACGAGCAGGTCACCGAGCCAACCTGCTCAGCACCGAGCCCACTGTGCGCTGTGGCGCTCAGTGAGAGGGTGGCTCCCATGCGTTGCATGACCGCCAGAAAACCCGTGCGTGTGGGGTTGAGCAGCACCTCAGTGCAGGTCACCTCGCTACCGGGGATGAGCGCTGCCGCCACCAGCAGGAATGCCGCTGACGAGGGATCGCCTGGCACCGCGCAGCCCGCCGCCCGCAGGTGCTGCCCGCCCTGGATACGCACGGTCAGACCATCCACCTCAACCGCTGCCCCAAATGCAGGGAGCAACAACTCGGTGTGGTCGCGGCTCTTGTACGGCTCCGTAACCGAGGTCGTGCCTTCTGCATGCAGGCCCGCGAGCAAAACGGCACTTTTTACCTGCGCAGACGCCTCGGGGCTCGTATAGTCGATTGCCCTGAGCTGCTCCTTGCCGCACACGATAAGGGGCAGAGTGTCAAGCGCCTGCCCACAGCTGACACAGCGTTGATCCGGCGGGGCAATCACAGCCCCCATAAGAGAAAGCGGCTTATTGACCCGCTGCATCGGCCGCTTTGACAAAGACGCGTCACCCTCCAGTATGACCTTGCGAGGATAACCGGCAAGAACGCCCAGGAGCAGCCGCGCCGTCGTACCGGAGTTGCCACAGTCGATGACGAGGGGCTCCCGTGGCAGGGGAACCGCCCCTTTGTCAAGGGGCTCCTGTGACAAGTGAACCGTCCCCCTGTCACCCGTCCCTCTGTCACCCTGCGCCCAGCCAGTGATGGTTCCGGCAAGGCCGCTTTGCTCCGCGTGTAAGCTCACCTCTGCGCCCAGGGCTTCTATCGCCTTCAGACTTGAGCGCACGTCAAGCGAGTCGAGCAGCCCCTCAACCTGTGACGCTCCCTCAGCCATTGCGGCAAAGAGCACAACACGATGCGAGAGGGATTTATCACTCGGCACCCGAATGGTACCTTTCAGAGGCGCTGGCATAGCACTCCTATGATTCCAGCGGGCGGAAGGAGACATCAAACCCGCTGTTGAGTAGTTGCGAGGAGAAGCTTCCGATGTCCCCTTCATCGGTAAGAATGAGCTCGAGAATGGCTGTGCTCTCGTTGATGTGGTCGATATCGATGGACTGGATGTTGCAGCCAGACTTACCTGCAAAGCCTGTGACCTCTGCGACTACACCAGCCCGATTGGCCATGGGAATGCGCACCTCAACAAGACGACTCGAGTCAGGGACCCAGGTTGCAGGGATTGACAGGCGCAGCTTGGCGGCATTACCCAACAGTCTCGTAAGCCCCTGCACATCGCGGTGCCCGATAGAATCCTCAAAATCTGCGATGATCTGCTTTATCTCGCCCAGACCACGCACCAGCGCCTCCTGATTGTCCAGGGCTATGCCACACCACAGGTCAGGGGAGCCCGCCGCAATGCGGGTCGTGTCTTTGAAGCCTCCAGCTGCAAGGCGGAACAATTCCTGTCGCTGACCCGCGTGCTCCCCCGCGAGCTGCACGAGCGCACTTGCCACCATATGCGGCACGTGGCTGACGATAGCGATGGCATCATCGTGCTCCTCACGCGGGAGCGAGATACTACGAGCGCCCAGCAAGGTCACGAGCTCATGGGCTCGCATGAACAACTGCGGGTCTGTCTGTGCATCAGGGCAGAGGATCCAGTGTGCGTTGGAGAACAGGCTCGCGCGTGCTCCCTCGATACCGTTGACCTCGCTACCCGCCATAGGATGCCCCGGGATATAGCGTTCGGGATGCGAGAGGATGCCTGCAGCCAGAGCTGTGAGCACGCCTTTTGTTGAAGCAACATCGGTCAGAGCCCCTGAGTAATCTGAAGCCTCAATCCGCTCGAACCATTCCTTGGCACCTGAGACCGGAATGGCCAGCACGATGAGATCAGTAGCCTCATTTGTCAACCAGGCGCTTGCCTGATCGTCGCTCGCAACAGCAGCCTCATCAAGAAAACCCTTTTCAAGAGCAGCTTCGACGGCGTGTTGGTCGGTGTCGATCCCTCGCACGAGGGGTGCATTCGGCAGTTGCCTCAAGGCAGCCGCAACCGACCCGCCAATAAGTCCTATTCCGACAATGAGTACGGAGTCAAAAGGGCGACCACCCTTTTTCTCTTCCATCAGACACCACCAAAGAGCTGCTCGAAGGCAGCAATGGTGGCAGATACAGCTGCCTCGTCACCCACGCCGACGCGCAGGCCATGGGCACCCGGAAACGGACGCACGATGATGCCCATCTTGAGCAGGGCGTCAAAGGTGGCAGCGGGATCCGGCACGGTGACCCAGATGAAGTTCGCCTGAGAACGATACTGTTCCAACCCCAGAGCCTCGAAACACAGGGAGAGACGCGCCTTGCCCGATGCGTTGAGCCTGCGACGCTGCGCAACCTCCGCATCATCCTCGAGACTTGCCTGTGCGCCGGCCTGCGCAACGGTATTGATGTTGAAGGGCTCGCGCACCTTGTTGATCATCTCGACGACAGGCACTGGAGCAAGACCATAACCACAGCGTATACCCGCAAGCGCATACATCTTTGAGAAGGTCTTGAGCACAACGAGCGGTCGCTTTCCATCAAAGAAGGTTGTCGAGACAAGCGCCTGCTCGTCATCGATGAACTCTTCATAGGCAGCATCAAGCACCACGAGCACGGAGCCAGGGAGTGCATCGATAAATTGCTTGAAAGCCTCGTGGGTGACCACGCCACCGGTTGGGTTATTTGGCGTGCAGACAAAGACGATCTTGGTGTGCTCGTCCACCTGCGCCAGGAGTGCTTCGAGGTCAAAGGCACCATCATTGCCGAGGGGCACCTCACGATACTCCGCTCCTGCAATCTGTGCGGCTGATCGATAGACGATGAATGACGGCCAGCCATAGACCACGTTATCGCCCGGCATAAGACAGGTCTCGGCAATCAGATCGATGAGTTCGTTTGAGCCGTTTCCCAGGACTATCTGCTCGCCGGGCACGTCAAAGTGCCGGGCAAGTAGCTGGGTGAGCTCGTGTGAGGAGCCATCCGGGTACTCGTTGAGCCCCACGAGCTTATCCTGCATGGCCGCCAGAGCCGAGGAAAACGGCGGCAACGGGCTCTCATTGGAGGAGAGTTTATGGATGGTATCGACTTCAGCTATACGCCGAATCTGCTCCTCGCGCAGGCCAGGCTGATACGCCAGGATTGGTTCGAGGTTCTTGCGGAAAAACGTGTTCCAGTTCATCAGCGCTCCAAAGTGCTCAAAATAACCATACGCAAGCTAAACTCCACTGCTCCCAAAGCCTTTTTCGCTCCGCTCAGTCTCGTCGAGAGCCTCGACCTCTTCAAGGGCAATCAAGGGTACCGGAAGGATAACCAATTGTGCAATGCGATCACCGTGTGCAATCCTGATTGGCTGATGCCTGTCGGTATTGAGTGCAATGATGACGATTTCACCGCGATAGTGACTGTCGATAAGCCCGGGAGTGTTAACAAGCGTCAACCCTGCCCGAGCCGCCAGTCCGCTCCGTGGCAGCACAAAACCCGCAAAACCTTCCGGAATGGCAACCTGCAGGCGCGTGGGTATGAGTGCGCGTTCCCCCGGTGCGATGACCCAGTCAGAAGCCGCCCTGAGGTCTAGGCCGGCATCTCCTGGATAGGCGTAGGCGGGCATAGGGAGTGATTCGTCCAACCGCTTTACCTGAACCGTGAGAGCTGCTGCCATCAGCTCATTCCCTTCAGGGCGCTCTGGAACTCATCTATATCCCTGAAATCCTTGTAGACCGAGGCAAAACGGATATAAGCAACATCATCTATGCCACGAAGTCGCTCGAGCACCATATCCCCCAGCACTTTGGAGCGCACCTCGTTTTTCAGCGTATTGCGTATCTCGGCTTCAACGTCGTCGATAAGAGCTTCCAGGCGGACTACCGGCACATCCCGTTTTGCTGTGGCGATAAGCAGACCCCGCAGAAGCTTACTGCGATCAAAGGGTTCGTTGCTTTTGTCGTTCTTCATGACGATGAGAGGCGATTCATTATGTCGCTCATAGGTCGTGAAGCGCGTGCCACACGCAAGACATTCCCTTCTTCTCCGTATGGACAGACCATCCTCCGAGGGTCGGGAGTCGATGACCTTCGATTCAGGATTCCCACAGAAAACACAGCGCATAGTATCCCCAACTACTATCCCCCAACTCTTGAATGTTCTATGAGGGTACCACACTATATCTTGTGCTTCAATGTGGATTATGCAATTTCTCAGATATTTGGCACTGCAATGATAAGCGCTGTTGCTACAAAAGCAAGAATACCTGAAAGCGTCTTATGCCCCAGGGAAACGCCCCTTAAAGCTATGCCGTTCATACTCCCATTCCGAATTTCTTTCAGCATGGTTCCTCCTTAAATCGAACAAGTGTTTGCTCTACTATACAACGAACAATTGTTCGAGGCAAGTGTGGATTTTATGAAGTTGTTTACGAAATGAAACGTGATTCTTGTGGTTGTTAACGAAATGAAACACAATATCTGCCTGTTTTCACAAGAGAAAAGCACATCTATGGTATAGTTGCCTGAAGGACAAACAAGCTGAAATGCCGAATACAGTAGAAACAGATTTTGAACGGAGAGAGGCATGGAAACCGACGCAAGTCCGGCAGCAATAAATGGAGCAAGCACAGCACCGGGATCAACCAGCGGCTCGGAAGCTCCAAAAGCGCAACCCTCAGCCAACCCTCAGCCAACGACGGCACAGCCACAGGCCAAGGCTCAACCCGCAGCAGCACAGCCGACAGCGGCACCCGCTATGGCTCCCGTAGTTGCCCCAACAACAACAACAGCAGCAGCACCCGATATGGCTCCCACAGTTGCCCAAGCAACAACCACCCCTAGCAAAACCGCACAGGCAGCCCCGGCTACCACACCTGCAGCAGCACCCGCCACAACGACCACAGCGGTTGTAACCAAAACCGTCGCAGCAGCTACAGCCGTCCCTAGCAAAGCCGCACAGGCACCTACGGCCGCCCCAACAACAGCCGCGCCCGCGACAACCGCACCTGTCAAAGCCGCACAGGCAGCCCCGGCTACCGCACCTGCAGCTGCTCCAGCAACAGCCGCGCCCGCGACAACCGCACCGAGCAAAGCCGCTCCCCCAACGACGCTTGAGCCTACTCCCATCCTTGACCCTATCCCCCTGCCCGACCTTTCTCCCGAACCAGCGACGCGTGTTGCTGCCGACGACAGGTCAGACCAGGCGCTTGCTACCGATGACGCGGCACGAGCGGCTTCTGAGCTCCAGGCCTTTCAGGCGCTTGAGACCAGAAGCTCCAAGAAGCGCAGGTCAAAGCAGCTTCGCATCATCATAATCGTACTGGTTGTGCTTGCGGCGCTCGTCATCGGCTGGTTTGCGTTGAGGAGCCTTGCTCCCCCCACCAACGTGGAACCGCTGTCTACCGTAGATGTCACGCGCGGTCACTTTGACAGCCAGATCGAGAGCTCGGGCTCCATTGCTCCGGTCGAACAGGTAACCATAGCCCCGGAAGTCGATGGCACAGTCGCTGAAGTGCATGCTCTCGAGGGCTCGGTCGTCGAAAAAGGACAGCTCCTCTTTGTCATCGAGAATCCTGATCTTGATCGCCAGGTGGAAACTGCCCAGCGCGGTGTCGATTCTGCCTATATTGGCTACAACGGAGCAGTAAGCGCACGAAATAACGCGAACACTGCAAAGAACCGCGCCTATCAGAACTACCTCGACGCAGGTTCAAGCACCGGAACAACCTCCGGAGAATCCGGCTTTGGCCTCGGCAATGCTGATGGTTCACAAGATCCCGTCATCAGCCCCAATCCTGCAACTTCCCTCGGCCTCAATCCCCTCGCCTCTTCCGGCCTCTCTGACTCAGGTTCATCGGCTGCCGACGTGGCCTGGGATCAATACCTCTCCGCTTCTGCACAGGCGGATTCTGCACAACAGCAGGTTGACAGCGCATGGCTCCAAGTGAAAGAGGCTGAATCACAGCTTGCCTCCGTCAAGCAGCTTGCCGATAAGCGCTCGGTCTACGCACCCATCTCCGGGCAGGTCGTCGTTTCCAATATCGAACGAGGCACGAAGCTCTCCACACTGACACAGGGTGGTAAAGCTCCGATGCAGATAGCCGAGTTCTCAAGTGCGCTGGTCACCGTTCAGGTTAATGAGATAGACATCCTCAAGCTCCAGCTTGGCCAGGACGCCGTAATCACCTTCGACGCCATACCCGACTATAAGGCGACGGCAAAAGTCAGCCGTATCTCCACCACAAGCTCGGCCAGCGGGAGTGCAGCCGCGGCTGCGGCCGCAAGCTCTGGTGGACGCTCGGTCGTCACCTATGCCGTTGACCTGCGCATCGAGTCTCCTGACCCACGCCTCAAGATCGATATGTCTGCCTCGGCGGTCATCACAGTCGGCTCACTGGATAATGTCCTCATAGTCAGCGCGTTTGCCATACAGACAGTTGGTGAAGAGTCAGCAGTCACCCTGCTGAGCGACGATGAAACACAGACCGTGGTTCCTGTCCGCATCATCACAAGCTCCGACCAATATGCAGTCATAGAACCCATCACGGAGGGCGCCATCAAAGAAGGTGACAGGGCCGTCGTTGGGTTGGGGGTAAGTGGCGGTACCGGTGCTCAAGGCGGCGGTGCAGTCGTAGTCAGTGGAATGTGAAGCTGTGGATATGAAGTTCTTGCGGTGTGATCCACGCACAGTCAAACAGAGTGGAGGACGCTGATGCCAAATGTTATCGAGGCGCACGACCTCCATCGCATCTACCAGACAAAAGCTGGTAACACGCAGGCTCTGCGTGGCGTAAGTTTCACGGTCGAGCAAGGAGAGTTTCTCGCCATCATGGGGCCCTCGGGTTCGGGTAAGTCAACTCTGATGAACATCCTCGGCTGTCTTGACAAGCCAACAAATGGGGCTTACCTCTTCGAGGGCATGGATATTGCCAACTATACCGATGATCAACTGGCGGATCTGCGTGCAACGCGTATAGGATTCGTCTTCCAGTCATTCAATCTGTTGCCTCGTGCAACCATTCTCCGCAATGTCATACTTCCTCTGCTCTACACACTCTGTCCACGGAATGAACGGGTGAAGCGCGCCCGGGCGGCACTCAAATCTGTCGGTCTGGAAGAACGCTTCTACGAGCACAGGAGCAACGAGATCTCAGGTGGGCAGATGCAGCGCGTCGCCATCGCACGGGCACTCGTCAATAATCCCGCGCTCATCCTCGCTGACGAACCGACGGGCAACCTCGATACGGCGACCGGCGAGATGGTGCTCCAAACCTTTGCCACGCTGCGCGAGCAAGGGCGCACCATCGTGCTCATCACCCATGAGCCCGATATAGCGGCGCATGCTGATCGTACGCTCTACATCCGCGATGGACTTATGTACCTCACACCAAAAGGCTCTCAGCTGACTCCCCGCTTCAACGCGTCAGACGTACAGCAAGCCCCTGCCGAGCCTGCTCGGGCGGAGGTGCGCCGATGAGCCTTCGTGACCTGCTCCAAGAAACCTGGTCTTCGCTTTCGTCCAACAAGGCACGGAGTTTTCTCACCATCCTCGGTATCGTCATCGGTATCGCCAGCGTTATCGCCATGACCTCGCTCATCGGTGGCATGCAGAACATGCTCATGGGAGAACTAGGGCTCTTTCAGGCGCGTATGGTTCAGATGTATGCCTTTGGAGCCGAACCGCTTGATCAGGATGATCTTGATGTCCTGGCGCTGCAATTCCCTGAATATGAAATCCTAACGGGTGTTTCTTCGGGATCAGTGGAGATAAGCACTCCCAGCAAAACAACGGGTGCTCAGGTCGTCGGTGCTGATGAGAACTACGCAACGGTCACCAACCTCAAGATTGAGGCGGGGCGCACTATTACCGCTGACGATCAACGGCGTGCGACAAAAGTACTCGTCATCGGACGCGGCGTCGTACTTGATCTGTATGGTAGCGAGGACTACGATTGCCTCGGCTTGACCGTGCGCGTTGGCCCAAACCGTGAAAGCTACACCATCGTCGGCATCATCGAAGGCGGCGGTACCACGATGAACTTCAGGGCAACGGTCATGCCGATAAGCACCTTGCAGTTGCGCGTCACAGGCGTAACCACCTTTGACCAGGTGTACGGACTTGCTCGTGAGGGCGTTGATATTCCTGCGCTGGCGGCAAGCACGCAGGTCTTTCTGGTAGAGCATCTCGGTTTTAAGGAGGACGAGGTCGTTGTCTATTCTATGCAGGAGATCCTCGACCAGGTAAACGTCATTATGGGAGCATTCTCGCTCATGCTAACGGCGATTGCCTCGATCTCTTTGTTCGTCGGTGGCATAGGCATCATGAACATGATGCTGACGACAGTGACCGAACGCACCCGCGAGATCGGCCTACGTAAGTCTCTTGGTGCACACACAACTGACATCACCCGTCAGTTCTTGGCGGAATCTATCGCGCTTTGCCTGATAGGAGGCCTGTTTGGCATCATCTTTGGCTATCTGATGGCCATGGTGCTCGCCTGGATCGTCTCGCTTGTGCAACCAGGCGTATCCTTTATGCCCGCGCTCGGCTTCAACGCGATAGCCATCGCAGTTGGAGTCTGTGCGCTCATCGGCATCGTCTTCGGCTTCTACCCCGCCCGCCGCGCCGCCAAAATGGATCCCGTGGAGTCGCTGCGGTATCAGTAGGGGTGGGGAGGGGCTCTCCCGGCGCAAGACCTAACGGTGCTCCTGCAGGGTTCGAGTCTCCCTCGGATATATCCTTGGGCTGCTGTACCCTGCAATCTCTTGAAAATTCGCTATAGTGAAGCGAGTGTTTTTCAATGGATTAGCGCGAGGTATTGCTCATGGGTAGCGTGGAGGGTTTATGAACAAGCAGCAATTAGCGTCGAAGATCTGGGAATCCGCAAACAAAATGCGCTCCAAAATTGAAGCCAATGAATACAAGGACTATATCCTTGGCTTCATCTTCTATAAATACCTGTCAGACACCGAAGAAAAGTTCCTGAAAGAGAATGACTTCACTGCCGATGACATCAAGGCTCTTACTGAAGGCGATACGGATACCAAGGCGTTCGTCCAAAATGGGATTGGGTACTTTATCGTCTATAAAGATCTTTTTTCAACTTGGATTGCAAAAGGGAAAGACTTCGACGTGTCAGATGTGCGCGACGCGCTTTCTGCTTTCAGCCGCCTCATTAACCCCACGCATAAAAAGGTCTTTGACCGCATCCTCAACACCTTGGATACCGGACTATCAAAGCTCGGCGACAGCTCCGGTTCGCAGACAAAGGCCATCAGCGACCTCATCCAATTGATAAAGGTCATTCCGATGGACGGCAAGCAGGACTATGACGTCTTGGGGTTCATCTATGAGTATCTGATTAGTATGTTTGCCGCAAACGCCGGAAAGAAAGCAGGCGAGTTCTATACGCCACATGAGGTTTCCCTGCTGATGTCTGAAATCGTAGCAAGCCATGTAAAGGACAAGGCGGAAATCAAGATCTACGACCCCACGAGCGGTTCTGGCTCGCTGCTTATAAACATTGGCAGCTCCGTTGCAAAGCACATCAGCAACGCCAACAACATCAAGTATTACGCGCAGGAAATCAAGGAGAACACCTATAACCTGACGCGTATGAATCTGGTCATGCGCGGCATCCTGCCGGACAACATCGTCACGCGCAACGGCGATACGCTGGAAGACGACTGGCCCTACTTTGAAGACAACGACCCCATAGGCACCTACAACCCGCTCTATGTGGATGCGGTAGTGTCCAATCCCCCGTATTCGCAGGCATGGGAGCCAACAAACAAGGAAGCAGACCCGCGCTATGCCCGCTTTGGGCTGGCACCAAAAACCAAGGCAGACTTCGCTTTTTTGCTCCACGATTTGTTCCACCTGAAGCCCGATGGAATCATGACCATCGTCTTGCCCCACGGCGTTTTGTTCCGTGGTGGTGAGGAAGGTGAGATCAGAAAGAACCTCATCGAGCAAAACCACATTGATACCGTTATCGGACTACCTGCCAACATCTTCTTTGGCACGGGCATACCCACTATTATTGTGGTGCTGAAGAAGAAGCGTCTGAGTAACGATGTACTGATAATCGACGCTTCTAAAGGGTTCAGCAAGGTTGGCAAGAACAACGTGCTGCGTGCTTCTGACATTAAAAAGATTGCCGATACCGTCACCAGCCGGACGAGCAGCGACAAGTTTTCAAGGGTGGTTAGCCAGGAGGAAATCCGCCGTAACGACTACAACCTGAATATCCCCCGGTATGTGGATTCTTCTGAAGCAGCAGAAACATGGGACATCTATGCCTCCATGTTTGGCGGCATACCAAAATCAGAAATTGCGGCGTTTGATGCATACTGGAACACCTTTGCCGGGCTGAAGCTATCTTTGTTTACAGATACGGATAAGCCGCATTGCGTGTTGGCTGTTGATGATATTGAAAAGGCAATCAAAGAGAATGAGGCGGTTAGCTCTTGGGTGCGCAGATATGAAGAAGCGTTTGGTGACTTTGCGGAGTTGTTGAAAGACGAGCTGATCGAGAAGTGGGAAACACTCAATAGCAATAAAGAAGAATCCATCATCAGCAACGCCATTTTTGAGCGGCTTGAAAGGGTTGCTCTGGTTGACAAATACAGCGTATACCAAGCCCTTGATGACGAGTGGACAAAGACCTCCATTGATTTGGAAATCCTACAAACAGAGGGATTTGACGCGACGAAGAAGGTCAATCCCAATATGGTATTGAAGAAGAAAAACGGCAAGGATCAAGAGGTTCAGGATGGTTGGATTGGCCATGTGATACCGTTTGAGTTGGTGCAGGAAACTCTCCTCAAAGAACAGTTTGACCAGCTGAGGCAAGATGAAGAGAGGATTGCTGAGGTTCAGGCAGCCATAGAGGAAATAACAGAGACAGTGCTTGAGGACGAAGATGTGCTCAAGGAGATACAAGAACTGCGCCTTGAGGAGAAGAAGCTCAAGACTGCAATCAACAAAGAGTCGCTCGCATTGCACCTCAAAACCAAAGCAACGATTGAGGGCTTGTCAGACGCGCAGGTAATCACACTGCTTGAAGCCAAATGGATTGCGCCGCTGATGACCGCCATCCACAAGATACCCAACACTATCATCGCCGAGCTGATTGCTCGCATACGAGCATTAACAGACAAATACGCCACCACGTATGCGGAGGTGGCTGGGCAAATTGCCGAAACGAAGGCATCCCTCTCTGCGTTGATTGACGGACTAACAGGCAATGAATATGACATGAAGGGGCTCAATGAACTCCAATCCCTGTTGAGGGGAGAATGACGTGGCAGAATCGAAGACAAAACCCGAAATCCGCTTCTCCGGCTTTACGGACGCTTGGGAACAGCGGAGGTTGGGGGAGCTTGCTGAAATCGTCCGTGGAGCAAGCCCCAGACCTATCAAAGACCCAAAGTGGTTCGACGATGAATCCGACATCGGTTGGCTTCGCATTTCGGATGTAACTGAACAGGATGGGCGTGTCCATTTTCTCGAACAACGCATATCAAAAGAGGGACAGGAAAAGACTCGTGTATTGACTGAACCGCATTTGCTTTTGAGCATAGCGGCAACCGTTGGAAAGCCCGTAATTAACTACGTTAAGACGGGTGTCCATGACGGATTTTTAATCTTTCTGAACCCTGATTTTGACTGCGAATTTATGTTCCAATGGTTGGAGATGTTTCGCCCGAAATGGTCGAAATATGGACAGCCCGGTAGTCAGGTGAACCTCAATTCAGACTTGGTTAAAAGCAAGGAAATTATGCTGCCCAACAGGCAGGAGCAAACCCAAATCGGCGCGTTTTTCGCCGCCCTCGACCACCTCATCACCCTTCATCAGCGTGAGTGCGACAAGACGGTCAACATCAAAAAAGCCATGCTCGAAAAAATGTTTCCGAAAGAGGGAGAGAACAAGCCCGAAATCCGCTTCACCGGCTTCACTGACGCTTGGGAACAGCGCAAGCTGGGGGATTTATATGAGGTCAACAAAGAACGAAATGAGGGGCGGTTTGGATTCGAGCGAACCTTGTCTGTTGCAACGATGACGTTTAATGGCGGCAATGGTGCCGCTGATTCATCACTGGATTCCTACAAGCTTCTAAGAGTTGGTGATATAGCATTCGAGGGACATACGAACAAGAGATTTGCTTATGGGCGTTTTGTTCTTAATGATGCAGGTGACGGACTTATGTCACCCCGATTTTCATGTTTACGGCCAAT
This sequence comes from Coriobacteriales bacterium, assembly GCA_031290175.1. Taxonomy (GTDB): domain Bacteria; phylum Actinomycetota; class Coriobacteriia; order Coriobacteriales; family UBA8131; genus JAITOC01. The sequence goes on along the minus strand of JAITOC010000119.1, from coordinate 1,526 downwards.
CGCAGAGCAATGTTTTTCTTTCTGGAAACACTACATTCACCACGAACCAATAATGAGGGGCATTCTTGTTAAAGCCACAAAGAGCGGCACGATGATGAACGAATTGGTTGTTCCTGATTTCCTCAAACAGCCAATCAAGGTGCCCTCGCTTGAAGAACAAAACCAAATCGGACAGCTTTTCACCGCCCTCGACCACCTCATCACCCTTCATCAGCGTGAGCTTGTAAAGCTTAAAAACGTGAAGAAATCCTTGCTGGAAAAGATGTTTGTATAGGAAAGTGAGATGATTAGCCAATGACACTGAAAGTGAATAAAACTGCATTAACCATCATGGGGGTTCCCTTTGACAACAAAAAGGACTTTCGCGGTGTTTGGCACGCCTTGAGCACGAATATGTTTGAAGGTTGGGAACCAACCGAAGCAGATGTCCTTCATTTGAAAGAAAAGGCGGAGACTTTAAGGGAGAAACAAGATGTCACGAAAACAGTATGAACCATATCACTATGATGACGCAGATTCTGAGTACACGTACCCGGATGGCTTGGTATTGAGAAACAAATTTGATATTCAAGAGCCATCGCTTGCCTCAGAAAAAGAATATCTGTTAAGCGCGGAGCGAATCGTGGAGCTAAACGTAAAGCCAATCATCGTACACTCCATGAAAGATGTGCGTGAGATTCATCGTTTCATTTTTCAGGATATGTATACATGGGCAGGAAAATATCGCAGGGTCAATATATCAAAATCCGGGAAAGCCTTTATGGCAATGCAGACATTTGATACAGGTGAACAGTATTTGGATACCCTTATAGAAACATATTGGAAAACCGCCAACACAAAGGCAGCAATCGCGAAACAACTGGCAGACATCCTTGACAACCTTAATCATATGCACCCATTTAGAGAGGGAAATGGCAGATGCCAACGGGAAGTTATCCTCTCATTAGCCTTGGCGAAAGGCTTTGACCTTTTGCTAGACATCGAGAGTGACGATGATATTTACACTCGTTACATGGATGGCACAGTCTACGGTGACGTAAAAATTTTAGAGAACTTGGTTTTAGAGATTCTGGAGCCTGTTGATGAATAAATGTATCAAAGAATGTCGTACTTATTCTGTTCAAGCTGCCCGGAAAACCCGAAGGCGCTTGAACAGAAAGACAACCGCTTGGGAACAGCGGAAGGTCGGAGAGATAGCGACCGAAATTAAGCGAACCGATTCGGATTCCGAAGCTCCTGTGATGATGATTTCAGCAGCCAGCGGATTCATCTATCAGTCGGAAAAGTATTCAAGTGATAACGCAGGACAAAGTTTAGCAAAGTATATTCTCTTGCAAAGGGGCGAACTGGCGTATAACCACGGGGCTTCCAAATACAAACCCTACGGGTCGTGTTTCGCCTTAAACGCTGATGAGGCAAGGATTCCATTCGTTTATCATTGCTTTGAAGTTGGAGAAAACAACCCATATTTTACGGCGATTGTTTTGAACGATAGCAGAGTTGACAAACAATTACGGCGATTAGTT
>JAITOC010000102.1 GCA_031290175.1 Coriobacteriales bacterium | reverse complement strand
GGGAGGGCGGCAACATTGCCGTATTACACCCTGACGCGGTTAACCATAGATAACCACCCCCCCCCGTATCGAGGCTCGGCACGTTCTACGCCGAGCCTCGATGTCTCTCTCACAACAGCAGAGACGGACGAGGGTTCTTTTCTGAGCATCCGTGGCTGACTGCCTCGATGAAGGCTTTGAAGAGACTGATACTGTGGGGGGTATCAACGAGTAGTTCGGGGTGCCATTGGACGCCAACGAGGAAGGGATGCCCCGGGAATGTGATCGCCTCGATGAGTCCGTCGGGGGCTGTTGCCAGCGGTTGTAACGGCTCAGCAAGCGCTTTGATGCCTTGGTGGTGGTAGCTGTTCACAAGGAGCTCCGAGGAGTCGAAAAGCCCGCTTAAGGAGTTACCTTGCGCAAGAATCACCTGATGGGTTCTGATACCAAGCCGTGGCGGTCGGTAGTGTGACACCGGTGTTCGGGAGACCAGTTCGGTCTCAAGATCCTGATAGAGGGTACCGCCCAGCAGGGCATTGAACAGCTGCATACCACGACAGATGCCCAGAGCAGGCTTACCGTCTTCCCACACCGCCTTCTTGAAGAGGGCAGCCTCCAAGCTGTCGCGGGCTGCACAGAGCTCGGCTGCGGGGCTGGCCGACTGCTCGTGGTATAGCTCTGGCGAGACATTTTGTCCACCGCTAAAAAGAAAGCCGTCGCAGTCCACGGCGATCTGCATGATGAGAGTCTCATCGTCAGTCAGGGGCAAAATCAGAGGCAGTCCTCCCGCTCTTTTTACACAGTCCAGATACCCGGGAAGCATCCAGATGCTCTGTCTGCCCTCGTCCCAAAGGGGTGTAACGCCGATAACAGGTCTTCTCATGGCACTCTTTCTACTCACTTCATATTCAGACTGACGCCATCGAGGAAGGTAAAGCTACGGGCATGGCGGTGGATACCCTCACCGCCCTCGCCGTCTTCACCGCCCTCACGGCTCATCAACAGGCGCTCCAGCCCAAAGCCGATGCCCACCCAGCTCGTCGCAATACGCCAGGCAGGGTCGAGGCGATGTGGGCCCATCGAGGATGACGCGAGTTCCAACCCATGCCGATCCACAGCATCCATCCCCCTGCCATAGATGGTTGAATCTTCTTCCTCAAGCCGGTAGCCCTTAAGGTTCCCGGCATCCAAGACGAGCCGCATCAACTCCTCAAGACGGGGTATGCGCTCGTCAACCGGCGTCCCCCACTCCACCAGATTGAGCATCGTGAACTCGCGCAGATGACGGTGCCCCTCCGACTCCCGGCGAAAACAGGAGCCAATCTCAAACAAGCGCAACGGCAGGTCGGCAACATTGAGAAGCCTCTGTGAAAGAGCATAGAGTCCGGGCGCCAGCATCGGGCGCAGACAGGTCTTGGCATCGAGCCAGTAGACCTGCCTGTGCAAGGGATGCCGCGTGGTGATACCCATGCGCTCCAGGAAGAGACGGGGGATGGTGGTGGGGGTCGCCACCTGCGTGAAACCCATCGCGTGCAGTGTGGCGGCAAGCGTGCGAATAAGCGCACAGAGCGCCGGCTCGTGAGACTCCTCGAGCAGCAGACGCAGCTGCTCACGGTTCTTCCTGGCAAGAGCCCGCTCCTGCTCCTGGAAGGCTCGATTGCGCTCAGCCTTGGTGGCAAAGCCCTGCGCGAGATCCGAGCAGGGCACCCCGAGCTCCAGCAGGCGCGTCTCCTGGGTCTCCGAAAAGGACAGGTTGGCACTCATCGTCTCTCTCCTTTGCGCTGTGCGTCAAGGAACACCGTGGAGTTGTACTTCTCGAGCTTCCATGCAGGCACGCCGCAGCGCGGGCAGGCTCTCTTAAACCAGCGGTTGCGTAGCCAACGCGCCGAGCGGCTGTTGCGTGAGTCCCAGACCGTGAACGACTCCCCGCAATGGGTGAGCACGTCGATGCGCCCGTCTCCCACGGTGACGCTTTTGACCCCGTGGAGGATGCCGGAGCGCCCCGGCCAAAGCTTGATGCGGTCGATGAGCGCATACAGACCCTGGTTCTTGTATACGTAGCGCCTGACCGTCTTTTTGGCGTCCTGCGGCTGCTCAGACACGCTTGTCTCCTCCCTGCTCCATCCCGCTACCCATCTGGCACAGGCAGTCGAAGTACATCGTGGCTATGCCAAGCTCCAAAGGATTGTGGTAAACCTGAGCCTTACTGCTTGCCTCGGCAGTAACGCACAGCGGAATACCGGGAGCAGCGATCCTCGTGCCCATGGTGACATCATCAGCGGCGATGAAAGATCCTGTGTTGGTGGCGTCAAGTATGTTGCGGTAGCGAGTGAAGCAGCGCGCGTCCTGTTCGAGGCGGCCGCCGCAGAGCTCCGCAAGCGCCCTGCCCCGTTGCTCATCGAGATCGAAGACCGCAGTGTCAAAGCCGCGCTGCACAAGATGGATGGCAGCAGCTCTGCCCACGGCTCCGGCGCCGAGCACGAGCACGCGGTGGCGGTCGTTTTCATCACTGCTCCTTTCGATCATCTGTTCAAGCGCAGTGGCAAAGCCGATACCGGTGGCGGAGCTGTTGTCGCTCGTGATGACGGCGTCAGAGTGTGCTCCTGTGGGTGCAAAAGCTATACAGCTATCATCATCTGCCATGAATACCAGTTCAGCACCACCGACGAGAGCCTCCTGCAGACCCGTGACATCGGTGCCCTGGGTGACAAAGGGGCTGGCTCCGCAAACCGTGAGGATAGCACAGACCGCCTCACCAAAGCCGCCGATGAGTCCTTCGCCCGCAGTCACGGGCACGATGGCAACGCGCCGTGCGCGCTCATCACCGACAAACCCATAGCCGGAGGCAAGATGTGCCATCTGCACGTAATCCATACCCACCAACCCGATTTGAGCACGATCATGCGCACTGAGGGCGGCTGTGATCCCTGTGATGTCGCTTTCATCGAGGCGTGTCATCAGGCTCACCTCGCTTTCTGCTCACTGCAGATGCGGTGCCTGCTGTCTGGCTATCACGGATGGCGGACACGCATTCGAGAGAGCGTTGCTCAGCCTCGGCCTGATTCGCTGCAGTGATGACGAGGATGGCGTACCAGTGGCTGCTCCCCGGTTGCCAATCGGTCAGGGCAACTTCGGCACCGAAGAATCCCTTGCGACACCTGAGAGGCTCACTGTCTGCCAGCACATGCTCCCCGACGAAGTGCAATACCCCTGCCTCCACCTCTATCTGCTGGTAAAGGCAACACTGAGCACGATCCTGCTCCACATATAGCCCGTCTTTGGTATGACGGCGATAGAGCAACTCCAGCATGTTGATGCCGGTGGCGTGGTAGACGCTGATAGGCGTCTGTGAGGGAAAACGCGCGTCTATCTCCAGCAGCTTGAGCTGACCTTCAGAGGAGATGACCTCGATGTCGAAGATGCCATCGATATGCAGCGCATCGCCGAGCGTATCGGCGATGCGGATGAACTGGGCACGCTCATCGAGGCTGAGACCTGCAGGGGCAACGATGCACTCACAGTCGAAGTCCGCACCGCAGACCACCTCGGTGATGGGCAGGCGGTCAAAGCACTCTCCGTTGCCGACAAGCTCCATCGACCAGGATCGCCCCTCAAGGTACTGCTGGATGACGGGAGTACCTTCAACGCTTTCTAGCGCAACGCGCAGCTCATCGCGAGTGCGGGCGACACGGACACCTTGACTGCCACTGAGAGCATCCGGCTTGATGATGACGGGCAGGCCGCAGCCAGGCCAGGGCTCGGGCAGCGGCAGACCGAGCGCAGAGAAGAGCGCGTTCGAGCGCAGCTTGGAGGCAGACAAGCGATAGGCATCAAGATCGCAGACGACATCGGTGCCGGTCTGGAGCCCGTAGCTCACAAGCTGCTCCAACACCCCCCTGTCCTCCACAGCAGGCAATACGAGGTCGGCGGCCGCGACAAGGGGTAGGAGAACCGCTGCGTCCTGTGCGTCTGCGCAGATGAAACGATCTACGAGCCCTGATGCAGGCACGCGGGGGTGCCGATCCACGAGCGTGGTTGCCCATCCCGCCTCATGTGCAAGATAGGCGAGCTCGATGCCCTGCAAGCGTCCTCCGATGATCAGCGCAGCAAGACGTTTCATCTGTGCACCCATGACCGCTCCCTTATCCAGTCCGCATAGTCCCCTACGGAGGCTGACTCCAGCCCCCGCGCGCGCAGCAGCGGCTGCACCCCGGCAACCGTGCGAAAGCCCTCATCGATGTCCTTCTCAGCATGTGCCACCCCCACCAAGCCTGAGCCTGATGGGATGATCGAGGTGATGACGTTGGCACCAGCATCGAGGCGCTCTGCCAGTCCCACAAGGCCGTCCACATCAAGCGAGGCTGGGATGAGCCTGCGGGGAAAGACGAGCCGCATCACCGCGATGAGCAGCAGCTCCCGAGAGAAATCCGGGGTGCGGTGAGACAAGGTAGTGCCCTGCTGAGGGATGAAGGTCATGGCGCGGACCTGCGCGAAATCCTGGGAACGCATTGCCTCAAGCGACACCAGCAGGTCAAAAGGAGTCTCGCCAACGCCGACGAGCAGCCCCTCCTCAAGCAAGAGCCCGTGCCGAGCGGCATGGCTCTTGGCGGCGAGGCGCACCGCGGGGCTCTGACCAAGACGGAGCCGCGCGAACAGCGCCTCAGAGTAGCTCTCCTGGTAGAGCGCATACCAGCTTGCACCAGCAGCCGCCAGCCGGTCAAGGGCAGCGCCGTCGAGCACGCCGGGTGAAACCATCACCGGCAACCCGCTTGCCGCGCGTACCTGTGTGACGAGCGAAGCCAGGGATTCAGGTCGGGTGAGGAAGAAGTCGTCCTCGCCCATCGTCAGGTCTATCAGATGCACGCCGGAGTGCGCCAGTTCGACGGCTGTCTGAACGATCTCCTTTGCGCTCTTGCGATAGCGTCCCGGTAGAGGGTTTGAGCGACGGTAGAAGCAGAAGGAGCAGTCATTCGAGCAAAAGGTGGAGAAGTAGATAAAGCCGTAGAGAAAGACCCTGTGCCCGAAGTACCGTGCCCGGAGTTCGCGCGCAGCGGCAAAGATGGCCTTGTGCTCATTGATTGCTGTGCTGGTGAGCAACAAGAACAGATCCTCGCGCTCCAACGCTCCTCCATCCAGCGCCTTTGCCAGTACGGCATCCAAGCTCATCGCTTTCATGCCTCCTCAACCCCTCAGTTCGATCCGGTACAGCAGGGGCACGGACATGAGGCCGCAGTGGACGCAGTTGTTGCCTACAAAACGGAATCCTCTGTGCCCCGCATACTCAAAGAGGAGGTCATGGTAAGCTTGCCCCGGAGACACCCGATGCGGCTTCGAAAGAGCCATGCCTTGTGCCAGCAACGAATAGGAGGTCTTGCCGCAGAGGTGCATGATCCCCTCTTCAAGCTGCGGCTCCACAGCGCGCAGGTAGGCAAGGAGCGCTGGGGCGGTGACTGCCTCAAAGAAGGGGCGTCCCACAAGCTCGGCGGCACCCTCTGCGTCTGCAAAGGAGATAACTCGCACACCCTTCTCCAGTGCGCTGATAGTGTAGTCCGCCAGCGCCGCCGCCAGTTCAAGTGCAACGGCAGCAAGCCGCTGGCGGTCGCGTGTGCGATACAGCACCGTGGGATCGATGAGGGTGGCGAGCAGAGAAAAGGGGCCCGTGACCTCCAGTATGGCTCGTGCGTTGGTTTTCGCCCGCTTCTCGATCTCTGCGAGGACGCGTTGTGCGAGGGGAGCCTCAGCGATGATGCGGCTGGTATCCACCTCGTCAAGCGAGGTCAGGGGGTAGGCACCGGTGGGTCTGTCGTTCTGAAAAAGCAGCTCTTCGCTCGCATAGGCAGCGGCCTCGGCATGGGCAGGCCTCAGGATGAGCCCTGGGATGGAAGCGTGGACGTCGGAAGGGCTGCACGGCCATATCTGCGCCTGGTTGGCAGTAAAGCTATCGCGCGCATGGGGGATGGCCATGGCGGCAGCAAAGCGCTTCTGGAAGCCCTCACCGAGGGCTGTTTCCACGTAATGCGCCGAGTGTGCGAGCTCGACGGCGAGGGCGCGTTTGGAAACATCGAGCAAAGTCATACGGGCACCAAGCCCAGCGGCGTTACCCACCATGTACACCTCGTCGAGCTTGCAATCGGGAAAGAGCCCGAGCGCAAGTGCGTTGCTCTTGTCGAGGTAACTGCCAAAGGCACCTGCGAGGATGATCTGATCCACCCGCTCGATTCCGGCATGTGACAGCAGCTCACGCGCTCCGGCGTAGAGTGCCGCCTTGGCAAGCTGCACGGCGCGCACGTCTTTCTGTGTCACGCTGACAACGCACTCATCCTCCTCGTAAAGCACATATTCCCAGCCACCATCCGCACCCCTGCGCACACGCCAAGAGGCGGTGTTCTTTGAGAAGCTGCCGTTGGGCTCGATAACGCCACACAGCGCCATCTGGGCAACGGCGTCGAGGATACCTGAACCGCAGATGCCCGTGGGCACCTTGAGGTCGCCGATGATACCGAGCGTGGGCTCAAGGCTTGCCGGATCGATGCCCACCCGCTCGATGGCACCGTCGGCGGCACGGATGCCATACTTGATCTGTGCGCCTTCGAGCGCGGGGCCAGTGGCGCAGGAGGTCGCCGCAAGCGTTCCCTCGCTGAGCAAGCAGAGCTCGCTGTTTGTTCCGGCATCGATGAGCAGCACTCGTTTGTCTTTGGGAAAGGGATACTCGGAGACGAGAGCCGCCACAGTATCTGCGCCGATGAACCCGCCTATCAGCGGCAGCATGTGGACATTGCCACTCGACAGGGTGGCGAGCCCAAAGGTTGCGGCGTCGAGATCAAGGGAGTCGAGCAGGGCGGGCACGTAGGGGGCGGTGCCAATCCAGCGCGGCTGGATACCGCAGATGATGTGATGCATCACGGTATTACAGGCGATAACCGTCTCAACGATGTCTTCGGGCGCTATGCCCTCAATCTCGGTCAGCAGGGCAATGAGCGCGTTGAGTCCCTCCAAGAGCACGCGCCTCAGTTCCGCCGCCCCCACGCCATCCTCGGCACAGTGCGCAAGGCGCGAGAGCACATCGTCGCCATAGCGTATCTGAGGGTTCATTATCGAGTCACAGCGGCAAAGCCTCCCGTCGCTCAGGTCACAGAGGTAGGCGGCTATGGTAGTGGTGCCGATATCGAACGCTACGCCATAAAGCTGCGCCTTGGCGGCCGGCACGACGCGGATGATGCGCAGCTTGGGCGTTGGTTCGTGGTTTTCCCCGCCGACCCCCCTGAGCTGTAAGAGCACTGCGGCGACCTCCCCCTTGCTTTCACGCAGCACATCGGGGAGCTGTTGGAGAACACCGAGATCCACTTCCGCTGTGGCAAACGCACTGTTCAGAGCGGTATCTGCACTGATGCTCCTGCGAGTATCCGCGCTGGCGTCCACACCGGCAAGCGCGGAGCGCAGGCGCGTGAGGTCGTCACGGGCATCGTCAAGGGTCGGCTTCTCCACGTGCACCTTCACGAGGCGTACGGCTGGGGAAAAGCGCAGTTGCCGTTGCGCCGTCTGTTCTAAGATGACAGCCCTGCCAACGACAGGCAGCTCCACCACAAGATCGCCCGTTACGCGCAGGGTACAGGCAAAACGCCAGCCTGCAATGCGCTCAGCAGCGCTGAGCAGACTATGCTCCTTGGTCGTAGCCTCCGGAACCACACCCTCGACGATGCGCACCCGACATTTCGCGCAGATTGCCTTGCCGCCACAGTAAGCGTCGATGTGCAGACCGACGCTCTGCGCCACGCGCAGTAAAACAGTGCCGGTCTCAGCAGTGGCAACAAGACCCTGCGGTATGAAGCGAATGGTATGAATCATCGCCTGGCCTCTCCCCTTCTCTGGACAAGGGAAAAGAGAAGCACTGATCGATACTCCTGATCGTTACTTCTCTTTTCCTGATGCAGAACCGGCAGGGTGCCGGTAGGCTTTATGTTGGCGGAAGGTCCCGGAGTCGCACCCGGCTGTACGGATTTAGAGTCCGTATGATCACTTCGATCCACCCTCCACACGTGAGAACCGTCGCATTACAGCGCGCATAACAACTCCGCTGCGTGGTTCACTCCTGTAGCTACTTGTCCCAGTAGGTCAGACCCAGGCTGGTGAGAATCTTCACCGCCTCGTTGTAGACCTGCACGTACTCATCAGACGGGGTCAGGGTCTTGACGTCATAACAGTCCTGGAACTTCTTGCCCTGAGGAGCTGTCTTGTAGTCACCCTCGTAGGTGGCTACAAGCTTGTCCAGTATGACGTTGACCTCGTGCAGATCCATGCCTGCCACCGCGTGAGCCGCCTCGCCCATCATCCGTGCCTCCATGGCGCTGAAGAGGTCGGTGGTCACACCCTTAGCCGAGGCCACACCCGAGAGTATCTCCCGTCCGCTGATGGTGTCGGTGATCGCCTGTGCCGCTGTTTCCAGAAGGCACATGACGGTGCAGGGACCCGCCAGCGTATAGTACTGATTGCCCAGGATGAGATTGGTATGTTCTTCGATGGCACGAGCTGCATGCCCCGCCACTGCCAGCGGCTCGCGAGCCGTGGTAATACCCCATCTCACATGAATCGGGCCGTCCAAGTGCCACGTTGCCTGCATCATGACAAAAGAGTTCAATGTTGTCGCTACGTCAACGATAGTGGTAGCCTCAAGACCACCAGCATATCCTCCAAAAATCGGCATCTGCTCGACCATGACCTGTTGACCAGTTAACGCGTAATGAGCACCAACAACCAACGCACCTACGTCGATCTTGAGCTCATTTAACTGGGACACCTCATGGGCGTCAGATGGACGCATCCCGCCATCGTAGTCGGACTCGATGACACCAGCGGGAGAAAGGGAGGTCTCGCTCCCCTAAAGACCCATCCCCGTGCGTCCGGCACGGGTCATCGCCTCTCGCACCTGATCGATCTCAGCGTGCACCGCCATAAGCTCCCAGGGAGACCCCGGTGTGGGGTCGTAACCCATGACCGTCTGCATGACACCATCGACAATGGTATCGACGATGGGCTCTTGGGCGTATGCCTGGTGGATGGACAGGAATGCCTCTTCCGAGCAGGGCGATCCCGTGGGGCCTCCCTGGATGATGGGCGGTCTGGAGGAATCATAGGAGCGCGGCACCACATAGGTGGCCTCCTTGCCCTCGCCAAAGATGAAGTGATCCGGTGCTGCGGTTATCGCTGTGAGCACCTCATCGCGTGTGTACTTGATAACACGACCGGTGTCCATGCTGTATACGCCACAGGTAACCAACAGCTCCAACCCGGCTTCCCACAGTTTGTCGATCAACTCCCGATCCTCGGGAACAATCGTCTTCTTATCCATCTTGATGTCGTACTTCTCTGCAAGCGCCTTGGCGGTCTGTGGGATTATCTTGAAATCCCATTCGCGCTCTTCGACCTTCGAACCGGTCTTGGCTCGCTGGTAGACATCGAAGACAGTAACAGGTTTTGCTATTGTCTTCACGGTATCAACCCTCCTTCTTCTTCCTCAAAAGTTCCTTTGCTAGCACAACTGCCTCGGTTGCGGTATCGGCATACCCGTCGGCACCTATCTGATCAACCCAGTCCTGCGAGACCGGGGCACCACCGAACATGACGATGAACTCGTCGCGAATGCCTTCTTCTGTAAGGATATTGACAATGTCGCGCTGCGAAGGCATCGTCGTGGTCATCAACGCCGAACCGAGAATCAAATCCACCTTGTGCTCACGTGCCTTTGCGACGACAGTCTCCACGGGCACATCTCTTCCCAAGTCATAGACCGTGAAGTTGTTCGCCTCAAAGAGCGTACGCACGATGTTCTTGCCAATGTCGTGAATGTCGCCTTGTACGGTGTGGATAAGCGCTGAACCGGCTGAAGCATTCTTCTTCTCCTCATCGGTCAGGCCGCCCGTCAGCACCTTGACCGCAGCGTCAAATGCCTCAGAAGACATGAGCAGTTCCGGGACGAAGGCTTCACCCTCGTCAAACAGGTCGCTCATGATTGCCATACCCGCGGACAGACCCTGATCGATACACTCCAGGGGATCGAGCCCCTCTGCCAGCGCTTCGTTTGCCGTCGCAATCGCCAGATCGGTATCCATCTCAGTGATGGATAGCTTGAGTTTCTCCAGAATCTCTTCCTTTGCCATAGTACCCTCCTTCCTTCTTTATCCCGAAGCCTTTGCTGTCAAAGCCATCATCCCACGACTGACATGAGCCCAAAAGCCACAGTTGGGGTCTTTTTCCTGTGACAGTTGGCTCTATCGAGGGTTGTGTAGCTTGCTGGCGACCTCAAACCCGGCGCCGCGAGCATTTTGGAGAAAGCTCTGGGAGATGGATAAGGAGGGCAGAACAAAGCGGTCGAAGCCGAGAACCTCGATGCTGTCGCCGATGCTCTTGGCGGTGACCTCGATAACGCTCACTGTTGAATGCGCCACTTCTGGTTGGAGGTTCCGGAGTAAGTCCAAACGAGAATCCGCGTACCGTTTGTAGTGCGACTCCCTTCCACATCGAATGAGTATCCGGTCTTGGCCGAGCGGATGATGTAGTTTCCTTGTCCGTCGGGCTCAACGGACCACAGCTGATTCAGCCCCCCATGATAGGTGAATTGGATTATCGGAGCACCGAGATTGGTACTGCCTCCGGACACATCAAGCACTTTATTACCACCGCCCGATGTTCTTATCATGTAGTACCCCGTCTGCGAATCAAAGTCAAAGCAGAAACGCTGATTTTGACCTGACAGAGGCTGGTATAATATGGCCGATGCACCGTCGGCCGTGGATCCGCCGTTGATATCTATTCTGCTGCCGGAAGAACCGACATGCAGAGGGCTGATCGTAACATAGGTCCAGATGAAAGCATTCCTACTGGGGTAATCGATATAGAATTGTTGGTTCTTTTGATCCAGCTCTTTCTGCCAGAGGAGCAGAGGCGTTTGAAGTGTGGTCTTGCTTTCCTTGACGTTGATACAGAAGCTCGGATTGATTTTTGAGGAGAAGGTAAAACTGCCATTGGAATTGCCCTCGATGAACCACTTCTGGTTGTCTCCACCATGGTACTTGAATAGGATGACCGAAGCGCCATTTACGGCCTTTCCGCCGGACACATCAAGGAAAAGTCCTGTCCCCAAACTCGAGATGCAATACGTTCCATCCTTGTTTTCTTCAAACACGAAACGCTGGGTCACTATAGGGCTCTTTCCAGAGACGATAGCTGAAGGAATCTGTGATGAAGAGGTTACAGAAGAAGAACCGATGCTCTTTGAGCGATCGAGCGCTAAATCGATACTCCCAACCACACGTCCACCAAGCGACATGACATTCAGAAAACGACCTTGGTTGTCGAAATGATAGATAAGACCGACTATCATCTGCTCCCCCGTCTTGTAAGTCCCATCGCTATTGAAATAACGCCTGTGCCCATCGCCTCCCATATGCCAGCCTGGGTTAAAGGAGAAGCTGTTTGCGCATAAGGGCATGTTGAATGAAACCCAAACCAACGGATGAGACCCGTTGTCTATGCCCTGATACCAGCCATCATGAACATACACTTCGTACACGTCAAAAGGAAGGTTATTATATGCTCTATAACCACAGACCAACATTGTGTGAGCTGAATACTTACCATCAAAAAACGGGTCGGTTGTTATCAACGAGGGGAGCCCCTTGTCGATATCTCGCATTATAATGGGGTATTCATAATCTGAGGAAGATGCACTTATACCGGTTTGCGAAACACCATTTATGGTCGTACGGTACTGATATACTGCGAATGTGACAGCATTCCCGAATGAAGGAGACCCCAGACCTTTTGAGATCAGATACTTGTGCAAAGCCGATGAGCGAGCATAGTTAGGAATCCAAAACTTTGATACAGAAGACAAGGGTTCGGACTCATACTTGGCAGGAACGATATTGTTGTCTACCACTTTGTCTAGGTAGTTGAGCGCCTGCGCGGTCGCGACAGCCGTACACGTCCCCTCGGTATCCGTCCCCTCGGTATTGTTCCCAAAAGACAGCTTCTTCACATATTCATCCAAATAGGGAAGCTGCTTCTCCACGCCGAGCGCCAAAGGAGCAAAGCCGCTCTCTTCGGCAGATAGCACTGGGTCGAGCGGGATGCGTGGTATCTCCTCAGTGTATATCCTATCTAGGTGGATATCCTTGATTCCTTCGGGTGTCTGAACGGCATACATGCAAGGCCCCAGATAATACCAGTCGACACCCTCGTATTCTGCGTAGGGACTTGAGGTCTCCCCCCACTCCATGACAATGCCAGTTCCCCGGTCGAATATGAGATAGCCGCGCTCGGACGTGGCGATGATATAGTACGCCTCACGCTTGCCGCCGAAAAGAGGGTCGAGTGAGACTGGCTCTCCGAGCTCACGCATAGCCATCGCAGCGCGCACGGCAACCACCTCTTCTTCAGTGATTGCTCCTGCCTGCTCATCGATTGCGAGGGCTTCATCTGTTGCCCAAGCAATTGTCGGTACCAGACAGAGACTCCCTACAAGCAGCAACAGTATGATGATTGCATTCTTCTTCATGATGCTGTCCCTCCTTGTATTTCGCTCTGATCAAGGATTGAATCGATTATCAGGTAGACCTCTTCTCGCGCGGCATCCATCCAAGCCTCATATGATTTATCCTTCAAATCATCAGGAGTCATGACGACTCCTATCACAATTTGATACCGATACCCGTTGACAGCAAAGAGACATTCTATGCCCCCTTCACGGGTTCCAAGCGGATAGAGGTAGCCCTCTCCTTCACCGAGCCTGTCTTGGCTGATATACCAATCAGTAGTCTCTCGTTCATAGTATTCAACAGAAACCGCCCGATAGGTCATCGAAGGCACCAAGGGCGGACAAGGGTTTCTCTCGTCATAGTAGTACTCAATACTCTTGGCTTCTACCGATACTATAGAGAAAGAAGAATCAACATCAGCCTCCCGGAAGCTGTAATCTGAACCGACTATATACCCATTTTTCATCCTCCTGTCACCCGGATAGAGATGAACCCAGTAGGCTAAAACCCCGCTTTGCTCATAGCGGGAGATATCCGGATAGATTATCTCAGGCTGGTGTTCTGCGAGATCTTGTTTGATCTGCTCGTAGGAGTCGACCTCATACCGCGGGGCAACCTGACAGCCGGGCAACACGAACAAGCCCCCCAGCAGAAGAACGACAACCAGAAACAGACAGATCGTTTTCTTGCCCATGGTGCTCCTCCTTATCCCTTAGCTTTCAGAGAACCCACCACCTCCAATGCATACCACTCTATACCCCTTTGTCACTCAAGTCCACACACATTTTCCAAACATCGACCTAAATTGTTGCTCTCCATGCAGGGCATAAAAAAGCGGGTGCGTCCCATAAAGGACGCACCCGCTGAATTGCCTTGACGGAGTTCTTTTTGTTGCTATGAGCTGCTGTTAGCCCTGACCAAGCTCAAAACGGTCGAAGCCGAGAACCTCGATGCTGTCGCCGATGCTCTTGGCGGTGGCTTCGATAACGACGCGCACGGTCTTATCCGGATCCTTGATGAAGGCCTGTTCGACCAAGGCATTCTCCTTGTAGAACTTCTCGAGACGACCGGTTGCCATCTTCTCCTGAATCTCAGCAGGCTTGCCGGACTCGGCTGCCTGTGCCAGGTAGATCGCCTTCTCGCGCTCGATGGCCTCGGGGGTGAAGCTGTCGCGTGAGACAGCAGCGGGGTTTGAAGCCGCCACCTGCATAGCGATGTCTTTTGCAAGCTGCTTGAACGCATCGTTTGTTGCCGTGGCTTCGTTGCCAAAGCCAAAGCGGACGAGGATGCCGAGACGGCCGCCGCCGTGGATGTAGCTTGAGATCGCACCGTTCTCGACGCTGCGACGTATGAAGCGGGACACTTGAATGTTCTCGCCTATGGTGTGGATGGCCTCGGTGACCAGGGCCTCTACCGTCTCGCCCTCGACACTCGATGCCTTGAGCGCGTCGAGGTCTGCGGGGTCATTGTTGAGCACCGCTGTGCCTATTTTGGTAGCGAACTGCCCAAAGACATCGTTGCGGGACACGAAGTCGGTCTCGCAGTTGACCTCGGTGAGCGCCGCATTCTTGCCATCTTCGCTGACCAGAGCTACGACGAGACCTTCATTCGTCGCGCGCCCGGCTTTCTTGGCGGCTGCCGCAAGCCCGCGGGTTCGCAGCACATCGACTGCCTTCTCGATCTCGCCCTCAGCCTCTGTCAGTGCCTTCTTGCACTCCATCATGCCTGCGCCTGTCATCTCTCTTAGTTCCTTGACGAGAGACGCGGTTACTTCTGCCATGGTTCTTCCTCTCTATTCCAAGGCGATGCTGCCATCGCCACTACGATACGAGACTACTCGGCTGCCGTGACCTCGGTTGGAGCCAAGACTTCTGCTGAGACTTCTGACGACACCAGCGGGTTGGTTCCTTCTGTATTGCCCGCTTCAGGAGCTGGCTCGACAGGAGTGGGGGCAGCGGCTGCGGGAGCTTCAATCAGTTCAGCTTCAGTTATGGCCGCCTTGCTTGCTCCAGCGATGATTGCGTCTGCGATAACCTCGCAGAGCAGACTGACCGAGCGGATGGCGTCATCGTTGGCGGGAATGCCGAAATCGACCTCATCCGGATCAGCATTGGTGTCGATGATGCCGATAACGGGGATTCCGAGACGGTGGGCCTCGTGGATGGCAATCTCTTCGCGCTTGGTGTCAACGACGAAGATGGCTTGCGGAACGGCCCTCATGTTGCGGATACCGTTGAGGTTCGTCTGCAGTTTTACCAGCTCTTTGCGCAGCAGGATCTGCTCCTTCTTGGGCAGGGTTGCCATGCGCCCGTCCGCCTCCATAGCTTCAAGCTCCTCCATATGGGTAACACGGGAGCGGATGGTGACAAAGTTGGTGAGCATGCCACCGAGCCAGCGGGCATTGACATAGGGCATGCCGCAGCGTTCTGCGTTGATGGCAACAGGTTCTTGCGCCTGCTTCTTGGTGCCCACGAACAGGAGCGCCCCGCCACGCGAGGCAAGGTCGTTGACAAAGCTGTATGCCTTGTCAAGCTCGATGAGCGTCTTCTTGAGGTCGATGATATAGATGCCGTTGCGGTCGGTGAAGATGTACGGCTTCATCTTGGGGTTCCACCGACGGGTCTGATGTCCAAAATGGACAGCTGCGTCAAGCAGCGACCTGATACTGACAGTCGTAGCCATGTGTATCTCCTTTTGTTGTGTGGGATACGTGCCAACTCCCGTCAGCTGCGTATCCACCCTCTGCCCGACTCAACCCCTGATGCGCAACCCATCTCCGTTAAGCACGGAGCAGGCCACCTGCGCACAGAGTCCTCAGGCATGTGAAATAGACGAACCGATACAGTCTAGCAGAAAGTATGCAGAAGTGCTAAAAAATCCCAAACCGACCCAACCAACCCGATAATCGCGCGTATCTGTTCAGAGGGTCAATGGGCTGGCTCTGTGAACAGAAACAATCGCGCAGGGGTAAAAGGGAATCGCGGCTTTTGTGTCCTGCTTTGACTCCCAAAAGAACTATGATAATCTTCAGGCTTACGACTTTGAGGAACATGTGCTTCAGATCAACAGCAGAAAGACCGTATTCTATGGAGCAGGTGAAGCCTGCCAACATCATGACTGAAGGCACCGCGTCATCCAGTCCTGAAGACCCGGGAGACTTTGGTGCCGCCTTGTGTCCCACATAAACGGAGGTTAGCTTTCCATGAAACGATTCCTTTCCCTTGCGCTTGCGGCAGTGCTCGTCTTGACGATGGCAGCCTGCGGTCAAAGCACGACACCGAAGATCGATACGAACGACGCGCTCTCAATCGTCACAACCACCTTTGCCCCCTACGACTTTACGCGCGCCATCGTCGGTGATGGAGCTAAGCTCACCATGCTCTTGCCCCCCGCTGCCGAGAGCCACAGCTTCGAGCCGACCCCCGAGGATATCATCACGATACAGAAGTGCGACGTCTTCATCTACGTTGGCGGGGAGTCCGATCAGTGGGTCACCGACGTGCTGTCTTCAATAGACACAACCGACATGGTCGTGATCACGCTGATGGACTGCGTCGTGCCCCTTGAAGAAGAGATCGTCGAGGGGATGGAAGAAGAGGACGAAGAGGAGGAGGGCGTCGCCTACGACGAGCACGTCTGGACCTCGCCTTTGAACGCCAAACTTATCGTGCAAAAGATCTCAAGCGCAGTCTGTGGAGCCGATCCGGCCAATGCGGCTCTCTATCAGGAGAACACCACTGCCTACCTGCATGAACTTGACGAACTCGATGCGGAGTTCCGTGCGGTCGTTGCGGGAGGTAAGCGCACGACGCTCGTCTTCGGGGATCGCTTCCCCTTTCGCTACCTCGCCGAAGCCTATGGACTGACCTACTACGCTGCCTTCCCCGGGTGCTCAACCGAGACCGAGGCAAGCGCGGCCACTGTGGCGTTCCTCATCGACAAGGTCGAGGCGGAAGACATACCTGTGGTGTTCAAGATAGAGCTCTCCAACGGAAAGATGGCCGACACCATCGCGGAGGAAACAGGCGCACAGGTGCTTGAGTTGCACGCCTGCCACAACATCACGAAAAAGGACTTTGAGAGTGGCAAGACCTACCTCGAGCTGATGCACAGCAACGCGGATGCACTACGAGTAGCTCTCTACTGATGGTCTAAAAGTCACCTTCGTAGTGGGGCTTGGAAGACGCCAAATAAAGCACCTTGGGCACAGGAGATTTAATCGGCGCTACCCTTAAGGCGCAGCATCGGTCAGGTCTTTCAGCGCGGCAAAAGGGCTTTGTGGAGAGGGCTCGTCTGCACAACTGCAATCCTGCTCGTTTCTGTTCACTCCGCATGCTGGACAGAGCCCGCGACAATCTTCCTGACAAAGGATAACCTGGGGCACCTCGAAGACCACCGAGGCAATGATGGCCGCGGCAAGATCGACCTTGCCGCTCGAGCCGACGAGCACGAACTCATCATCAGCAAGATCAAGCTCCTCATCCCGTGCCCTGAGGATGAAATACCCTACGACCTCGCCGCGCAACTCGATATGAGCCTCCTCGAGGCAACGAGCGCAGTCGGTCGTCGCCTTTGCAAAGGAGCTACCCGAAAGCAATACCCCGTTTCCAGTATTCGTCAACTGAATCTTGTATCCGATACCACCATCAAGTACGAGCTCAATCGAGCCTATGTTAAGAGTATCCAGTTCAAATGTACCCTCAAGTTCACGGACAGCCCCCAATTCTGCCAGTTCCGGCAACAGGTTGTAGATGAGTTCGGGGCTGCTGTTCATAGTATCCCTAGCGAACCGACTTGTTATTGAGCCGCTCGCGGCAACGACGCACGTTCTCATTCAGGGAGTCCAAGGTGCTCTCGATATGCGAGAACACGGTATCGGCATAATCCTCAGCCCCGGCACGGGTCTGACGCTCCATCTCGCGGGCATCGGCGAGGACGTTCTCCGCCTGCTGTTGCGCAATGCGGACAATCTCCTGCTCACTGGCAATTATAAGCGCCTGATTGCGCGCATCCTCAAGGATACGGTTGCACTCGGCCTCCGTGTCCTCCAGAAGCCCTTGGCGCTCACGCACGACCTGACGAGCCTGGGCAAACTCCACCGGAAACGACTGACGAATCTCATCGAGGATATCGAGTGCTGGGCCTATCTCGATTTGGCGTCTATCCTTGTTGCCCAGTGCTGGCTTGCCGTCCTCGATAAGATCAGAAAGCTCATCGAGTAACGCGAGAACGCCGGTTTCATCCATTGTGTGTCCTTTCATACCTTGAGTGCTACGTTTTATCTGCATTCCAATAAGGCTTCGAGATGAGTATAGATATACCCATTGCCAGTTTACCAGTATCAGGATAATTGTGCTATAGTTGCTTCATGACTTGGAGCCACTGTGCTTCCGGTCAATTTCTTACAGAGGACAGACGGAACAACCGCCCGATTATATCGGGCTTCCGAAAGTCATTATTTGGCAGCACGAGAAAGGAGTTCCCATGAGTGACACCGTTGACTTCAACAATGCCGTAACCGAGATCAATGAGGGCGTTGTACAAGAGGTTCATTCCATCGAAGATATCGAGACGGCAAGCGATTTCGAGCTGAAGCATACGCCGAACATCGAAATCATCGAAGGCGCAAGCGGGCAGACAATCAAAGTCAGCATCGGCCTAAAGGGCATCAAGCATCCTCAGACCGAGGAGCACCTCATTGAGTGGATCCGTCTCTTTGATGGCTCAGAGCCGATCGGAACGGTAAACTTCGGCCCCACCGACGAGCCGGTCGCCTCTTTCGAGATCAAGCGCTCGAGCAAGCAGGTCATCGCGCAGGCGCTCTGCAATCTGCATGGTCTTTGGGAGGCGCGTGCTTAAGAGGGCTCACTGGCAGCTCGCTTGAGGGAGCATATTTGAGGGAGGGTCAGAGCGACCTTCCCTCTTCCTCTTCCTCTGTCGAGAAGAACTCCCTCAGAGCTTCTTCGCTCAAATCTTCGGAGCCTATCTCGATACCATACGCCCGAGCTATGGCGTCGGCCTGTGATCTTCGCAGGTCGGCGCTTTTTCTTTGCCCAATCGATTCCAAGAGATCCGACTCATAGTACATCGAGCGCAGGACATAGCCGCTCAACGCTTCATCGAAATTCCCCAGTTGCAGCATTGAGACGATCGACTCGGGGCTGAGCGAGAACAGCAGCCCTGCATCAATACCGACCGCCTCGCCGACGAGGTACTCGATCTCTTCTGCGTCGGCCTTGGGATCCTGCCGTTGCAGGTTCAGCGACTGTTGTATCGCTATCGTCAACTGCAGGATCATCCGCATCAGGTAGTCGTTTTGCAGCATGTCATCCAACCTCATTCAGTGTGATTCCGCGGTGTCTGAAGGCACGCTCGGTTGCTATTCTGCCTTTGGGCGTCCGCTGGATAAGCCCCTGCTGTAGCAGATAAGGCTCGTAGACATCCTCGAGCGTCTCGGCATCCTCGCCCAACGCATTAGCCAGCGTGTTGAGACCGACCGGATGCCCCTGAAAAGTCTCAGCGAGCAACTCAAGTATCTTATTGTCCATGGTATCAAGCCCAAGCTCATCAACCTCAAAGAAGGACAGCGCATCCGCTGCCACGGCATGAGTAACCTCGTGGTTTGCGCGCACGGCGGCAAAATCACGCACACGCTTGAGCAGCCGGTTTGCCAGCCGTGGTGTACCCCTGCTGCGGCGGGCAATCTCCCGCGCACCCGCCTCATCGATGACGACATCGAGTATGGTCGCGGAGCGGAGGACGATATCATGAAGCTCATCCTCATTGTAGTAGTCGAGGCGAAATGCGATACCAAAGCGATCACGCAAGGGCCCGGTCAGAAGCCCGGTGCGCGTTGTGGCACCCACGAGTGTGAAGTGTGGAATCTCGAGCCGGATGGACTGTGCTGCCGGACCCTTGCCTATAACGATGTCGAGCACAAAATCCTCCATCGCGGGATAGAGCACCTCTTCAATAACGCGGTTGAGACGATGTATCTCATCGATGAAAAGGACATCGCCTTCCTCGAGGTTCGTGAGTATTGCGGCAAGGTCACCTGCGCGCTCTATGGCAGGCCCGCTGGTTGTCTTTATCGCCACGCCGAGCTCGTTGGCAACGACCGTTGAGAGGGTGGTCTTACCCAGCCCCGGAGGTCCTGAGAACAGGAGATGGTCGAGGGTGTCCCTCCGCTGCCGCGCCGCCTCGATAAGCACGCCGAGGTTCTCCTTGACGCGCGTCTGCCCGATGTAATCCTCCAGCTTGCGCGGGCGCAGAGAGCGATCAAGGTCCTCTTCGGTAAGCTCGGGGGTCACCGCGCGGGCAGGGGCGGTGGCGGGGGTGGTGGCGGCTTGTAAAGAACCGGTGGGCGGATTGCCTTCGGCTTTCGACAGATCACTTGTTTGACCTGTCGACACATTGCCCGTCTCGTCTACATGCAGACCCTCCGCTTCCCAGGTTGCCATCAAGCTGCTCCCAACTTCTTGAGTGCATGCCTGATAAGGGTGGCGACATCAGAATCAGCCCCGCCTTCCGCATCGTCACTACCCTTGAGGGCTAGGGTCACTTCTGCCGAGGTAAAGCCCATCCCCAGGAGTGCGTCGCTTGCCTGCCGGAGTGCCGACGAAGCGCCGCCCGCATCGGGAGCGCCCGCTGCTTCCAGCGCATCGAGCACGCCACGCAACTCAAGGATAATGCGCTGAGCAGTCTTTTTGCCGATACCCGGGATGGTCGAGATGCGGGTGACATCCTCTGCGATGATGATCTGCGTGAGCGCCTCCACATTGAAGGATGAGAGCGCAGAAAGTGCGACTTTCGGACCCACGCCCGAGACTGTAATGAGCCGTTCAAACAGGTGCTGTTCACGCTCGCTCATAAAACCGTAGAGCGCCACCTCATTCTCGCGAATCATAAGTGAGGTAAAGACGGTGACCTCGCTCCCCTTTTCTGACAACGCGGCAAGGCTCTGCGTTGCCATACCGACCCGGTAGCCAACACCGCCCACGTCAAGCACGACACTGCTCGTGTCCCGCCCCGCTATGCGCCCTCTCAAATAAGCGAACACCTTATACCTCCTGCAACTACTCTACACTATCCTGCGGAACTGTGCATGACAAATCGCTGCTGCCAAAGCGTCGGCAGCGTGATCGGGCTTAGGGTCGTGGTCGAGCTTGAGCAGAGCGCGCACCATGTACTGCACCTGCTTCTTATCCGCTTTTCCCTGCCCGACGATAACCTGTTTTATCTGCGTGGGAGAATACTCCCCTACTCTGAGCTCACGGCTCGCAACTGCCAGGAGAGCAGCACCGCGCGCCTCCCCCGTCGCCAGCGCACTCTTAGCATTGGCACCGAAATAGATAGCTTCGATGCCCAGTTCAGTGGGATGGTAGCGCTCGATAACCGCTTGCAACTCGTCGTGTATCCGCCTGAGACGAAGCGCAGTCTCTTCCCCTGCCAGCGTGGTGATGCACCCGTAAGCCAGCGCCCGCCTCTTCGACCCAAGCAGCTCAATCACCCCCCAGCCGGTGTTAGCCAGCCCGGGATCGATACCAAGTATGATGACAGGTAAACGCATAAACACAGTATAACGAACATCTGTTCGTTTGTGAAGACACAAAGATTAACCCACATCATCGTTCATCGAGTGAATAGGATATGCTGCGACCGCCGGGGGCGTCTTGTTGCAGGATGCCTTTTGCAATGAGATCCTGGATGTCACGCAGGGCGGTATCGGATGAACATTTTGCGATCTTTGCCCATTTGGATGTTTGCAACTTGCCCTCGAAACCATCGAGCAGCTTATTCAGGAGCAAGCGCTGCCTGCTGTTTATCT
>JAITOC010000101.1 GCA_031290175.1 Coriobacteriales bacterium | reverse complement strand
ATCGAGGTGCCCGATAGCGCCGGAGGTCTTGCCGCGCTGCTTGAGGCCTTTGACGCGGCGGGCATCAATGTCGAATATGCGTATTGTTTTGTTGTCGAGGGCGGCAAGGCTATCGATGTGCTCCGTATCGATGCACTTGATGAGGCGGAGCAGGTCATTGCGGCAGCGGGTTACCGCGTAGTCAAACCGGAAGAGCTCTATGCGTAGGCGCCCCTCCCAATTCGTATGCCTGTTGTTGGCGTTTGTCCTTGCATGCGCCTGTAGCTTTTCGATCCCGCAGCAGTCCTTTGCAGATGTACGTGCGACAGACAGCGTCAAGGGCACGCCACTTGCGCGCGCGCCCATCACAGACGCCCCCGATATCGATGCCGAGTATGCTGGCCTTTGCACAGAGGACGGCCTGGTGCTCTGGGAGCGCAATGGCATGACGCCGACCGCCATGGCATCATGTACCAAGGTGATGACGGCTGTTGTCGCCATCGAAAACTGTGCTCCAGAAACGTCGATGTACGTGACCTATGGCGCGGCAACCACCGACGGCACCAGCGCCAATCTCCAGGAAGGTGACACGGCCACCATGCGTGACCTGCTCCTCGGTCTGCTTGTTCCCTCTGGCAACGACGCCGCAGTGGCAATAGCAGAGAATGTTGCGGGCAACCAGTTTGCCTTTGTCGACATGATGAACGCCAAAGCACTGGATCTCGGTATGACGAATACACATTTTGTCAACGCCTCCGGCCTCGACGAGGATAACCACTACACGACCGTCGATGACTACTACAAACTCGTGCGCTATGCCATGGGGCTGCCCCTCTTCCGTGAGATTGTTGGCAAGCCCACGGCGACGGCAACCATCGGGGGGCGTGTGGAGGAGTTTGAGTCAACCAACGTGTTGTTTGACTACATGGATGGTGTGACCGGGATCAAGACGGGCACAACAGATGCGGCGGGCTACTGCCTTATCGCAAGCGTAAAGCACAACGGTATCGAGCTCTACGCCATCATCTTTGGTGCCTCGACACCCGAGGCTCGTTTTGATGACGCACAGACTCTGCTTGAGTGGGGATTCACCCACTACCGACAAATCGAACTCATTAACGCGACGATTCCCGTGGGCAGGCTCGCACTGACCGACTGGCCCGATAAAACAGTGGATGTCTACGCGGCAAACCCGGCAACCATCACCATCTTTGACTATTCAGGTGAGATAACCCAGGAAGTCAAGCTCGAAGACTGGGGCGGCGCCCTGCAGAAAGGAGCGCGCGTGGGAACGGTGATCTGGAGCCAGAACGGAGAGGTTCTTGTCACACTCGACCTCATTGCTGCTGAGACTGTGAACGCGCCCGGGTTCTGGGAGGGCATCAAGATATGGTGGAGTCGTCTCTGGGGTGGCTTCTCTGGAGTCCCCGATCATGCCACCACAGAAGTCTTTCTGCCAACAACCTTTGCCTACTGATTCAACACCGATGCCTCTGAACTTTACCGACATAAGCGCTCTGGGCAAACTCCGCATCAGCGGAGAAGCCGCAGCGCGCTTCATCTCTACCCTGTTCACGGCGGACATGACATCACTCGATGCGATGGGCGGCGCGACAGCATCACTCCTGCTCAATGGAGAAGGCGAGATTATCGACCTCGTGCTGCTCATCCGTACAGGGGATAGAGAGTATATGGTGAGCACCAACGAGGCGTGTAGACAGGAGGTTTACGAGTGGCTCACGGCACACAGCACGCTCAGCGATGAAGCAGGAGCACTCTTTGAGGATCTTGCGATAACCGATGAAAGCTCACAACTTGCCTGCGTCGCGCTTTTTGGGGAGGGGAGCCAGGCGGTACTTGAGGAGCTAGCGGGTGCGGAGTTGCTGGCCTTCCCGCACTCGGGTGCCCTGACAATGGCTCAGCTCGACACAGTTGCCGCCCTTATCCTTGCTTCACCCGTTCTGCCGGGCGAGAACTATGAGCTCTTCTGTCAGCCCGCCGCTGCCGAGGGATTGCAGTATGCGTTCATGAGCTTTCCCGAGGTACAGCCTGCGTCTTTTGCCGAGTATGTCGAGCAGCGCATACAAGCGCAAACCTGGTTTGCCGCAGCAGACAGCGCGGAGTATACGTTCCCCGCAGAGGCCGGGCTCGAACACCTCCTGCGTCTCTCAAACGACTTCGTAGGAGCCCAGGCTTTGCGGCATCGAAACGGCAGCCAACCAGAGGCATAGTAGTTGGACAATTGGGGACGGTACGATTGTCCTATCCGTCGTTGAGGGGCATGTGGTTGAAGCATTCAATCCCCCGCCGCTTGCATCATCTGGTATCATGGGAAGTGATAGGGTAATCGCTGGGTAAAATGCGGGTAATTTGGAGTCACCATGGACGAAGCAAGGATATGCCCCGTATGTGGCACAGAGGCCGCAGCGGACGTGCATGAATGTGAGCGTTGCGGTTTTAATCTCGTCGGTCTGACCGAGGAGATGGCAAGTCCGGGGCCAGCCGGAAGCGGTGTCATCGACGACAAGCGCTGTGGCAAGGCACATCTGACTCTGACGAAAGGCCCTCTCAAGGGCGAGGTATTCTACCTTGAAAGCTTTCCTGTGACCATCGGCCGTGACCCGAACTGCGACATCTTCCTGAACAACATGACGGTTTCACGCACGCATGCCATTATCGAGCGCCTTGGCGATAAGGTTGTCGTGCGTGACAATAATTCCCTCAACGGCACGTGGGTTGATGGTAGGATCGTTGAGGAGGCTGAACTGCTCGATGATGCGCTGTTGCAAGTAGGCACCTTCTCGATGCGTTTCTCCTGTATATAAGGCAAGCTGGACAAAGGAATACTCATGAGCATCAAGCAAATCAGCGTCTTTCTAGAGAATCAAGCTGGTCATGTCGGGCGTGTCACTCACGTGCTTGAGCGCAATGGCATCAGCATCCGCGGTTTCCAGTTGGCCGATACAGCCGATTACGGTATCGCGCGGCTCGTAGTTGACCTGCCCGAAGCCGCCGAGGCGGCGCTCTCTGAGGCAGGTTTCCTGGTGCGCTCAAGCGAGTTGCTCTGTATCGAGTTGCCGGATACGCCCGGCGCGCTCGGCACCGTACTTACCTCAGTGGGAGCGGCGGACATCAATATCGAATACGCCTATTCGCTGGTGTCCACCTATGTTGCGTTCAAGGTTGCCGACATCGCAGTTGCTGAGCAGCAGCTCGTAGGTCAGCCCATCCGTCTCGTCAGTCAAGAGGAGATAGCACGCGTAGTCGGAGGAGGAAGGTAATGACGGCTCAGGCGCATCCCATTCTCAATCCGCAGTTCGAGTGTGCATCGCGCGAAGAGATTAACGCAGCTCAGTTCAAGCTGCTGCAGGAGCAGGTCGCTTGGACCTACGAGCGCGTCCCCTTCTATCGCGAGCGCTTTGACGCCCTTGGCCTCAAGCCGGGCGACATCAAGGCGCGCGAGGATGTGAACAAGATACCTTTCACTGAAAAAAACGCCCTGCGCGACACCTATCCCTATGGGCTCTTTGCGGTGCCGCTCGATCAGGTGGTCAGGCTCCATGCCTCATCGGGCACGACGGGCAAGCCAATTGTCGTCGGTTATACGAAGCAGGACATCGAGGAATGGCGCTATTGCATCATGGCGATGGCGCAGATGGCGGGCGTTGTCCCGGGCGACCGTGCACAGATGGCATTTGGCTACGGGATGTTCACTGGCGGCTTCGGGCTTCATTACGGCCTTGAGGGCCTCGGCTGTATGATGATCCCGGCAGCTGCGGGCAATACCGAACGTCATATCATGATGATCGAGGATTACGGCACGACCGTGCTTATCGCCACGCCCTCTTACGCCCTACATATCTGTGAGGTAGGGGAGAAGCTTGGGTACGACTGGTCAAAGTCGAGTTTGCGCGTTGGCCTGTTTGGCGGCGAGCCCTGCCCGCCCAAGCTCAAGTCGGAGATCGAAAGCCGTATGCACATCATCTGTACCGACAACTATGGCCTGACCGAGGTCATGGGGCCGGGCGTGTCGGGCGAATGCCTCGTCAGCCGCGACCAGCAGCACATCATGGAGGATCGCTTCTATTGGGAGGTAGTCGATCCGGATACCCTCGAACCACTGCCGGAGGGCTCGGTTGGCGAGCTTATTCTGACGCCGCTCAAGAAGCAGGCCATCCCGCTTTTGCGCTATCGTACCCGCGACCTCACGCGCGTGATTACCGAACCCTGCGGTTGCGGCCGCACGACTGCACGCATGGACAAGGTGCGGCACCGCTCCGATGACATGCTCATCATCCGAGGCACCAATGTCTATCCGAGCCAGATCGAAGACGTGCTCGCCGGTATCCCCGGCGCCAGCGCCTACTACCGCCTCGTCGTTGAAACAGTGGACGGACTCGACCGTCTCCAGCTCTCACTCGAGGTCGAGCCCCAGGTCTTCACCGATTCGCTCGCCGAGATGGAGGGCTTCCGCAGGCTCGTAGCTGAGAAACTAAAGGGTGCGTTGCAAGTAGGTGTCACCGTCAAACTCGTAGAACCCGCCAGCATAGAACGCGTCATGGGAAAGACCAAACACGTCGAAGACCTACGCGGATAGGCTCTAAGGAGACACCGATAATTCCGTCTTGCGCCAACGCAGAGCTGGGGCAAATTGGCCGCAAGACTTGTGCAGTTTATTTCTTTACAGTTCCTTAGGCTACTCTTCAGGAGTGGCGTCGGTCTCGGGATCCTCTGAAGTGGGGAGTTCTCCGGCGTAGTCGGATGTGGCGGGCACTCCGTAGAAGTCGAAGGTAGCCACGCGAAGTCTGACAAAAACTGCCGTATCGGGCAATGTCCTTTTGTCTTTGCCGCCGTAATAGTCCTCAAAGGGGCAGCCAATCGTCTCCCAGTAATAGGTGACGTCCCCATTGGTGAAGCTGCCGCGCATGACGGTGTTCCCATGGTCATCAGTGCCGTTCACATACACCTTATAGTTCTCTGCATTTGTATCGGGCAAGCCCTGAAACGTCAGACCCTGGATCGCGAGTAGGTGCTCCATCTCGGGAAGCACCCCATCGGCTGCGAGGTTGACATACTTGACCTCGCAGAACCTACCACTGTTCCCGGTCTGAAGGTCAAGCATCCATGAACCAACGAAGTATTCCTGCATCTCATCGAAGTCATAGGTGTTAAATTCGCTTTCGTAATAGCCCTTGAGTATATCTTGGCTCACGCCTGCCTTCAGGTGCACGATCTCTTTGCCGAGGGCTGTTGGGTCAGGGTTCTTTGCGGTTTTGCGATCGACAAGCACGATATTCCAACCGGCTTCGATGCAGCTATTGTAATAGTCGTCAGGATCCTGCCAGAGGGCAGCGGGGAGCAAGGGAAGCTCAGAGTCAAGAGCCGTGCGCGTTTCGGCACTTGTCACGAGGATAATCTGCTCAGGAGGTTTGCCGGTGACAAAATCCTTGGCAGCCCCAAAGCCAAACCAGGCTATGATCACAACGGCCGCGAGGGCGATAACCGTCGCGATGATGGTGATAATGGGGCTACTCGAGAGTCTCCCGCCGCCTCCACCACGAATGCGGTAACCGCTCTCGTGCATCAGTGTCTGGTGATAGGATTCAGGGTTTGCCTCGGGGAGCAACTCTCGCTTAGGCGCCCTCGAAGGCTCCTTGGGAGCCTGTTTTTGCGAAGCGCCAGAAGCCCCCGTGGACGAGCGTGATTTCGAACTCGACTTAGCGGGGCGCTTAGAAGAGCTTCCCGAGGAGAGATCGGAGGATAACTGAGCGCTTGGCTTAGAGGATCGTGCCTGGATTTGTTCGGGGTTTTGTTCTGCTTTTTGTGGAGAATCAGTTTTGACTAATTTCTTCTCACGTTGAGACTTTCGCTGGGCTGTCGAGCGGGCAGGGGTCTTACTCACAGCGTCCACCGCTTTGTCGGTCTTTGGTTTGTCCGTGGGCGATTCTGCAACGCTCTCATCTGCGAAGGGAAACTCAGGCTTCTCTTCACCAAGGGATTCGTAGGATACGGTTGCGTTGGGGTCAAAGGGCGACTGCTCGTCCTCTTTGGCTTTCTCGGCCCTCTCTGCCTTCTCAGTCGGTGAATCAGAGGGGAAGAAAGACGACTGCTTGGGGGCTCCTTTGTTGGGGAGAAGGTTGTGCTCAGCAAGGAAGGAGTCAAGACTGGAGTCATCCTTTTCTCCTGAACTCTTGATAGAGCGTCGTTTTGGTTGGTCGTTCGCCATTCAGTATCCTCCCGATATTTACGTACTGCAGGGTAATTGTACCCTATCGGTCGTCAATGCGGGAGAGGTCAAAGGGGGTTTCCTGATAGACGTAATGGTTTAGCCAGTTGGAGAAGAATTGGAAAGCATAGGTGCGCCAGCGCACCAGGGGAGCCTTAGCGGGGTCATCATCAGGATAATAGTTGAGTGGGATGTCCACAGGCAACCCCGCCGCGATGTCACGTTTGTACTCGTAATCGAGGGTGTCGATATCGTACTCGAGATGTCCGGTGACGAAGACCTGTCGGTGCTCGGGCGTCGCGATGATGACCGCACCTGTGTCCTCAGAGCCAGCGAGCACCTTTAGTCCGGTTCCCTCAAGATCCTCGGGAAAGACGGTTGCATAGCGCGATTGTGGCATATAAAAAGGGTCATCGAGGCCGAGCAATAGGCGCGAAGACGAGTCGTATACGTCAAGCGGGTAGATGCCGGAGATCTTCTTGTCGAGAATGCGCTTTTCCACACCGTAGAAGTGGTGCAGCGCAGCGTTCACTCCCCAACAGATGAACAGACTGCGGTAGACGTTTGTTCTTGACCACTCAAAAAGCCGAGCGAGCTCACTCCAGTAATCCACGTCGTCAAACAGCAGCGTCTCGACAGGCGCACCGGTTATGATGAGCCCGTCGAAACGTTTGCCGAGTATGGTGTCCGAGTCCTGGTAGAAAGCCTCCATGTGTGCAGCTGCCGTATGCTTCGTGATGTGCCGACCCATGGAAACGAGCGTGATGTGAACCTGCAACGGTGTGTTTGAGAGCAAGCGCAGAAGCTGTGCTTCCGTCACAATCTTTGCGGGCATGAGGTTGACGATGGCAATCTCAAGTGGTCGGATGTCCTGCATCGTGGCACGCTGTTCCGTCATGAGAAAGATGTTCTCCTCATGCAGGGTATCTATGGCAGGCAGGCCATCAGGCACATTCACCGGCATTGCTGGTCAACTCCATACGACGCGAATAATTGCAGGATACTACGAGATCGCTTCGAACGCTTGCTCGAGATCGGCGATGATGTCCTTCACATTCTCTGTGCCGATGGAGAGGCGAACAGTCGTGGGCGTGATGCCCGCATCGAGCAACTCTGCCTCAGACAACTGCGAGTGTGTCGTAGAGGCAGGATGGATGACGAGGGATTTCACATCCGCTACATTGGCGAGCAGGGAGAATAGTTCGAGCTTCTCGGTATAAGCGCGCGCCTGGTCAGCCGTACCGTCGAGCTCGAAGGTGAAGATTGTGCCGCCGCCATTGGGGAAGTACTTCTTGTAGAGTTCATAGTCGCGGTGGCTTGGCAAGGAGGGGTGATTGACCAGCTTGACGCGGGGGTGCTTGACAAGCCAGTCCACAACCTTGAGAGTATTTTCCACATGGCGCTCAACGCGGAGGGAGAGCGTTTCGAGCCCCTGCAGAAAGAGGAAGGCGTTGAGCGGCGCAAGTGCTGCACCGGTGTCACGCAGGAGGGTAACGCGCGCCTTGATGATGTAGGCGATGTTGCCGACGGCCTCGGTAAAGACCACACCATGATAGCTCGGGTTGGGCTGGGAGAGTCCGGGGTATTTGTCGCCAGCAGCCCAGTCAAAGTTGCCGCCATCAACGATAACGCCGCCAATAGAGGTGCCGTGGCCACCGATGAACTTTGTGGCAGAGTGGACGACGATGTCGGCACCATACTCAAAGGGACGCACAAGATACGGTGTCGCAAAGGTGTTATCGACGATGAGCGGGAGACCAGCCGCGTGGGCAAGGTTGGCTATCGCCTCGATATCAACGATCGTGGAGTTGGGATTGCCGAGGGTCTCAATGAAGATGAGCTTGGTATTTGGGCGAATAGCGGCCTTAATCTCTTCAAGTGAAGACGCGTCCACCAGCGAGACATCGATACCGTTGTCTGCAAAGGTGTTGGCAAAGAGGTTATAGGTGCCGCCGTAGATGAATTTGTCGGATACGATATGGTCACCGGAGCGTGCGATGTTCTGCACGGCATAGGTGACAGCTGCCGCCCCTGACGCAACGGCGAGGGCACCAACGCCGCCCTCAAGAGCGGCTATGCGCTTCTCAAAGACATCGGACGTGGGGTTCATGATCCTTGAATAGATGTTTCCCGATTCTGCGAGGCCAAAGCGGTCAGCTGCAGACTTCGAGGAGGGGAAGACATAGGAGGTTGTTTGATAAATGGGTACGGCGCGTGCATCGGTTGCCGGGTCGGGTGCTTCTTGTCCGACGTGGATCTGCTTGGTCTCAAAAGACCACTGTGAGGCATCAATAGCCATGGTGGGACTCCTTTTCTACAACATGATTTAATTATCGAGGTTGGAACTAGGTAACTGCTTCAATTGCGAACAATCAGACGCCTTGGCTCCCCGAAGGCAGAGCCCGAAGATAGAAGGCGTCAGCGAGGCATTCGCCCGCTCATGGTGTTGACCACCTGAAGTTGTTCAAAAGCAGTAGGCACAAATCTCCTTAGCGCAGAAAAGAATAACGGTGGCAATCTTATCTGATTACCGAGTTTCCTGTCAACCAGCAATTTTCGTGAGACAGCCTTTCGGCGGTATCAATCGCTTTTGAGTTATCCCCCTGCAGTGTTATCATTTTACTTTACGTATACGCATGAGACAGGCTGCCGCGATGGCTCAACAGTGCGGCACACGAAGGCAAAGGGATGGCAGCGCGATGGTCACGGGCACTACCGCTGAGAGCAGCACACCTGCTCTGTCAAAGAAGGAAGGGCGACACCACCTCTTCATCGTCAATCCTCGTTCATTCCCTTTGCCGCGCGAACTTGATCAGATACGCGCCGAGATCACGCGCGACCTTGAAGGTCTGGGCGAGACGTATACCATCCATGTATCCGCCTATCCACGCGAGGCAATAGGTGTTATTCGACACTACCTTGAGGGAGTTCCCAGTACGGTTATCGTGCGCATCTATGCGGTGGGAGGGGATGGCATCCTTTTCGACTGTCTGAATGGGATGGTTGGTGTGCCTAATGCTGAGCTTGCAGCCATACCCCATGGTGGTTCCAATGATTTTGTGCGGGCTTTTGGAGAGGGGATGGAGCCCCTGTTCAAGAACATCGCCAAACAAGCAATCGCGCCAACTATCCCCACGGATATCTTTACCTGCAAGGACAGGTATGCTCTCCTTAATTTTGCGGCGATAGGGATAGAGTCACAGGTGTATCACAACTACACCAACATGGCACAATGGTCTGGAGAGGGCCTGCGGGTGTCTCCTCTTTTGACGAGCCTGTACTACAGTATCAGCTCCGTGCTCGTGATGTTCAACAGACGCGTGTGCAATCAGTATTACGAGATAATCCTTGACGACAACGAGGTCATCAAAGGAAACGGCAGTATTAATCTTGCAAATGGCCCCTGCTATGCGGGCGACAAGGCTCCGAACTACCGGGCGGTGCCCGACGACACGCTTATGGACTTCCTCTTCCTGCGTGAGTCCGGCTTGCTCGCGGATCTCTCGCTCATTCCCTCGTATATAAAGGGCAAGGCCTATGAGGACACCAAGCATTTCATCTACCGCAAGGTAAAAAAGGTCGAGATAAAATCCAATCGCCATCTCCTCGTTGTCATTGACGGTGAGACTTTCTCTGACACAGAGGTCACGTTTGAGGTTGTCCCGCACGCCATCCAGTTCGTCACGCCCGATGGCGTTGATTTCAAGAGAGGGGTTCCGCGCTCATGACCGAAAGGACTGTTCATAAGACGCAGAATCGCTATTTTCGCATCGCGAACATCTTTGCCTTTGTTATCAGTATCGGTTTTATCGTGGTTCGCTTCTTTGAAGGGATTGCCAAGCAGATTCCCTCCGATCACTTGAGCTTCATCCTCATTGACGGTGGCGTCGTGGTGATTCTTCTTATCGTATTCCTCGTCTTTGTACACAGCGAGAATAACGCCTTCCTTATGCCCAGCGTGCTCTATGTCGGCTTGACCGTGAACAGCGTCTACATCTCGGACTATTCCTACTATTTTACGTCACTCATGGTATTGGTGTGTCTGGCTGCTCTGTACTGTAACACGCGCAAGCTAATCATTTTCATTGTGATGACCCACGCGGTTACCTTTGTGCTGGTGGTTATGGGATACCAGCTCACGATGTTCCCCAGCAGACTTGAGGTGCCCTTCATCCTGACCGAGACTGCGGTTTGTTGGATACAGACAGGCATCCTCAGTATACTGACCTACCAGCTCACCCGCTTTGCCTTCAACCGCAACCGTCAAGCGGCCAGTGCCGAGGCGGCTTTTGCCAAGCTTTTTGAAGCGACCCCTAACATAACAGCGCTCATGGACGAGAACATGCGCGTGACCTACGTGAGCGAACCTCTCATGAAGCTGGCCAACTTTGAAGAGCAGTCAATCGTGATAGGCCGCCCCATCGTCGACCTGTTCCGCGACATCAACACAAAGCGCTTGATCATTGACGCGCTCTCAAGTAAGGGGTATTTCGAGGATACCCGAGAGATGCTCATTGATGGCCAGATGCGTTGGTTCAAGATTACCTCGGACAAGCTCGTTGGCAGCGCGGGAGGAGCCTACATCGACATCACTGATATTACAGCGGTGATGAAGGCAAAGCTCGAGGCTGAGGCCGCCACCCAGGCAAAGAGCGAGTTCCTCTCAAATATGAGCCATGAAATGCGCACTCCCATGAACGCCATTATCGGAATGACGACCATCGGCAAGCGGGGGCAGGATCTCGCGCATAAAGACGAGGCTCTCGATGTTATCAGCGATGCTTCTACCCATTTGCTGGGCGTGATCAATGATGTGCTCGATATGTCAAAGATCGAAGCCAACAAGCTTGAGCTCTCCTATCTGGAGTTCGATTTCAAAGAGATGCTCAATCGGGTCCACAGTGTCATACGACTTAAAGCAGTCGAGAAGAATCAGCAGCTCGCATTCAGGTTGGACGACACGATACCAGAGCGTTTTATCGGCGATGACCAGCGCCTCTCGCAGGTAATCGCTAACCTGCTCTCCAATGCGGTTAAGTTTACACCCGAGAATGGCTCAATCACGTTGGCTGCGAAGCTTCTCTCTCAGGATGACACAAGCAGCACGCTTGAGATACAGGTGATCGACAATGGCATAGGCATCACCCCCGAACAGCAGAAACTGCTGTTCAAGTCATTCCAGCAGGCGGAGAGTTCCACCTCTCGAACCTATGGTGGCACCGGTCTTGGCCTTGCCATCAGCAAGCGCATCGTCGAGATGATGGGCGGTAGCATCTGGCTTGAGAGCGAGCCAGGTAAAGGGTCGGTTTTTGGATGTATTGTGCGCCTTAAAAACGTTTGCCAGACTTCAGACGACGCCTCTTGCGCCTCTGCTGCGCCAGAAGAAGACCCTGCGGTTGACTTCAGCAGCAAGACCGTTCTGCTTGTTGACGATGTGGATATCAATCGCGACATCGTCATCGCCTTGTTGGAGCCAACGGGCATCACCCTTGTGAGTGCTGAGAATGGGGCACAGGCTCTCGACCTCTTTATGACGGAGCCCGACCGCTTTGACGCTATTCTTATGGATATGCAGATGCCTGAGATGGATGGGCTTGAGGCTACACGCCGCATCCGTGCGCTCGGCACCAAGAAGGCGCAGACAATCCCTATTATCGCAATGACTGCCAATGTGTTCAGGGAGGACATAGAGTCCTGTCTCGCCGCCGGCATGAACGACCACGTTGGAAAACCTATCAACTACGACGTGGTTCTGGAGAAACTCCAGCAGAATCTCTCGCGCGGAGGCAGGTAGATCCGCGCTACAGTCGTACCGTGAACGTGGTGCCCTGCTCCAGGGCGCTCGTGACCTCGATGCTGCCACCATGCGCAGCCACGATGTTCTTCGCAAGGCTCAAGCCCAGCCCATAACCCTCGGTATCGTTGTGCGAGCTGTCTCCACGGTAGAAGCGATCGAAGAGGCGGGGGAGTGCTTCAGGTGCGATGGGCTTGCCCGTGCTGTGGACACAGAGCACCGTCTGCTGTTTGCCTGACGCAGCTTTGGCAAGCGTCACCGTCACGAGAGGAGCCGTGGCGTCGGCGTCGGCGTCGGGCGCGTCGGGCTTGTCAGCATACTTGCTGGCGTTGTCGAGAAGTATCTGGAGCAGGCGGTCGAGTTGGGGCTCGTTGCCACGTATCTGCACGCCCGGGGCAACCGTACTCACCAAGGTGATGGCGCGCTCAAAGAACACCGCCTCAAACTGGAGCACGTTACGGTTCACGAGTGCGCTGAGGTCAACCGCGCGCTCATCCGCCGCCCCGCTCGCCCCGCCATAAGCCAGCGCCGGTTCTTCATCATCAGTCTGCGCGAGCAACAGGAGGTCGTGCACGAGACCGTCCATGCGTTGCGCCTCCACCTGGGTGCTCTCCAGCCACTGTGTCTGCTCCGCGACTGTCTTTTCGGGGTGGGCTGCGAGCAGGCTGCTGTTTGCGAGAATCACGGTCAAAGGCGTCTTCAGCTCGTGTGAGGCGTCGGCGACAAAGCGGCGTTGGTTCTCCCACGCTTGAGCCACCGGGCGCAGGGCGATGCGGGAGAGCAGAAGGCTTACGAAAAACAGCGCGACCATCGCACCTAGCCAGATGGCGAGTGCCGTGATGACGGAGCGCATGGTTCTCTCGTTGAGGGGTGAGGCGTCCGCCAGCGCGATGATGACGGTTCCGTTGTTGGCGGTGCCGGTAATCTCGATGTGGTAGAAAAGTTTGAGGTCGCCGAAGCGCCCATGGCGCGTGGTGCCATCAGCAAGTGGACCGAGTGCCTCGATGCGCTCGAACGTCTGCGCGAGCAAGGTCTCATCCATATTCACGAATTCGCTCCGAGCGAGCACGCTCCCGCTGCTGCGGTCGATGGTGACGAGATAGACGGGGGTGAACATCTCTCCTGTGCGGTTGCCGAGGGTGAGCGGATCGCCCCTGTCTCCAAGACCCGAGGTGCCCATCTGTGCGCCGGGTCGTCCACCAATCCAGGGGTGCCCCGGATCGCTCGGTTCACGCGTTACCTCCGCGCTCAAAGCATCCTCGATGCTTGTAACTTCCGTCCGATAGCTGCTCACCACACTCACGGTGAGCATGACGAGCAGAACCGCTCCCACGAGTCCCATCATGATGACAATGAAACGTTGTCGTAGTTCCTTAAGCATCCGACGCCTCAAGTTCTGAAGTCTCCAGGCGGTAGCCCATGCCGCGCACGGTGACCACGCGCAGGCTGCTGCCGAGATACCCGAGCTTCTTGCGCAGGAAGGACACGTAGGCTTCAACACTGTTCTTGTCGGCGTCGTTGTCCATGCCCCAGACGCGCATAAGCAGCTGGGCTTTGGTGATAACCTGTTCAGGATTGGTCATGAAGTAGGTGCAGACCTCGAACTCTCGTTGCGTGAGGTGGACGGTGCCCTCGGCTCCCACGAGGCTTAAATCGCCGTTTGTGAGATTGAGGCGAGTATCGGCGAGCACGATGTCTTCCACATGCACGTTGCCGCTCCGGCGGGTGAGGGCGCGCAGGCGGGCAAGCAACTCCTGGGGCTGGAAGGGCTTGGTAAGATAGTCGTCGGCACCGGCATCCAGGCCGGTCACCTTGTCATGCAGGGTGTCGCGGGCGGTCAGCATGATAACAGGAGTGCTGCTGCCACCAGCGCGTATCTGGCGCATCGCCTCAAAGCCGTCCATTCGCGGCAGCATCACATCAAGCACGAGGGCGTCGTACGGGCTGCCCGCTTCGTTCGCGCTGAGCGCATACTCCACTGCGCTCACGCCATCGCCCACCACGTCAACATGGTAGCGTGCGTCCTCAAGGATGGCGGCAAGTGCCTGCGCCAGCCGTTGTTGATCCTCCACGAGCAGGATGTTCATACCACGTCCTTCATGCGTTATCCTCATCCCCGGGCTTGATCTTCAAATCCAGTTTATCTCGTCGTATGGCAAGCTGCCACGCGTACATTGTAGGCAATCTCACTGAAAGTATGCTGAAAACCTGCCGCTTTATGTCAAGGTTTTGCTTTCAGGCTGTTTTCAGGGTGTTTCGCTAGACTGAAATCTGCCGATGGAGTCAAGCACCGGAAGAACCAAAGGAGTATCCATGCAAACTGCTTCAGCCCTATCCGCACCTCCCCGGGTCTTTACACAGAGTAAGCCCGTCATGCTGTACGAGCCCCCCGAATCCCGCGATGAATTAGCACGTCGGGAGCACGCAACGGACAGCAACCCTGCGCTCAGCGCATCTGAACAACATTCTCCCAATGTTTTTGCACGCCAGGAGGAGAAATACCTGCTCGATGAGGACACAGGCAAGCGCCTCATCGCCGGTCTCGGATCTGCCCTGATTCCCGACGACAGAGGCTCTGCGCTCGTCAGCAGCCTCTATCTTGACACTCCCGAGCACGTGCTTATCAGACGTTCTATCGAGAAGCCGGACTACAAGGAGAAGCTACGTGTGCGTACCTACGGCTCCGTACATATGGGCACACACAAGGCGTTCCTCGAAATCAAGAAGAAGTTCCTCGGCATAGTCTACAAGCGACGTGTGGGTATGAGCCTGCGTGAAGCGCGGCAGTTCATCGAGCAGGGCGTCTTGCCCCTGTCGCTCTATCGCGATGCCGATACTCAGAAGGCTGTATTCAACCGCCAGATAATGCGCGAGTTGGAGCAGGCGCGTTTTCTGTATGGCGGTCTGGAGCCTCTGCTGCTTTTGACCTATGAGCGTCAGGCCTACGAGTATGTGTCGTCAGATGGGGCAAGCCCACTCCGCATCACGTTCGACCGCAGGATCGGCTTTGCCCCCGGCTCGTGGGAGTGGTGGGAGGGCAAGGAAACATGCCCTCTTTTACCTGCGGATACTGGCGTTATGGAGATCAAGGCATCCAACGCACTGCCACTCGAGCTCACCCGTACGCTCGCTGAAGCGGGGGTCTTCCCCCGCAGCTTCTCGAAGATAGGCACGGCATACAGGCAATTCATCACCAACGAGGAGGGGACCACATGACCACGGACGAGATCTTCAGTAGTGTACTCACCTCGGCACAAGGGATCACCGAGCTGCCAGTCACGGATTTTTTGCTCTGCACGGCGGTGTCGCTCGTGCTGGGATTGGCAGCAGCGCTTATCTATATGTTCCGCAATAGCCACAACAAGGGCTTTGTTGTTACCCTTGCGTTGCTGCCCGCGGTGGTACAACTCGTGATTATGCTGGTAAACGGCAATCTCGGCGCAGGGTTGGCGGTGATGGGTGCCTTTGCACTCGTGCGGTTCCGGTCCATACCGGGCAGCGCCAAAGACATTGCTGCCGTGTTCTTCTCGATGGCTATCGGGCTTGCGACGGGTATGGGCTTCCTTGCCATTGCCGTGATATTCACCCTCGTCATTGGAGCGGTAACCGCCCTCTACCAGGTCGTGCCCTTTGGTGAGCCGCAGCAGGGTGAACACCAGCTCAAGGTCACCATTCCCGAGACTCTCGATTACGAGGACATCTTTACTCCCGTGTTTGAGCACTATACCCACAAGCATGAGCTCACACGGGTCAAGACTGTCAACATGGGCAGCCTCTACAAACTCACCTACACAGTCAGCCTCAAGCACGGCGTTGAGCAAAAGGCGTTCATCGACGAGCTTCGTACCCGTAACGGCAACCTTGAGATCGCTCTTGGACGCCCAACTACCGGCAGCTACGAGCTGTAAGGAAGAAGCATGATGAAAAGATTCATTACCCTGCTCCTGACAGGTGCTCTGATTGTCTTCAGCTTCGGCTGTTCAAAACAGGCGGGAGAGGAGCCTGCCGTTGGCAGCCCGGATACATCCGCGACCACTCCTGTGACAGTGGAGCCGGCGGATGAGAGCGGCTTTGACTTCTCGTACTCCGACCGCGACCTTGACCCCTCCTATGATGAGGCTACTGCGACGCGAATCACACTTTCCGGCACGTCTGTCAACGTGGAAGGCGAAGGTGCCCAGGTGGATGGCAGTATCGTCACCATCTCTGCAGAGGGCACCTACATCGTCAGCGGCAAACTCAGCAACGGCTCGATTGTCGTTGAGGCGCTCGATGAGGATGCCAAGGTACAACTCGTGCTCGACGGTGTGGAGATTACCTCTACCGCTGCACCCGCCATCCTTGTGGAGCAGGCCGACAAGGTATTCATCACGCTGGCGGAGGGCTCCAGCAACGTGCTGAGCGACGGCAGCGGCCGCAGCGACCTTGCCACCCTGGCGGCAGGGGACGCGGAGACAACCGAAACAGAGGACGATCACGCCACCCACGATGGTGTGATCTTCTCCCATGATGACCTGACAATCAACGGTTCGGGTAGCCTGAAAGTCACGGCGGCCTCCACGCATGCCATCGTATCCAAGGATGACCTCGTGATAACGGGTGGCGAATACAGCATCGAGGCAGCAGGCGACGGACTACAGGGTAAGGATTGCGTCAAGATAGCCGACGGCACGCTCGACATCGTATCCGGAGACGACGCCATTGTCTCGAACAATGCCACTGAGCCCGATACCGCCGGCTTTGTCTCCCTTGACGGTGGCACCATTACCATCGCAGCCACAGATGACGCCGTGCATGCTGAGACTATCCTGCGTGCGGCAGGAGGCGATGTCACGGTCAGTCGCTGCGAGGAAGGCTATGAGGGTGCGCAGATATGGATTCAGGGCGGCTCGCATTACATTACCGCCAGCGACGATGGTGTCAACGCAGCAGGTGACGCACGCACTGACTACCTGCTTGACATCACCGGTGGCTATCTGGAAATAGATGCCGAGGGTGACGGTATCGACTCCAACGGTATCATCACGCAAAGCGGCGGTGAAGTCGTGGTCTTTGGCCCCACGCGCTCCGGGAACGGAGCCATCGACTCAGGGCAGGGGGCGAGCATCAGCGGTGGCAGCCTCATCGCACTTTGCGCAGCGGGCATGGACGAGGGCTACGGCAGCGGTTCGACACAGGCAGCGTTGCTCTACAATGCGCAGCAAACCTTCGCAGCTGGCAGCGTACTCAGCCTGCGTGATGCCAACGGCAATGAGTTGTTCTCTCTGACGGCAAAAAAACAGTTCAGCTCCGTGGCGCTCAGCGCTCCTGAACTTACACTCGGGGGAAGTTACACCTTCTCTGTGGACGGCGTGGATGTCACCAGCTTCACGCTGAGCGAAAGCCCTGCCAGTGTGGCAGCCGACGGCACCGTAAATGCCTATGCAGGCGGCGAGGGCTTTGGTGGCATGGGAGGCGGTCGTGGTGGCACCATGCCCGGCGGCGGCGCTGCCCCCGGCGGCGGTACGGCACCCAGCGGCGATATGCCAACCGATGGCGACTTTGGCGGCACGCCCCCTCAAGGTGGCTTCGGCGGTGGCACCCCACCCACCGGTGGTCGCGGTCAACAACCGTTATGACGGAGGCGGCACAGCGCCGTTGGGCGATGTGCCGCCTGGCAACGCAGCCTGAACTGTAACCGACACGCAGTTATTGCGACAATGACGCGCAAGTTCCTCTGGTAAAGCATGGCATAGTATGGTATAAGTAAGTGTTGCGCTTCTTCACATGCTGAGAAGGCAGGGGTTGAGCGCGGTTTAAGGACAGGTAATTGTTGTCGAGGAAGTGGGCTTTGTCCCGCTTTCTTTTGTTAAACCGGGAAGTTTTGCGTGCGGAACAAGAAGGAACAGAAACTTATCGAAGCGCTTGAGGCTGCTGCGGTCACGCACGGCCTTGCCTTGGTCGATCTTGAGATCACAGGCGCGAACAAGGCACGTGTCATACGGGTTTACCTCGACAAAGAGGGAGGGCTCGGCATCGATGACCTTGCTGCGGCCAACAGCTGGATAGACCCCGTCATCGATGAGGTCGAGCCGGTGGGTGGCTCCTATTGTCTCGAGGTCTCCTCACCTGGTATCGATCGGCCACTGCGTTCAAGCGAGCACTTTGAGCGTTTCAAAGGCGAGCGAGCGGTGCTCAAGACGGAGCCACTGGGCGGGCGCAGCAACTGGACCGGCATTCTGGCTGGCGTGGAGACCGAAGCTGAATCCGGAGAGGAGCCCAGAGTGGAGACCCTCGTCATACTCCTCGACATCGAGGGGGAGACGCATCGTCTCCCTTTTGCGGACATCAAGAAAGCGCATCTTATTGGGCGGGTTGATTTCAAGAAGACGGAAAGGATCGATGATGGCATCTGATTTGGTAGCAGCGCTGGAAGCCCTTGCTCAGGAGAAGAATATCGACGAGATATACCTTCTTGAACGCCTTGAGCAGTCTCTGGCAAAAAGTTATGAGAACGTCCTTAATCTCGAATGGGATGCCAAGGTCACCATCGACCGCGAGAGCGGCGAGATATATGTGTATGAGCTGGTACCTATCGGTGAGCCCGACGAGGAGACAGGTGAGTACAGCGCCTTTGAGGAGCACGACGTCACGCCAAAAGATGTTAGCCGTATTGCAGCGCAAAACGCCAAGAACGTCATCCTTTCCATCGTGCGCGATGCCGGACGGCAACAGATATTTGCTGAGTTCTCCGACCGCAAGGGCGAGCTCGTGACGGGTACGGTTTTGCAGAGCACCCCGGACTTCACCATCATCAAGATCCGCGACGGCGTAGAAGCCGAGCTCCCGCACTTCGATACCAAGCGCTTTCAGTCAGAGCGAAACGAGAAGCCGACGAACGAGCATTATCGCCACAACCAGCGGCTCAAGTCGCTTATCATCGAGGTGCGTGACCCGAACATCGTCGAGTCCGGTGGACGCAGTGAGAATACGCGTCCGTCCATCGTCGTGAGCCGCACACATCCCGATCTCATCCGACGTCTCTTCGAGATTGAGGTGCCCGAGATCTACGATGGCATCGTGGAGATCAAGTCGATCGCCCGTGAAGCGGGGGCGCGCTCAAAGATCGCCGTCTCGTCACGCGAGAACAACCTTGACCCGGTCGGTGCCTGTGTTGGACCTAAGGGCTCGCGTGTGCGTATGGTCGTCGAGGAGCTGCGTAACGAGCGGGTCGATGTTATTCAGTGGGATGAGAACCCCAGAACCTATGTGGCCAATGCGCTTTCGCCGGCCAAAGTGACCAATGTCCTTGTCGACGAGGACACGCACTATGCGACCGTCATCGTACCCGACGATCAACTTTCCCTCGCTATCGGCAAAGAGGGCCAGAACGCTCGTCTCGCGGCGCATCTGACCGGGTGGCATATCGATATCAAGTCAGCTTCGTTGCTTTCTGACCATTCGTCGGTCGTCAACTCGCTTATCGATGAGGATGACGAGCATGAGGGCAATGAAGACGGGCGCTGCGAGCACGTCTCCCCCGACGGTATCCGTTGCCGTAATCATGCGCGATCTGGCTCGCATTTCTGTGGTATTCACGAGAGCGTTGCGCTGGGAGAATCGGCATCTGAGGAGCGCACGGGGGTTGACGAGGATGCTGCCGCACAGGAGCTGAGGGAAGAAGAAGGAGCGTTAATCTAGTTGATCCCGGTGAAGGACATACGTAAGCCACTTAGATCCTGTATCGCCTGTAGGCAGACAGCGGATAAGCGCACGCTCGTTCGCTTCGTGCGTACGCCAGACGGTGCCGTGCTGGTTGATGCGACGGGTCGACGCGCTGGGCGTGGTGCCTATGTCTGCGTGGCGGGGGCGTGTTTTGAGAAGGTTTGCAAGGGACATCTGCTTGAACGGGCGCTGCGCGTGAAGCTTGACGCACGTGACTATGCGGGCCTGAAAGAGGCGTTCGCGGGGATTGACTGTGGTAGTGCAGACGCGAAAGCGTTTGAGGTTTAGGAGCTGGTGCGTATGGCAAAGATGCGAGTTCATGAGCTGGCAAAAGAGTTCGGGGTAGACACGAAGGAGTTCCTCGAGCGCCTTATCGAGATGAAGATCCCGGTAAAGAACCACGCTTCGACCCTCGAAAGCGCCTATATCGACCGAATCCGGAAGAAGCTTGGCCCTGAGATGGCAGAGCGCGCCGCTGCGGCAGAAGCCGCACGGGTTGAGGAGGAAACGCGCAGGGAGGCCAAGGAGCAGAAGAAACTGGAGGCCGAAGAGGCGGTGCGCAAGGCTGCCGTCGATAAGGAGCGTGCCCTGCGGGAGCAGGAACGTACGGAGCGCGATGCAAAGCTTAAAGAGGATGCCGAGCAGGAAAT
Organism: Coriobacteriales bacterium; assembly: GCA_031290175.1. GTDB lineage: Bacteria > Actinomycetota > Coriobacteriia > Coriobacteriales > UBA8131 > JAITOC01. Next base: position 32,011 of record JAITOC010000101.1, on the reverse strand, counting down.
AGAGGAAGATGAGGGTCAGCCGCTCGTCTTCAACGAAGAAAAGACCTCCAAGAAGCAGAAGATACCACGCTTCAGCGGGCTGCTCTCGCAGATTGAAGCCGAGAAAAACCGTCTTGAAGCTGAGACGAACACCCGCAAAGGAGCGCCAGCTCCTCAGGAGGGTGACAACGACGCCGCTGGTGGCGAGCGGGTACCCGGTACCAAGGCAAACGCGGTTGGAGCAAAAGCGCCTAGGGCTGGCACAGATGGAGCAACTGGAGCAGAGCCTGCAACCGACGAGGCACCCAGCGCAGGAGGAAAAAGGACTGCCGCCAAGGGCGCCAAAGCCACAGCCGTCGATGCCCCTGAAGCTGGAGGGAGCGACACGCCTGCTGCTGAAACATCGTCACGTGCTGCCGAGGCAACGGGTGAGAGAGCATCGGATAAATCCCACCGTAAGGGTGCCGCCACAGAAGGCGAGGGCGAGAGCCGCGGCAAGAACCGGGGCAAAGGCAAGAGCGCGCGCGAAAAAGAAGTCAAAGACGTACGTCGCACGCAGGACTATCTCGTGGATGAGGCCTATGCTGCTGAAGGAGCCGAGGCGGACGACGATCGCTATCGTCGCATGGCGGCGCAGGCCGAGCAGTTCCAGCGCGACCGCGTGCTTGCCGATGCTCGGGCGGCCGTCGAAGCCGCATCCAGCGAAGGTGAAGGGCGGCGACGTAAGCGCAAGGAGAAGCGCGTTGCTGAGGCCAAGGAGAAGCTTGAGCTCGAATATATCGAGAAAGGCATGGATCTCGAGCTCCTTGACGATTCGGTCGCCCAGGTCACTACCGGTATCACCGTGCAGGAGTTCGCTGATGTCCTGAAGGTGCCGCCCAACGACATCGTCAAGCGCCTGTTCCTGCTGGGTACGCCTCTGACAGTCACCCAGACGATGAGCGACGAGCTCGTCGAGCTTATCTCGGATGACATGGGTCGCAAGGTGCGCTTCATCTCCCCTGAAGAAGAATACGCCGCTCAGATCGTTGACGCGCCTGAAGACCTTCTGCCGCGACCGCCCGTCGTCACGGTCATGGGACACGTCGACCACGGGAAGACTTCCTTGCTCGATGCCATCCGCGAAACCGGTGTTGTTGCGACTGAGGCGGGCGGTATTACACAGCATATCGGTGCTTCTGTCGTTGAGATCAAGGATCGCCAGATCACCTTCATCGATACGCCTGGCCACGAGGCGTTCACAGCGATGCGCGCACGCGGAGCTAAGGTCACCGACGTCGTCGTCCTCGTCGTTGCCGCTGACGATGGCGTTATGCCGCAGACCATTGAGGCAATCCACCATGCCGAGGCGGCTCAGGTGCCCATAATCGTTGCAGTCAACAAAATAGACAAGGCCGGCGCCAACCCTGAGCGCGTCCGCCAAGAGCTCACCGAGCACAGCATCGTCCCTGAGGAGTGGGGCGGCCAGAATATGTTTGTCAACGTCAGCGCGAAGCAGCGTCTCGGCATCGACGAACTGCTTGAGACCATACTTCTGCAGGCAGATGTGCTCGAATTGAAGGCGAACACCCGTGCGCTTGCTTCTGGCTTCGTCATCGAGGCCAAGCTCGACAAGGGGCGCGGCCCGGTTGCCACGGTTGTCGTCCAGCGCGGAACCCTGAAACTGGGCGACGCAGTGGTTGTCGGAAGTTCCTATGGACGCGTGCGTGCGCTCGTCAGCCCCAAAGGCGACAATGTCGAGAGTGCCAAGCCGGCGGATCCCGTCGAGGTGCTCGGTCTGGATAGCGTGCCGGCAGCTGGTGATGAGTTCAGGGTCTTTGCAGATGAACGCGATGCACGTAACCTCGCAGAAGATCGTGCGCTGAGAAGACGCCTCGCTGAACAGCAGAAACAAGGCCACGTCTCGCTCGAAGACCTCTTTGCCCGTATTGAAGAAGGCCGTATAAGTGAGCTCAATCTTGTGGTCAAGGCGGACGTCCAGGGTTCTATTGAGGCGCTGCAGGATGCGCTTGACAAGATGGATCAAAGCGAGGTTCGCATCAATGTCATACACTCCGCCGTTGGTGGTGTTACAGAAACCGACGTCACGCTGGCGGCGGCCTCCGATGCCATCATTATCGGCTTCAATGTGCGGCCTCAGCCCAAGGCAAAGGTGGCTGCTGAGAAAGAAAAAGTCGAGATCAAGCTCTACCGCGTTATCTACCAGGCAATCGAGGATATCAACGCTGCTCGCGTCGGTCTGCTCAAGCCGGAGATCATCGAGGAGGATTCGGGTGTCGCCGAGGTGCGCGAACTGTTCAAAGTGCCAAAGGTGGGCACGATCGCTGGTTGCCTCATCACCGAGGGCGAGCTGTTCCGGGATGACAAACTGCGTGTCGTGCGCGATGGCACTATCGTCTTCGAAGGCAACATCGCATCGCTTCGCCACTTCAAGGAGGACGTCAAGAGCGTGCGCGCCGGCTTTGAGTGTGGCATAGGTATCACCGGCTTCCAGGACGTCAAGGTTGGCGACAGCTTTGAAGGCTTCCGTATCAGGGAAGTCGCCCGAGAAGGCTAGTGGGACGATGAAACAGACACCACAATCACGGCGATTGAACGAGGCAACACGCGAGGCCTTGGCAAACATCCTGCTTTTGCAGGTGTCTGATCCACGGCTTGCCTTTGTCACGGTTACCGGTGTCGAGGTATCAAAGGACCGCCGCGTGGCGCATGTCTATGTCGCGGCTGAAGAGCAACAGTATGACGAGGTGATCGCAGGACTCGAGAGCGCAAAAGGACGCATTCGCAGCCTACTTGGCAGCGAACTCAACTGGCGTGTCACTCCCGAGTTACGCTTCTTTCTCGATACAAGCATCGATGCGGTAGCGCGCATCTCCACTGCCCTGATCGATGCCCCTAAGACACTTTCTATTGAAAAAGATGAGGAGGGCTACCCTCTATGAGTGAGATACAGAGCAGTGAAGACGCCGAGGCACCTGCGCCCGAGGCACTTCACCTTACGCCTGAGGTCACAAAGCAAACGTCACTCTCCCAGGCACGCGTGTTTGAGATCATCGATGTTGCACAGGAGATCGTTGTCTGCGGTCATGTTAATCCCGATGGGGATGCGGTCGGCTCGAACCTAGCGCTCTCCGCCTTTCTGCGTGAGCGAGGCCATACGGTAACCAGCCTGCTGGCTCAATACCCCACGGCTCCCAACCTCTACGCCTTCATGCCTGGCTACGAGTTCGTTCCGGCTGCCGAGTATGCTGGCACCCCCGATCTCTTTATCGCAGTCGATACCTCCACCAAGGTGCGTCTTGGCAAGGCGGCTGAGATTTTTGACCGCGCGAAAAACACCCTCGTCATCGATCACCATCCTGACTATGAGGGCTACTCGCCCAACTACTTTGGTGACGCTCGGGCAGCCGCCACAGGGCTGCTCATCTGGGATCTCCTTAGTGCGACTGAAACCCCCATTACCCGTGACATCGCTGAGTATTGCTACGTTGCGATCATGACAGACACGGGACGCTTCTCCTTCCAGAACACCTCATCCGAGGCCTTTGAGGCCGCAGGTGAGATGATCGCGGCGGGTGTCAATCCGGCAGAAATGAGCAAGAACGTCTATGAGAGCCGCTCGCTCTCCTCGCTCATGCTCGATGCGCGTCTGGTTTCGCGCATCCGCTTCAGCGGAGATGGACGCATCGTCTACTCCTGGGTCAACGCTGCTGACCTCTCAGAGCTCAAGGTCACCCGCGATGAGACCGAGGGACTACCCACCTTGTTGCGATCTATCAGGGATGTGGAGGTTGCCATCCTGCTCCGGGAAGAAGAGGACGGTACCCGTGTGAACTTGCGTGCGAAGGGGAGCTGCGACGTAGGTGCTGTTGCCCGTGCATTTGGCGGCGGTGGTCACAGGGCGGCTGCTGGTATTACCCTCGCGTTGCCTTTACCAGAGGCTATCGAGGTCATCCTGAGTGCCACAGAGAAGACCCTTGGGTAACAAGCGGCGCGGAAACACTACCCTCTCTGGCCTGCTTGCAGTGGATAAACCCGCAGGTTTGACCTCGCACGACGTGGTGGATCGCATCCGCCGTACCTCAGGAGAGGGCAGAGTCGGTCATGCCGGCACGCTCGACCCGGCGGCAACAGGGTTGTTGCTTGTCTGCGTTGGCCCTGCGACCCGGCTCTCCGATTATCTCATGCACAGGGACAAGGCCTACGAGGCACGCATATGCTTCGGCGTGGCGACAGACACCGACGACGCTGAGGGTGCGCCCATTGCGCAAGCTCCTATTCCTTCCAAGGTGGCGGACGCTGATTTTGCGTGCGACATCCTTTCTCGCTTCACGGGAAGCTTCCTGCAACTGCCGCCCCGTTACGCCGCCATCAAACGCGATGGTGTTGCTGCCTACAAGCTGGCACGTGCAGGAAAGGAGCCTGAGCTTGAGCCCCGCGAGGTCACTATCCACTCGATACAGCTGCTTGAGACCACAGCGGACAGTTGGCGTATCGAGCTTGTCTGCTCAAAGGGTGCCTATGTGCGCGCGCTTGCCCGCGACCTCGGTGAAGGCATCGGATCCCACGCACACCTCGCCGCCCTGCGCCGAACCCGCATCGGCACCATAAGCATCAAAGACGCGCCGAACGAGGCCGTTACCCTTGAAGAGCTGGAAACTGAGGGTGTCGAACCGTACTGGCTTGACCCCTTTGATGCGCTCGGGTATCCCGCATTGGCACTTACTGCCGCAGAGTATCGTGATGTCACCCATGGTCGCACGCTCGTCGGCAGGGCTGACGGACTCGCAGAAGGCGCACCCGTATCTTTGGTGTATGATAGGCGGCTTGTTGCCGTGTTTGAAGCCCGGGCACAGGGGCGTGTCCTCATTCCGCGAACCATCATCCCTGGAGGCATCAGTGGTAGACCTGTTGACTGATCGGCATCTGAAAGCGGCACAGCGCGCACGCATCGTGCCCTTTTCACAGGCAGAAGGCCTTGGTGAGGTCGTCTGTACCTTCGGTGTCTTTGATGGTTTTCACCGGGGGCACCAGTTTCTCATCGAGCAAGCGTGTGCCGAGGCGCAGCGTCGGGGCACAGCGCATATCGTTGTTACCTTTGATCGCGATCCGGACGAGTTCTTTCTCCCTCAGGAGCGTTGGCGCAAATTGCTTACGAACGCCGAGCGGCTTGCCTATCTCGCCACTGCGCCTGTGGATGCTGTGCTCGTCCTGCCCTTTGACGAGGTGTTAGCCATGCGTGAGCCTGCTGACTTCCTCGATCATGTCTTCGGTAGTTGCTGCACGCCGCGCGCCATCTTCGTTGGCGAGGATTTCCGCTTTGGGCATCGCGCCATCGGCACAGTCGATGACCTGCACACCTGGGGCGCAGGTGTTGGTTGTGACGTCTCTCCCCAGGCATTGCTCGCAGACGACGATACGCCGGTTACCGCAACCCGGGTGCGCAATGCTCTGCAGGCGGCACAACTGGAAGAGGCAAACCACCTGCTCACACGACCGTATTACGTGCGTGCGCATGTGGTTCCGGGGCGTCGAGTCGGGCATGAACTCGGATTTCCAACCGCCAATATCGTCATCGAGGATTCGCTCGTACGTCCGGCAGACGGCGTCTACGCGGGCTATGTGTTCTTAGACGATCTCCCCTGCAAGGCGGCCATCTCCATAGGCGTGCCTGCCACCTTCATGGGTGTCGAGGCAACAATCGAGGCACACCTGATTGACTTCGAGGGTGCACTCTATGGTCGCGAGGTTAAAGTAGCTTTTATCGAATACCTGCGCCCTATGTATGCCTTCTCCAGCGTTGAGGAGCTTGTGCAGACGGTGCAGTCCAACATCGCCTATGTGCGACAGCTCCTCGTGTGACGTCTTACCCGTGCATATGCAACGCTACGGATCCGCGTTTGGAGTCCACGGTTTGGCAACACAAGGTCACACACCGCCGTATAGGTGCGGCGTGTCGATATTTTGGATTTTTGCACAGCTTTTTTGCGGTATCTCCTGTTTGTGAGGGCTTGAGTAAGGTAGAATGTAGTCCGTTGTGGTCCAAGGTACTTGTGGCCGCTTGTATTTTTCGTACAATATGGCATTGAGGGTTGCTCTACCGAGAATCGATTTAGAGGTGTGACGTGGCAGAGGATAACAATGTGAATATATTTCCTAGTGATTCGGCATTCGAGCCGGTTCCAGAGACGCCGGGGACGTTTCCTGTTCCGCCCGACGTACCCCAAGCGACTTCGGCCTATGTCGATTCGCCCGTTCCCGTTATCCCCGACGCAATCCCTGCCTCGCTCTTTGCGGGCGCGGAAGAAGAATCCACAGCCTTCAGTGCTGATATCCCCGACGCAATCCCCGCTTCGCTCTATGGGGAAGCAGAAGAAGCCCTGCCTTTCGATGCCGATTCAACCGTGAGGTTTGTGTCCGTCAAGGTCGAGACATTTCCAGAAGTTGATGGAACCATCGCCGAGGAGCTTGCTCAGGGAGCAAAAATTTTCGTGGAAGCAGATGCACCTCTGGAAGTTACAGAGGCATTCAGGGAAGCAGATGAGTATGCACCTGTAGAGGTCGTAGAGGCTTTTGAGGAGAGTGTACCCACAGAAGCTTTCAGGGAGGCAGACGAGTACGCGCCCGTAGAGACCTTTGAGGTCGTTGAGCCCGCAGAGGCCTTTGAGGAGAGCATCCCTGCGGAGGCATTCAGGGAGGCAGACGAGTACGCATCTGCAGAGCCTGTAGAGGCCTTTGAGGAGACCATCCCTGTAGAGGCATTCAGGGAGGTAGATGAAGAGGCAGAGGTAGACGAGCCTGTAGAACCCCTGGAGACACTGGACGTTCTGGAAGTCGTGGAGCCGGTAGAGCCCGTAGCGGTTTTCGAGGAAGCGGATGTTCCCGCCCCGGTTGCAGAAATCGAAGAAGGAATCGATGCAGCAGCACAAGAGGCTCCTGTTGAGGGGGAAACTTTCGTTGCAGAAATCTTCGCTGAAACTCCAGCAGAGGCTATTGCTGTTGATGCCCCCGCTATTGCACCGCCCATTGAAATAGAAGCTCAGGCTGAGGTTGCGTTTGAAGAGGCTGCTCCTGAGATTGCTGAAATACAGGAAGCAGTGGCTGAAGAGGCTGCTTCTGAGGCTGTTGAAGCTCAGGCTGAAGTTGCGCTTGATGAGGCCGCTCCTGAAGTTGCTGAAACGCAGGAAGCAGTGGCTGAAGAGGTCGCTCCTGAGGTTGTTGAAGCTCAGGCTGAGGTTGCGTTTGAAGAGGCTGCTCCTGAGATTGCTGAAATACAGGAAGCAGTGGCTGAAGAGGCCGCTCCTGAAGTTGCTGAAACACTAGAGGTTGCGCTTGATGAGGTTGCTCCTGAAGTTGCTGAAATACAGGAAGCAGTGGCTGATGAGGCCGCTCCTGAAGACACGGATGTTCCTGTCGCACTTGAGTCCACACCTGAGGTCGAGGATGTCGTAGTGCCCCTACCCGTGTCGCCTGCTCCTGCCCCCGATGCACCGGTGTCAGTCGAGCCCGCTCCTGTGTCCGCTGTAGCGCCCGAATCTGCAGCCGAGCTCCCCTATGATGATGTAACCTCCCTGGCGGTTCCCGCAAGTGAGCTCAGTGCGGAGCCCGATGAGGATTCCACCGAAGCTGAGGTCATAGAGGAAGAGCCGGTTGAGAAGGGCGTTTCCATTATCACTCGCGAGGCCACGGTGCTTGGCAACATCATCACCGATGGTCATATAGACATCGTTGGTCGTGTCCGTGGTAATATCGAAGCAAAGGGTGATGTTGCCATACACGGTGTTGTGCATGGAGATGTGGGTGGCGAGAAAATCGGCTTATACACCTGTCGAGTCAAGGGTAACCTTGCTGCGGCTGCTGGCGTAATCGTTAATGATGGGTCAGTTGTTGGTGGCAATATTTCAACCAAAAATATCATCTTCGATGGTAAGGTCAAGGGAAGCATCAATGCGGAGAATGTTGTAGTGCTGAGAAGTCACTCCTATTGCCTCGGTGATGTTTCTGCCGCTTCGCTTGCAGTGGAGCCAGGAGCTGTCCTTAACGGTAATGTCAGAACCCTCGTGGAAGGGAATCTGGAAGCGCCGTTTGAAGAGGTCCTATAATCTGTGCAGCGTTTGGATGAGAGATAAAACTGATGGGCGTCGATCAGAACGATCATGCGGACGAGAGCCTCGATTCGGGGCTCTTTGGCTTAGAGGCTTTCTCTCTCGGCTCCTTTGCAGGAGCCGAGGATGTCATCGCGGTCAAAATAGCATCTCTGGTATCCGATGTCACCCCTGACCTCGGTGTTGCTCCTTCTGTCTTGGTGACTTCGAGCTCTGTAAAACAAGAGATAAAGACTGAGCTCAAGGAAGAACTGAAACGAGAGCTGCTTGCTGAGTTTCTTGGTAGTGAGCGGATTTCTCTTGCACCAGAAATCCCTGTTCCAAAGACAACCCCCCAGGACGTTCCAGATTCTGAGCAAGAGTTGCCCTTTGATCTCTCGTTCCGCTCTGTCATGCCCGAACCCGAGCCAGAGCCTGAGTTCGACCCCTTTCTAGCTGCGGGGCTGGTTTCATCGCTTGACCCCATCTTTGGAGACAGGCCGGAACCCTCCATTGCTCCACCGCCGGTGTCGCCTGTATCGATGCGCGAGCTACTCAAGGTAGAGTCCGAGCCAGTGTTTGAACCTGAACCAGTGCCTGAGCCAGTGCTTGAGCCTGAGGTCGAACCAGTGTTTGAACCTAAGCCAGTGCTTGAACCTGAACCAGAGCCTGAGTCCGAGTCAGTGTTTGAACCAGTGTTTGAGCCCGTCGTATTCGAGCCCGCTCCTGTCGAGCCCGCACCAGGCTTAAGGGTACCCCCGGCACCGAAGGTGCCCGAACCTAGGGCAAAGACATTTGCACCCGCGCCTGCGCTTGCGCCCGAGATCGTGCCCGAGATCGAACCCGTGCCCGAGATCGAGCCCGTGCCCGAGATCGAACCAGAAGAACAGCTTTCGAGTCTTTTCGGCTTATTCCCTGATGAGCCGGATTCGGCTGTAACCATCATCCAAGAGCTTGATCTGGACTTCAAGCCAGACGATCAGGCTGTTATCGAGCCCCCAAGAGCGACTATCGCCGAGCCTCCCGTCGCGACTACCGCCGCGTCCGGGCTCGTGCCCGAGCTCGAGCTTGATCTCGAACTTGCGCCGATCATCGAACCTTCGCTTGAGGCCACGCATGCATTCAGCCCTGAGCCTTCCCCGCCGACCATTCCGGCTCCCCTCCAGGTTCCGTGGCCCGTGTATGCTCCCGATTTTGAGTCGGAAATCGAACCGTCGTCCAAATCCGCTGTGTCTCCGGAATATGAGGCTCTGCCATCACCATCGGGTGAAGAGGGAGGGGAGGCCTTCCTCGAGCCTCTCATGGTTCCTGATGTGATACCGGACTTTGAGCCATCTGCGACTGTTGTCCATGAACATGTAACAATCGATGTGCCCGTGGATAGTGTTGAGATCGAGGTCACGCCGGTTGTCGAGCAGCTTTATGATGCTGTTGAGCCGATACTTGAGGATCCCGTTCTTCCCCAAGTCTACACGACGGGGTCGGAGGAATCCCGCGAGTCCTCGGCTTTCGCAGAGCCGCAGACGATAGATGTTCCGCAGCCAGCGACAATAACACCGATTTTTGAGCGCACGCACGAGATCGATGACTTTCTTGCGCAGATTGCGCCCTTGGTACCCGAGCTTGAGAGCGCGGATCAGGCGGCCGCTCTGGAGGCGTCGGTATACCTGCCCCTCACCACCGTCGAGCCGGCTTATGAGCATGCCTTTTCCCAGGCTGTGGATGTGGTTCCTTCAATCGAGCAGGTGTATACACCATCACCAACATACACACCAGAGCCGACCATTCTGCAGCAGACGCCCGAGATATCACGGACATCCGATATGCAGGGGTCTGTAGCGGCAGGTGAATACACGGAGCCTCTATACGAAGCATCTGCCTCTGCTCAGCCCGGGTTCGAGGTCGGCTCAGACCCCGCGTTGTCTCTTGAGCCTGCATCAGATTTCTATTTTGGACATGATACTATTAAGGAGGTTGCCCTTGAGCCAGGCTTCATCCATGAGACGCGCGCCGAGTTACAACCCCCAGAACCCTCTGATCCCAGCGACAAGGATCTTACCGTTGATGTCTCACTTGATATTGATGACTCAGAGCTGCTTGATGAGGATGATGCCGTGATCGCAGATCGACCGATCAGCAGGATTGGATTCATACTCATTGTGTTCCTGATTCTCGTTGTTCAGGTTTTTCTTTTGATGTTGTTGGTGAATGTTGGGATAATCGATATAGAATCTGTGGGTGGATGCTTTAACAATCTCCTTTGATTCAAGACCTAGGGGCTAGATCGCGGGGAGAACAGACCTTTGCTGTGGCAAGGATGTAGGGCGAATAGTAAGGTGGATTGATGATATTTGGAATGGCAACAGATGGTCAGAACCGAAAAGCCACGTCGTCGAATGATATAGCGGCTCGGCGTGCCCAAGAAGATGCAAAAACTGCGGAGAAGGAAGCAAAGGCTACAGCGAAGGCTGGGATGAAGCGCCGTCGTGCAGCAACTGCTCGTCCGGCGACAGCCAACAGCCGAGCCCGAGCGCAGGCAAAGGCAGCAGAGGCACAGGGGAACTTCTTCTCGCGTAAGCGCGTGATGCTTCTCATCGTAATCATTCTCGTCTTTGATATCCTGATAGTCGGATTGGCCCTCTCACTAGGGGATGCCAGTCCCTTCCGGGAGAAAATTGCACCGAACACTAATCCGATAGCACTCATTCAGTCTCAGCTCGGCTGGAACGAGGGTATCGGCAAGATTGGTTATGACTCAGCGCTCACCAAGGAGAATTATGGCGCAAGCTTTACCATCGTGGATGCCGATAAGCTCAAGCCCCTGTTTGATCCTCTCAATCCGGCGGATGAGAGCAAGTACCTGAACAACTTTTTCAGAGAGGCGTTGGATGAGAAGACCGTCACAAACCCTGACGGGACAACCACAACGGAATCGCAGAAGGTTAAGCTGCTGTATGACGAAGTGACGGTTGGGCGCATCATCAAACTCAACAGCGATTGGGTTAATTACGCCAACAAGGCCGATGAGACCGTCTTTGATAATACGCGGCCGGGCAGCAAGGCAGAGGCCTATTACAAGAGCCTTGCTGAGGGTGGTCAGATTTCATTCAATCAGCTCGCTTTTGGCACGATATATCGTGATGGTGCAACGGTCTACGCACTCGTGCATGCGCGCTACATCATCAACTTGCCCAGTGGGAACACGACACACGATGTCGTCTTCCTCTACAAGCTGGTGCGTTTGGGAAGCACCCTCGTTGTGAGCGATTTTGAGGTAGTCACTCTTCCCTCAGCTGCTCCAACCAACGATGCGACTACTCCACCTGCTGTTGCGCCGGCGCAGGAACAACTGGCTCCGGAGCAGCCCGCTGGTACTGATTTGCCGGAGGGGGAGCCAGAGGGAGCGTCTCCTGATTATGAGCAACCGGATCAATCTGAAGACGGGTCAAATGAGGGCGCAGAAGGGGGCGAGGAGTCCCAGGCCGAAGATGGCGCATAATGAGTGGTATAATTTTATAACGTGGTGGATTAATTATGATGAGGAGTTAAACATGAAAAAAAGGATTGTAGCTGTTATCTTGACAGTGCTTATGGTGGCGATGTCGCTGGGTTCTTTGGTAGCACTGTCCGGTTGTGGCGATGGCGCTGATCCCAACGAGAAGTATATCGTTCGTGTCGGTGAAACTGCGCAGAACAGTAACGGAGTCGATTTCAAGAACTACACTATCTATGTGAATCCGAGCTTTGATTGGGCAAACGCAGCCGATGACAAGCGTCAGGCTCTCGCTGAGTATGCAGCGAGCAAGGTCGCCAGCATGGCAAAGGAAGCAGGCATCTTTAACTACAATATCATAGCAGTTGAGGACGGAGCAGAGGATTCAGCAGGGGCGTTGTTCCAGTACGATCGCAACAACGCAACGATTGTCCTATACAAAAACGGGGAGAGGATAGAGATACCCTACGCCCTTGAATAACCGCGTTTGACCTGTTATCCCCCCGTGGATGACCTTGTTCGACCTGTACTTTAACCCGCAGCTACAAAGATAGCTCCCACGAAGGGAGCTATCTTTTTGTAGACCGGCAGGCCAGAAGCCCATGGTTCAGTTCAACCCCCGCGACCCTCCCCTCAGCGCATCATTGCTCGCTTCAGCTCGCTCACGTAACGATGCAGCTTGCTGCTTGCGGTGTCGGGGTCTGCGGCGATGATCTTCACGATGGCGCTTCCTACGATGACGCCATCGGCAACCTGCGCGAGAGTCTGCGCCTGCTCGGGTGTGTGCACGCCGAAACCTATGGCGACGGGTACTTCGGTCACCTCGCGTATCGTCTTCACAATAGCTTCCAGGTCGGTGCTGATGTTGGTGCGCACGCCCGTGACACCTAGGGATGAGACCAGGTAGATAAAGCCGGTCGCGTCGCGGGCGATGGCTCGTATGCGCCCTTCCGAGGTTGGCGCGATCAGTGAGATCAGGGCAACTTCGTGCGTGGCAGCAACCCCCGCGAGCTCGTCCTTCTCGTCATAGGGCAGGTCAGGGATGATGATCCCATCCACCCCGGCTTCCTGGCAGGCGGCAAAGAACCTCTCGTACCCGTAGTGATGCACCGGGTTGAGGTAGGTGAGAAAGACGAGAGGAACCTCGGTTTTCTCCCTGAGCGAACGCACCAGGTCAAACAGGGTATCAACGGTGGTGCCTGCCGCCAGGGCACGCAGGTTTGCCTCCTGGATCACCGGACCTTCTGCAACGGGATCGGAGAAGGGTATGCCGATCTCGATAAGGTCTGCCCCGGCATCGATCATCGCGAGGATGTACTCCTCGCTCCGTGCGATGGAAGGATCCCCTCCTGTTACGAAGCCCACAAATGTCGAACCCTGCTCAAAAGCCTCTGCGATTCTACTCATTGATCTCCCTCCCGGTATACCGTGCGATAGCCGCGACGTCTTTATCGCCGCGACCGCTCAGGCACACGATGATGCTGCTCTCGCGGGGCAGCGTGGGTGCCAACACGCGGGCGTGAGCCACGGCGTGGGCGCTTTCGATAGCGGCGATGATGCCCTCGCAGCGCGCCAGATACTCGAAGGCATCCACGGCTTCATCGTCGGTGACGGGTACGTAGGTCGCGCGACCCGTAGCGTGCAGCTGTGCGTGTTCCGGTCCGATGCCCGGATAATCCAAGCCGGCGGATATAGAGTAGACTGGTGCGATCTGTCCATGCTCGTCCTGGCAGAAGTACGATTTCATGCCGTGGAACACGCCCACCTCACCTTTTGCGATGGTCGCCGCATGTTGAGGGGTGTCAAGCCCCAGCCCCGCTGCTTCGCACCCTATGAGCTGTACCCCAGCGTCGTCGATAAAGTTGTAGAACAGCCCTATCGCATTGCTGCCACCGCCCACGCAGGCCAGCACTGCTGCAGGCAGCGCGCCCTCAGCCGCAAGGATTTGCTCGCGCGCCTCCGCGCCTATGACTGCCTGAAAATCCCGCACCATGGTTGGGAAGGGATGTGGCCCCATGACCGACCCCAGCACATAATGGGTATCCTCCACGCGGCTCACCCATTCACGCATGGCCTCGTTCACGGCATCCTTGAGCGTCTGCGTGCCGCTCGTTACCGTATGCACGCGCGCCCCCAGAAGCTCCATGCGATACACGTTAAGCGCCTGTCGCTCGGTGTCTTCGCGCCCCATGAAAACCTCACACTCCATCCCGAGCAAGGCTGCTGCGGTAGCCGCTGCAACACCGTGTTGCCCGGCACCGGTCTCAGCGATCACACGGGTCTTGCCACGTTTTTGGGCAAGCAGGGTCTGCCCCAGCACATTGTTTATCTTGTGTGAACCCGTGTGATTAAGGTCTTCCCGCTTCAGGTAGACCTTTGCACCCCCTAGATCCTCTGTCATGTGCTTTGCAAAGTACAGCAACGAAGGCCGACCGGCATAGTTGTCGAGCAGACCTTTGAGCTCAGCGCGGAATGTCGCATCCTGCTTGTAGTGCTCGTATGCCGTTTCAAGGTCGATAAGCTCGTTCATGAGCGTCTCGGGAATGTACTGCCCTCCAAAGACGCCGAATCTTCCGCGTGTCATCAGGCACCTTTCCTTTCGCTATAATTGTGAACTAAACTAACAATTTTAAGCATCTTCTCGCAATCCTTTCGTCCTTCTGTCTCAATCCCGCTGCTCACATCTATGCCATAGGGCTCAAGTGCCAACGCAGCCTCGATGGTATGCAGGTTTATCCCACCCGCCAAAAAGTACGGTCTGTGGATACGCCCAAGTCCACTCCAATCAAAGCTCTGCCCGCTCCCCGGCTTTGCCCCGTCAAAGAGCAGGAAGTCCGCCTGTGCATAAGCGCCCTGCTCGTAGCTGCTCAGCCCGCAAGCACCCTGCTCGCCACCCCCAACACGCAGGGCTTTGATAACCGGCACCTTGCAGGCAGCTTTGAGCTCATCGATATACGCCTCTGACTCCTTGCCATGCAGCTGCACCATTGCGATGACTCCCTCCCGGCAGAGTGCAACGACCTCGGCAACGGGGGCGTCAACGAATACGCCCACGGGTACGATTCTCTCATCGAGTTTCGCTCGCAAGCGGCGTGCTCGTGTCGCATCAACCTGCCGCCTGCTGGACGCGAACACGAAGCCCGCATAATCAGGCAATGCCGCGTTGACCGCCGCCACGTCTTCAAAACGCGACAAGCCGCAGAGCTTTATACTACTCACGCCTCACCTCGTTTCTGTTCACTGGGTTCAGCAGACACAACCCCTGTGAGCCCTGCAACCTCACCGCGCAGCTCCGCCAGGAACCTGCGTTTATCCGCAGCACGCATGAGGCTTTCGCCTACGAGGACGGCATCGACCCCGTGGTCGCGCAGGCGTTGTACGTCGGCGGGGGAGTGGATGCCGCTCTCGCTCACAAAGAGCACCGGGGGAGGAACCTGCTCGCGCAGCCGCAGGCTCGTGTTGAGATCGACCTCAAAGGTCGCAAGGTCGCGGTTATTGACGCCGATGACGCGTGCACCCGCAGCCAGAGCGTACTGCACCTCGGCGCCCGTATGCACCTCAACAAGCGCGCTCATGCCAAGGTCATGCGTGTGTGCCACAAAGCTGGCGAGCTCCTGCTCTTCAAAAAGGCTTGCAATAAGCAACACCGCCTGTGCACCCAGCGTTTTTGCCTCATACACCTGATAGAGATCCACGATGAAGTCTTTGCAGAGCAGTGGCACGTCCACGGCTGCGGCAATCTCTTGCAGGTAGTGCGGCGACCCTTGGAAGAACTGCGGCTCGGTGAGCACCGAGATCGCCGCCGCTCCCGCCTGCTCATAGGCGCGGGCGATTGCAAGATACGGAAAGTCCTCCACGATGACTCCTTTGGAGGGGGACGCCTTCTTGACTTCGCAGATAAACGCGATGTCATCATCTGCTGCGAGCGCGCGTTCAAAGGGATACCCGCTGGTGGTAGCAAGCGCTTCGAGCCTCTGCTGCAATACGTCGAGCAGCACCTCTTCTTTGCGGAGCTCAACGCGTTTATGTGTGGCGCGCACGATCTTGTCCAGAATCGTCATGGTCGCTCCTTACTTATTCGACAGTCTTACAAAACGGTCAAGCTGTTCTGAAGCGGCACCGCTGTCGATGGTCTCTCGTGCGACACCCAGAGCCTGCGCCAGGGTGAACTCGGGGCGTGCGATGTAGATGGCTGCCGCCGAGTTGAGCAAGACGGCATCGCGCCGTGCACCTTGTTCACCTGCGAGTATGGCACGCGTGATAGCCGCGTTCTCCTGCGGTGTACCGCCCACGAGATCCTCCTTCTGGCAGCGCGTCAACCCAAAATCCTCCGGCGCGATCTCATATGAACTGAAGCTTCCCTTTCGCACCTCGCACACGCTGGTGGGTGCGCTCATCGAAATCTCATCGAGTCCGTCTTGCCCAAAGACCACGAGCGCATCGGTAACACCCAGGTTACACAGCACCTGAGCCAGAGGCTCGACCATAGCCTCTTCATAGACGCCCAGCAACTCGCGGTTGGCGCCGGCGGGGTTTACCAGTGGTCCCAGAATGTTGAAGATTGTGCGTATTCCCAGCTCTTTGCGCACCGGTGCCACATATTTCATGGCAATGTGGTAGTTCTGGGCAAACAGGAAGCAAAGGTTTATTGATTGGAGCAACTCCAGACTCTTCTCCGGAGGCACCGCGATATCGACGCCTAGCGCTTCCAGTACGTCGGCAGCACCGCTCTTCGAGGTTGCCGCACGGTTGCCGTGTTTTGCCACGGGGATTCCCGCTGCGCTGATGACCAGCGCCGAGGTGGTCGAGATGTTAAACGAGAAGGACCGGTCGCCTCCCGTTCCCACGATCTCGAGTACATCCATGTCGTGCAGCAGTCGTATGCAGTGGGTACGCATCCCTGCTGCCGAGCCGGTGATCTCTTCGATTGTCTCACCTTTGACCGCCATGGCGGTGAGATATGCTGCCATCTGGATATCGGTCGCGCTGCCCCCCATGATCTCATCCATCACCTCCTCGGCCAGTTCATATCCGATATTCTCCCGCCTTGCCGCCCGCACAATCGCTTCTTTTATCATCGCTCGCTTCTTTCTCCCAGAAAATTAGATAGGATGCTGTTGCCCTGTGGTGTTAGTATCGACTCGGGATGGAACTGCAGGCCGTACACAGGGTCGTGCACATGCTCAACGGCCATGACGGTGCCATCGTCTGCCCGCGCCGTCACGCGTAGACAGGCGGGAATGGTGGAAGCCTCTGCAACCAGCGAATGATAGCGCCCCCCTGTGATGTGCTCCGGCAGTCCGCGAAACAGAGTCGAGCTGGTGTCGAGCTCCACCTGGGAGGTCTTGCCGTGCATGAGCTCGCGTGCATACGTAATCTGTGCCCCAAATACCTGGCAGATCGCCTGATGCCCCAGGCATACGCCCAGCAGCGGCACCCGCCCTGCGAAGCTGCGGATAAGCTCAGGGCAGCACCCCGCATTCTCCGGTCTCCCGGGTCCAGGCGACAGGATGAGGTGTGACGGCTGGAGTTCCTCCACGCGCTCGACGGTGGCTTCGTTGTTGCGCAGCACCATGATGTGTGGATCCAGCACCCCAACCATCTGGTAAAGGTTGTAGGAGAAGCTGTCATAGTTATCAACCAACAGTATCATCGTGACTCCCTTCTTCACGTCTGGTTGCGGCGTGGTGGGCACCGACGCAACTGGTGTCTATGTAACGGGCACTGCTATGACAAGCATCGACGCAGCAGGCGTTCATAGCTTGCCGCCTTCGGCCTCGTGCAGCGCGTCGATCACGGCCTGCATCTTGTTGCGGCACTCGGCGTACTCGGTTGCAGGCACGCTGTCGGCAACAATGCCGGCACCCGAGCGCACAAAGACGCGCCCGTTCTTCTTGAACGCAAGGCGTATCGCGATACAGGTGTCCATGTTGCCGGAAAACGCGAGGTAGCCAATCGCGCCGCCGTAGATGCCGCGCTTGTTGTCTTCAAGCTCGTTGATGATCTCGCAGGCGCGTATCTTGGGGGCACCGCTCAACGTTCCGGCGGGCAGAATGGCATCAATCACGTCGAGCGCGGTCTTATCCGCAGCCAGTGTCCCCTGCACCGTGGAGCCGATGTGCATGACGTGGGAGAAGCGCTCGATGCTGAGGTAGTCCTCGACTGTCACCGTACCAAAGGCGCTTACTTTGCCGATGTCGTTGCGTCCTAGGTCTACAAGCATGTTATGTTCGGCGAGCTCTTTGGTGTCGGCAAGCAGGTCACGTTCGAGCGTGGCATCCTCCTCGGGCGTTGCGCCACGGGGCCTGGTGCCAGCCAGCGGAAAGGTGTAGGCCACCCCATCGACCAGCCGGGCAAGGGTCTCGGGCGAGGCGCCGGCAATCTCGATATCGTCGCTCGCGAAGTAGAACATATAGGGGGAGGGGTTGATGCGACGCAGCACTCGGTAGGTGTCGAACAAGCTGCCCGTTGCGGGCGCCACCAGCCGGTTGGAGAGCACGACCTGAAAGATGTCACCCTCGCAGATAGCGTGTTTGGCGCGCTTTACCATCGCACAGTACTGGGGTTCGTCGAACAACGCCTCAAAGGGACCTGTGAGGCGCAGGGGCTCAACGGTCAGCGCCTCGCCCTCCGTGACGAGCTGTGCCATCGCGTCGAGCTCGCGCTGCGCCTTGTGGTAGTTCTCCTCCAGGGCATCGGTGCGAACCGTTGCAATGAGATAGATGCAGTGTTTGAGGTGGTCGTAGGCGATGACCTTGTCAAAAAGCATGAGGTCAACATCCTTGAAGCCCTCCTCGTCGCGGGCATCAAGGTCAAGGGAGGGCTCGATGTATTTGATGTAATCGTAGCCGAAGTACCCCACGAGCCCACCAGTGAATGGCGGCAGGTCGGGGAGTTGCAAAGTCGTATAGTCTGCCAGAACCTGCGCGATGTAGCGCCCTGGCTCACGCGTCTGCACCTCTATGGTCGCGCCATTCTTGATATGCAAGAGTCCGTCCGTGCAGGTGATTTCGGTCTTGGGGTCATAACCGAGAAAGGTGTAGCGCCCCCATTGCTCGGGATCCTCTAAGCTCTCAAAGAGGTAGCAATGTCTGCTCAAGCGCTTGAGCACCCTGAACAACTCCAGGGGGTCGCGCGTATCCTCGGGTAACGTGCGATACACTGGCACCGCTTTAAATCCCTGCGCAGAGCGGCGTAGCTCATCAAACCCTGACTCATCGTGAGATTGCATGTTCTCCACCTTTCTTCAACGAGCGCGATTGTGCACTTGGTCGATTGCAGGTAGTGTGCAGGCATCTCACGTGCCAACAAAAAATCCGCCCTCGACTGCTGTCAAGGACGGACTCATCATCCGCGGTGCCACCTTGTTTCGGGCGCCTTGCGCCCGCTCTTACGGGATACCATCATATCCCCGACCCTTTACGCTGGTCCTACGTCGCAAACTACTGGGCTTCTGCCGTTTGTCGCGCCCTCCGTGGCCCATTTGACTGGCTGCGTACTGCCGGATTCTCAACGCCCCGGCTCTCTGTAAGTGCATCTCCCGCCGTTACTTCCACATCAACGGTTTAAATTATTCGGTTGTCGCCCATTATAGATGCCCAAATCCGTTTGTCAAACGCCGGGCACAGAGTGTGTGGGCGGGGTGGAAGGTGGTTTCTGTTCAGAGGGCCAGTGGGCTGGCAAGGAATCGTGGAGCAGATGCTCAGTGCTGTGCATTCGCTAGCGCGAGCCGACCGGATAAGAGCTTGAACCCTCATAGCTATTCGGGGTTCTCGCGCTGAATGCAGAGAAATGAGCATCGGGTGCGGAGCTTCCTTGCCAGCCCACTGGCCCTCTGAACAGAAACGGAAGGTGCCCGTGTCACGGATTCAGTGCAATCAGGGAAAATGTAGGTTACAGCCTCCTGACTCTGTGAACTGAAACAATTGTAGAACGAAAGGTGGCATTCTCTGCCAGAAAGCGGGATACTATCAAGAGCGATTTAGGGGGAAGCACTTGTTAACTTCGGCATTTGTGTTTGGAAGAAAGTGGGGAGAAAACATGAAGAGGGGAAAGAGGAGCAGCAAAGCAATGGGTCTATCGTCCAAGGTGTTCGCTGCGATTGTCGCCATGCATGTGTCGTTTTTGTTTATTCTGCCGCTGGGGGTCTTTGCAGATGATGGAACCACGACGCTAAACAGTCCTGATATTCCGCTCGTTGCGCCGGAAAACACGGTCAGCTGGTCGCTTATCAATCTGCTGTGCTTCATCCTTGTGGCCATCCTCTTCGTGATTCTCTTCATCAAGCTCTTCATCGACCGTCGTGACAGGAAATATGATGAGAAGCTGAAGCGCATTCCAAAAGAAAAGGCCTTGTACGTAAACTACTGGGTATTTTTAGGGGCAATCTGTATTGTCGCAGAGACATCGCTCGTTCTATTCTTAACCTCGGAGTTCGATGCCCCTATGGCTTTGTTCGATGGCTTCTCGATATCGTTTGCGCTTGCCGTCTTTCTTATGCTTCTCTTACCGATGTTCGCGGCTTCGTTTGAGACACGGCAAAATCGCTTGCAGGAAGTCCGCACACAACGTGCTCATGCGCTTACAAAGCAAGCGGAAGAGGCAGAGCAGGCGGAGGACGCAGAGCAGGCAAAATATGCGGAGTATGCCGAGCAGGCGAGACGCGAAGAGCAAGCAAGGCGTGCAGAACAGGCGAAATCAGCGAAACCCGCAGAACAGATAGAGCAGCCAAAACGCGAGGAATACGTGGAGCATGCGGAATACGTGGAGCAGCTTGAGCTTGTGGAGCATGCGGATCCCGAACCACCCTTGATAAGGGGGTAACAGACTGGTGCGTTTTGCGAATCTACGCACACTCGCTATAGGTATCGTCATCATCGTTGCACTCAGTGTGCTCTGGCTCAGAGGAGATCAACTCCTTGAACTCGGCCAGACGATGGAGGGTGGTGACCTTATTCCACTTGTTTTTGCCGTTGCCTTGCAGTTTGGTAAATATATCAGCCAGTCCTATGCCTATGCCGAGGCCTTTGCCGTTGTGGGCGAGTCAACGCGAGCGCGAACCATGCTGCCACTCGTATTTGGCTCTTACTTTGTCAATGTCATCGCCCCGTCATTCAATACCGCAGGTGTCATGCTCGTTATCGACAGCGCCCGCAAGCGCGGCGTTCCGGCAGGCAGGGCCACCAGTGCCGCACTCCTCATGCAGATATCGGTCATCACCGGCTTCATCGTCATCATGTGTGTCGGGTTTACCATTCTGCAATTGGCAGGACGACTCTCCGTGCTCTGGTTCATGCTCGGTATGGTGGTTGTTTTCTTCGCCGGTGTCATGGTGACCATCCTGTATATGGGGCGCAGGAACCCCGATATCCTGACGGGCCTGCTGCGTCCGCTCGAGCGCCTGGTGAACCACCTTTCTCAGCGTTTTCGCAAGGGCAGAGAGGTCAGACCCTGGGTCGATAACGTGGTGGAGTCGTTTTCTGAAGCAGCGGGTAACATCAGGAGTCATCCCTGGCAATCGACCCGCGTCTTTCTGTTCTCCATCCTGGCGAGCACCTTCGAACTTGCCTGTTTCTGCTGCGTGGGCGTGGCGTTTGGACTCTCTGAGCCGCACGCGCTCGTTGGAGGCTATGTTATCGCAACCCTCTTCTCCTGGATTGCCATCACGCCGCAAGGTGTAGGCGTTGTGGAGGCGATGATCGTCTTTGGGCTTGCAGCCTATAAGGTTGGCGCCACAACGGCAACCGCCATCGCGCTGACCTACCGGGGTATCGTCTTCTGGATGCCCTTTGTCATCGGCGCCGTGCTCATCCACCGCACCAAAAGCTTCTCGAAAAGAGAACTCCCGAGCGATAGAACCAAGCGCCTCGCAAGCCATGAGCCTGAGGAAGAGCACGAGGGCGTGCTCGAGGGCGTGCTCGACAGGAGCCCCAACCACGGCTCCGAGGGTGCGCTCAATAGGAACCCCAACCGCGACCAGCCGCCCACCCCAAACAGGGGCGAAGATGAGTTTGGAGACTGATTGTCGATGAAGAACAACACTGCCTACTGGATGTTATTCTCCGGTACTATCAGCAAGATTCTTATAAAACGATATGGCAAGGTGTATGCGAAAACTGCAATGCCAAACATAAAACAACACTACAAAATCCTGTTACAGCAGTTTCCGGATGTAGGGAAACACACCCTAACAGACATGGTCTATATGGGCATGGTGTTTTTGGCTCTTTGGCTTGGTACAGACAAGAGATTCTCAACGGAAGAACTGACCGGAATATGTGGGGAAATTCTAGGACGGTTGAAATGGCTTTTCAGCATTGTTGATTTGAACCGGACATGGACAAAGAAAAAACTGGAGCGCAAAACAAATGCTTACATGAAATGGCTGGCAGAAAAAGGAGCGGCTTATTCAAATAAATGGGAAGGCTATATTGATAGCAAGGCACATGATAAGGGGATTTGCTATGTGTTCACAAAATGCCCTCTACACGACTTTTGCAAAGAAAATGGTTATTTGGAAGCTCTACCTGCGCTCTGCGCTCAGGACTATCCAATGCTTGGCATGATGCACGGCGTATTAAAGCGAGAACACACTTTAGCCGAGGGTAGTACCTGTTGCGATTTTTGGATATACGGAAACAAGGAGTAACAGAGTGTGGATCCGTCATTGCGGGATTGAAGGCGCAGGGAGATTGCGGGTCAAGCCCGCAATGACGGGGTGGGTAGCACGTAATCGGCGTCTAGCGTTTCCCTACGCCCAAATTACATGAGCCGTTTTGCGCGGTGTGGTGCGCTTGAATTCTGCATCGGGTCGCCTGTCTATGGCAACTGTTTCGCGACAGGTTCAGCGCAGGATGGGCAGATGTGGTATGCTCAGAAGCTGTAGATAACGTGCCGGCCTCTTCGCTGGGGTCGGCTCAAGAAAAGGGTTTTAGCAAGAGGAGGTTTACCATGGGTAAGTTTGCGTCTTTCGTATTCGGTGGTGTTGTGGGGGCGACCCTCGGCTTGCTGTTTGCCCCACGGACGGGCGAGGAGAGTCGTGCCGTCGTTGCTGAGAAGGTCGACGAGTATTGGGGAAAGGGTCAGACTCTGTACACGGAAAGTAGAACCAAGATACAGCAGGGTATCACTGACTTCCAGCCGACAATCAATCAGAAGACCGACGAGATGCGCGACAAGATTGACAGTGCTCGCACCCTCATCGCCGAGCAGGTTGCCAAGAATGCAGCGGCTGCACGCGATGTCATCAATGACAAGATGCCGGTCGTCGTTGATAAGGTAAGCACCGCCAGTGAGGCTGTTCGTGGGCAGATTGATAGCGTAACGAGTAAGTTTAAGTCCGATGCAGAAGCATCAGGGGCGGACATAGCCTCGGCCGTTGCTACCGAGTCAGCGCCTGTGCCGGAGAAGAGCGTGCCCGAGCAAGTAGCTAAACCGGTTGACAACGTTGTGGCAGGCACGCAAGCAGGCGTTGACCCGGCAACCGGTGTGGCCAACTAGACAGTCGATAAGCAGATATACAGGGGATATGCTTCGTGCGTAACACACGAGAACTCCGTGGAGCCCGTGTAACGGGCGGTAGAAAAGGGACGCGCAGAATCGGCAAGATTCTGCGCGCTGTTTTCCACCCGGAGACATTCAGGCTTATGGGTTATCTTGTCGATCGCCCTGAAATCGCGTTTATGTATAAGCCCCCCGATCGCTTTCTTGCCTATGACGCCTACCGCATCATCGATGGGCGTGTTGTGGCAACCATCGACCGAGACTCCTGGGACATCCCTGCCTGTGAGCGGCTGGGCTTGGACTGGGATGCCGCTCTCCTGCTTGAGGGCATGCCGCTTGTGACTGTGGATGGCTTAAAACTGGGAAGCATCGATTCGGTCGAGTATGATGAGCGCAGCGGCAAGCCCCTCGCTTTTCTTATGACGGATGGGCTGGCTGCAAAAGCTCTCATCGGATCAGCGAGCATTCCTGCCGAGCTTCTGGTTCGCTATCAGGACGGTGGGCTTGTCGTCAAGAACGAGGCGATGGATATCGCCACGCAGGGCGGTCTTGCCGAGCGTGCGGGCGAGCAGGCGGCTATCGCCGCAGAAAACATCAAGGAGGGGACAGCCAAGGTCGCGCAGGCAGCCAGCGAGGTGACCGCGAAGGCCAGTAAGGCAGCGGGGAAACTCGCCGCAAAAGCGGGCAAAGCCGCAAGCGACGCAACCATTGAAGGAAGCAAGGTTGTAGGAAGGATGTCCCGCTCAGCAGGCAAGACCGCAGGTAAAGCGGTCAACAAAGGCTCAAGAGCCCTCGGCAAGCAGATTCGTAAAACAACGACGATGTTTTCGGATTTTAAGGAAGCCTATCAGCTTGAATCCGGATCCACTCCCAAGAAGCCCGAGTCCAAGAAAACCGCTCCCAAGAAAGTCGAGAAGCCAGCCGCAGGCGCAATCAAGAAGCAAAGTAAGCCGACAGGCGCTGCTCCCAAGGCAGCGAAGAAGAAGTCAACCTAGAGCTTTGGCAAAACAGGCTCGTCAGAGTGGACCTGCTCAAGCATATCCAGAAGTTCCTGGCGCGAATGTACGCCTATCTTCTGGTAGATGCGCATGCGGTGTGTGCTTACGGTGCCTGCGGAGATGTTGAGAGTCTGCTGGATGTAGGACGTGTCACGTCCCCTGACGATGCAAGCAAGCACTTCGTTCTCGCGTTGTGATAGCCCGAATTGCTTTGAGAGTTTCTGGCAACGTGATTGCAGGGAGCCCCTGCGTCCGCCATAACCGGTCGTTATGGCAACTATCGTGCGTTCGGGCAGGATGAAGGTGTAGGTTACGACGGTGCATACAATCAGCACTGAAATCATGAAGAAGGCCGAAGTCAGCGGGCTGAGTGGAGCAATTCCCACGAAGGGAAGCGGGGGATAGAGGCCGCCGAGAAACACGCCGAACACCCAGCCGGCACGGCCGAGCCCAAACACTCTGATAGGCGAGATGTGGTAGCGGAAACTTATGTTTGAAAGTGCTATCCAAAATATCAATTCAAAGCACGTATAACCAGCATTCACGATGATGGTGGACAAGGTGCCTATCGTACCGGCAAAGGGAGAGAACAGCACGCCGATGATGAGGAACAGAAGCACGAAGCGGTAGATGAGCCCCATATCGGACTTCTTTGACAGGAAGATGGTAACAAAAATGAGCAACGCGATGATGATTGTTGAGACGAGCAAGGTCAAGGTGTAGGTCATCTCAAACGCGATGAACGAGACCGTGGAGCTCGCTTCCTGCGGAAGGTTGCGGGTCACCACCATGAGTCCCGCATGTACGAAGCTGATGATAAGTGCCGCCGCGGCTACCTGGAGCATGCTCCTCTCTCCTTGGACAATAGCGTGTGTTTCATGCGGCACGCCCGTATCGGCCTTGCGCGCTTTGGCGAGGGCAATGCCGGAGAGCAGCGGGAGGATGGCGCTTACGAGGATGTAGAGCATGCTCGAAGACAACAGCAGAAACAGGGCGTAGATAAAGGCAGCCAGCATGAAGGCAAGCGCGGAGTGGATCTGCGCAGTCGTGGGTTCCGAGCTTCCGTAGAGTTCGCCCCAATACAACAGCAGGAAGCCCGACCCAACTCCGGTAAGAACGCCTGCAGATACAGGCAGGAGTGCGCTGGCGTCGGGCGATGAAACGAGCAGCATCGACAACGAACCGATGGAGAGGAGTGTGGGCGCGGCTATCCGCATGAAGCGCAGATCCATGAGCCTCTTGGTCGCGTTGGGAGCCAGACCGCCTGCGACCAGGATGCAGGCGAGCGATAGCAGCGAGATGGAGTAGATTTGCCCGACGTAGGTATTGCTCGGGTCTGCTCCCACAAAGATATTCGCGGAGAAGAAGAAGGTCGCTATCCAAGCGCGATGCAGCGTGAGTCCCAGAACCGTCGGATTCGTTACGGCTGAGAAACTCGACGTAAAGAAGGTGCGCAGATTGCTCATCAAGAACCCGCCTCCACACGAGAATGACCCCATCATCCACAGGCAAGTTTATCATGTTTCCTGTTGACAAGCATTTTTAAGAATCATATACCGCAACTGATGACCTCTTTTACGGCACCGCGTAGCATGGACAGCATTGAAAACTGATCCAGGAATTCAACGTGAGGGAAGGGGGAGTGAGAGCGCTCGTCCTTTAAGCATCGACAAAGAGAGGAGCATCTATGAAATTGTCGACTATGACGCGGCGCAGTTTTGTTAAGGCTGCCGCTGTGGTGGGTGCGGCAACCGCGCTCTCGGCTACCGCCATGAGTCAGGCTCTCGCAGAGGGCGAAGGCGATGTGGTCGCTGATGATGTGAAGGTGGTGCGCACCTGTTGCAGGGGCTGCGGCAAGATGGAATGCGGCGTCCTGGTAACAGTTCGAAACGGAAGAGCCGTAAAGATCGAAGGCGATCCGGATGCGTTCCAAAGTGATGGCAACTGCTGCTCCAAGTCACAGGCCTCGCTACAGGCCTGCTACCATCCTGATCGGCTCATGTATCCGATGAAGCGCACGCAACCCAAAGACGCCCCTGACCCCGGTTGGGAGCGTATCACCTGGGATGAGGCCTTCACGATAGCCGCAGAGAAGATCCAAGAGCTCAAAGACAAATATGGCGGAGAGACCTTCTATTCGATGGTGGGCACAAGCCGCGTCTGGTCTATGGGTGGGCTCATGGCCTGGCCACAGGTTCTGGGCACGCCAAACACCATCCAGGCGTATCAGGTCTGCAAGGGTCCACGCCACTATGCGACGCGCCTGGTCTCCCAGCGCGCATTCAGCTGGATGGCGACCGTCGATCGTCCGCGCGTCTACGTGCAATGGGGCGGCGCCTCCGAGATCTCGAACTACGACGATTCATGCCGCGTAACCGTTGATACTGCGGTTCTCGCCGATACGCATATCGTTGTTGATCCCCGCATGGCAGGTATCGGTCGTCAGGCGGACTATTGGATGAACCTGCGTCCTGGCACCGACGGTGCCGTAGCGCTCTGCTGGACCAATGTCATCCTCGAAAATGACCTTATTGACAGTCTCTTTGTGAAGCGCTGGACCAATGCACCCTTCCTTGTCATGCCGGGAGATGCGACTCTTTCAAGCATGCAGGCCTATGGTCCCGGTCGTATGTGGGAGCTCAAGACCAGGCTGCTTAAGGAGAGCGATCTTGTCGAAGACGGCTCAAGCCAGCGCTTCATGGTCTGGGATACCATCGCCAGCAGGCTCACCTACTTTGACGCCGAGACGGCTCTGTGGGAAAACGAACCGCCGTTCACTCCCTTGACCGAAGGCAAAGAAGCCCGGCAACCGAACATCGCACCAGGCGTCGCGCAGGGCTTTGTCCCCGCTCCGACCCCCTTTAACCCCGCAATCGACCCCGCCCTGTACGGCGAGTTTGAGGTCACGCTGCGCAATGGGGCATCCATCAAGGTACGACCCGTGCTCGACCACTATGCCGAGATGTGCCGAGACTACACACCGGAGAAGGCATCTGCGATCACCGGCGTCCCCGCCGACCAGCTTGAGGCTGCGGCCAAAGCATATGCCACGCGACTCGACCCTGAATCAGGCTACGGTAACGGCGGCATCCAGTATATGCTCGCTGTAGAGCACGGCGGCACCGCTGTGCAAAACTGCCGCGCCATCGATGCCATTGCCGCTCTCACGGGCAATTATGACACGCCAGCTGGTCAGCGTGGACCGACCATGGCACCGGTTGACGGCGGCTTCACGCCCTTTGCCTTCATGATTCCTGGTGCCATCATGCAAGGCTTCTTCCCTGATAGTTCCAAGGAGATTGGGGATGATGAGTTTCCCGTCAACCGCTGGTGGGGAGGCTGGTCAGACGGCAACACACTGTACGACGCAATGGAGACGGGCAAGCCGTATCCGGTCAAGGGCGGCGTGAACATGTCCGGTGACTTCATGAACATGACAAACGCCGTCAATGCTTGGAACCAGCTGGTTAAGCTCGACTTCATCATGGAATGTAATCTCTGGCATGCGCCTTCGAGCGATTACGCTGACCTGCTTCTTCCGGCCTGGCATTGGCTCGAGATCAACTGCTCACGCGTATCACAGGGCTCCTCAGGGGCGTACGGCGCTAACGTGCGCTGCGTCCAGCCGCCTGCAGACACGCTCTGGGATCCGCTGATCATCATGGGCGTCTGCAAGGCCATGGGCATTTGGTATAGTCCCGACCCGGAGGATCACTGGCCGGGGAACCTGCCGGAAGACTGGGAGCCGGGTGAGCAGTTCATCCTCAACAACGCTGTCATAGGATCGGGGATGAGCTGGAACGACTATGCCGATACATTCGAGAAGAATGGCTGGTGGGATGCCAAGGTCATGGAACCGGATCGCTGGGGAACCTATCGTCGCTACGAGACCGGCTACATTATCGGTGGCGCGGGCATGATGGGGGCTCCTCCAACCCCACCGACCCCTGGTTGGAACACGCCCACCAAGAAGTACGAACTTTGGTCGACCATCGTCGAATCGCTTATGCCTGGTCAGGGCTTCGACCTGCCGGATTACCGAGAGCCACCACACTCTCCAGTCAGCGATCCCGAGCGCAACAAGGACTATCCGCTCATCGTCACAACGGGTCGCCGTATCCCCGTTTACTTCCACTCTGAGCATCGCCAGCTGCCGTGGTGCCGTGAACTATGGCCTACGCCGCGTTGCGAGATCAACCCCGAGGATGCAGCCGAACTCGACATCGTTCAGGGTGATTGGCTCTGGATAGAGACCGAATGGGGTAAGGTTCGCCAGGTCGCCGATCTGTATTACGGCATCAAGAAAGGTACCATTAACTGCGAACACCAGTGGTGGTATCCCGAACTCAATGAATCAGGCCATGGATTCCGCCTTTCGAGCATCAACTGTGTCAACGACCGCTACGCGCAATGTCCAATCTGTGGTGCCACCAACCTGCGTGCCTATCTCGGCAAGGTCTACAAGGCAACGCCCGAGAACTGTCCCAATGGCGAGATTGTTCCTGCTGCTGCGGATGGCACGAAGATTATCACCTCTGCCGCTGACCCGCGTCTCAAGGAGTGGCAGCCCGTCTATGAGGGGAGGGAGTAGCCATGACCCGCTATGCAATCGTCACTGACCTCGATCGGTGCGTCGGATGCCTTGCGTGCTCCGTCGCCTGCAAGATCGTCAACACCGTGCCCATCGGGCAGTTCTGGAACAAGACCCTGCGCATAGGACCCAACCCCAAAGCAGAAGGCGGGAACTGGCCGGACATTGAGCTGTACTACCTCACCGTCCAGTGTCAGCACTGTGACGTGCCCCAATGTGTGGAGGTCTGCCCGACCGGAGCTTCGCACAAGCTGAGCGACGGATCCGTGCAGATCGACAAGCAGAAGTGTATCGGCTGCCAGTTCTGCGTTATGGCCTGCCCCTACAATGTTCGCTACCTCAACGAGGAGCAGAAGGTTGTTGAAAAATGCACCCTTTGCGAGCAGATGCTAGCTGACGGCGGTGTGCCGCAATGCGTCTCACAGTGCGGCGGCCGTGCACGTTATTTTGGCGACCTCGAGGATGCTTCTTCTGAGGTAGCGCAGATTCTGGCCGCAGAAGACCCTGCAAAGGTCTACACCCTGCCTGATGTGGGCAATAAGCCGGGGTTCAAGTACATTCTCCGTAACATGAAGTGGAGGGGGTAAACCATGGAAGTGCAATGGTCATTAGTGCTCTTCACACTCTTTGTCTGTCTTGGCGCCGGCACCTTTGCCGGAACCGGCCTGCTCACGGTGCTCGGTAAAGGCGAGAAGCTCCAGGTGCCGGCAATCATAATCTCAGTCATCGCAGTGGTAATCGGAGGCTTTGCGTCATTCACGCATCTCCAGCATTGGGATCGACTCTTCAACGGCTTTGGGAATCCGACCTCAGGGATCACTCAAGAGCTCATTGGTATCGTCGTATTTGTTATCCTGGCCGTTGTCTTCTTTGTTGTCGCATGCAGGGGTAAGACCCCGGTGTGGGCGGGTGTGCTCGCGCTCATCGCCGGCCTTGGGCTTGTGCTCGTGATGACGCAATCCTACATGATGTCTGCTCGCCCCGTCTGGTCGACTCCTCTGCTGCATCTGTTCTACCTCGCACAGGCAGTTGTTTCTGGGGGAGCCATGCTCTGGCTCCTTGGCATCATCACGAAGGTTGAAGATGGAGCGCAGATTATCAATACACGCATCACTGCCTTAGGTGGCATACTGGTCATCATCTCTCTTTTCGCGTATGTCGCCTATGTGGGTTCGGTCAGCTTCCCCACGGTGGGTAACTACTTTGACCCAACCAACCCAACCAAGCCTATGGCTGATACCTCCGGCTTTGTGGGCACGCTGTTGTCGGGCGATCTAGCTGCTTATTTCTGGATTGCCGTGATCATCGGTGGAGCTGTTGCTGCCGTGCTCGGCATCCTCCAGTGGAGCAAGCCTAAAAGTACGGTCGGGTTTGCTGCGGTTGCACTTGTCTGCGCCTTGGGCGGAGGGATTGCCTTCCGTGCCGCCCTATACCTGATGGGCGTGTCGGTTTTCGCGTTTTATTGATCGAAACCGGCTCAAGGAGGAGAGCGTATGTCACGTGATGAGGAGCTGTTCGGTTTCAATGTGCCCTTTGATCCGCTTGACGTTAAAGACGAAGATGATGAGGATGTCGAGTTCATCGGACTTGTCGAGCGTCCTGATGAGGATGAGGGCGAGGTGCTCAGTGAGCCTCAACTCAGCCCTGAGGAGTCGATACAGAAGCTGCTTGAGAGTCTGCCTGCACAACGCAAGGTGCTCCTTGCCATCGTGGACTTCTGTCGTGAGGAGCGTTCTCCCGGTGAGGTAGACGAGGTCACCCTCGAATTGCAGAAAACGAACAAGTCGGTCTATACGCCGGTTCTTCTGCGCCAAATGCTTGAAGAAGCTGGTGCCCTTGTCTATAACGAGGCGGTGCAGCCCGATGAGCAGGAAGCGGGCATTGAGCCTGAGCCTGAGGTCGAACAGGTCGAGGGTGAAGAGATTCAGTACCTCGTCGTAGCAAAGCGACCAGAGGGCACATGGCTCTCCACGGCCGCCGCGTTAACAATTGTCGATGCCGAGGATCCTGCTCTGCGGCTGAGGGAGCTCCTGGGCGTAGAGCCTGAATACTTCGGCATCTTCACACATATTCTCGATTTCTGTGTCGAGAAGCCCCGAACCAAGCAGGAGCTCAACGAGCTTGTCGATGATGATCCCCTCCTGCAGCAGCCCAGACGTTACAGTGGTTTTTTCATCGACAAGCTTGATGGTTGCTCGGCGCTTGCCTGGAAGCCCGGCTGGCAGACGACGCAGATAGGGATCGATCTTTTGGCACAACTCGCTGAGACACAGAGTGGCGTGTCATCTGTGAAGGGAGGCGCACCAGCATGAGTGTCGATGAGGTCAACCTTGCAGACATCATGGAGGGGCGCGGCGCAACCTATAGGCTCCTCGCGCGCCTGTATCGCGAAGAGGTCGATCAGGCGCTGCTTGATGAGATGTGCGCGATGCGCTATGCCGTCAACACGGGCAACGAAGACGTCGACGCGGGCAACCGACTGTTTCATTCCTACCTGAGTGCCGTCTGGGAGCGCACTTTGACCGAACTCAGCGTGGATTACACGCGGGTATTCCTCGGTAACGGCGTGAATGCCTATTCAGCCGCATACCCCTTTGAGAGCGTGCATACCTCAGGCAAGCGACTTCTGATGCAGGATGCGCGCGATGAGATACTGACAATCTATCGTGCAAACAACATCGAGAAGCTCGATTCATGGAAGGCTGGGGAGGATCATATCGCCCTTGAGCTTGAGTTCGAGGAGCTATTGACACAGCGTACCCTTGTGGCTCTCAGAGAGGGCTGCGAAGAAGAAGCCGCATCTCTCCTCATGACACAGTACAACTTTCTCTTGGACCATCTCATCTCGTGGACTCCGATGCTGTTCACTGAGATGGAAAAGTTTGCCCGCACTGACTTCTATCGAGCGCTCGCTCTCCTGACCCACGGATTCCTGCTTACTGATCGCGGGATACTCGAGGAGCTGCTGGCAGATGAGCTGGCAGCGGGAGGGTAGACCCCTCAGTCCTCTGAGTCCTTTACTTTTGCTTGTGCCGCTTTCTTTTTCTTCTTGGCTGCGTTTGCGGCCTTGGTGCCCCGTCGGTTACGGTCGGGGTAGAGGCGACGGGTTCTGTGCTCCAGCATGAATGCGATAAGCAGGAACAGCACGATAAGACCGACGACAAGCGCCCCAAGACCCCAAAGATTCGTCGTAAACCAATTAATGATTTCAGTCATAGGTGCTCCTTAAAGTAACCATTACCATAGATTATACTGTAAGTAACCAACTTGGAGACGAGGAGTACCCATGCTCGATGCACGATTTGTCCGCGAGAACACTGAACTTGTTGAAATTGCTATGCAGAATCGCAATTATTCCTGGGAT
>JAITOC010000031.1 GCA_031290175.1 Coriobacteriales bacterium | reverse complement strand
GACAAGACGCCGGCGGCGAATGAGCCCAGCGCAAACCAGATGCTCCAGATGCTGATAGCTGTGCCCATATTGGCAGGAGGGGCACTGTCACGGATATACGCTGCCCCGGCAATAGTCGTCGAGACAAGCGCAACACCCTCGATGCTTCGCGATATAATCAGAACCACGGCATTGGGGGCAAAGGTGCCCAGAAGCGAACCCGCCAACATGAGAACGACGGAATCAACCAGGATACGTTTGGCGCCAAGATGCTGGATGACTTTGGATGCCGGAATGGAGAAGAAGAGACCCATGATGGTAAAGGAGGACATCATCAGGGAGCCCGTGGCGGCGTCCATACCAAACTGAGCACTCAACGGCTCCAGGATGCTGGGCACCTTACACTCGATCAAAGCGGAGAAGATGCCTGCCAACACGACAACCCCCGCCATAACCAGATAACTCTGGGCTGGCTCCGTGGCTTGCCTAGGCGTTGAGCCTTTCATCCTTGTCCTTTTTGTCCACTTTCGCTGCCTGGAGCCTAATCCCGGTACACGGATATCCTTTATCGTTAGTACCTGTAGACTGATAGCAAAGAATCGTTGTACACCTATAATTATACGGGACAGCGAGTCAGGAAAGTACCAGCGCTACCGAAAAGACCAATTGAAAACCAGTCAGGAGAACGCTATGAGCGAGCAGCTCTTTTCTGCAGGGCGGATCGGCACACTTACGGTGCCAAACCGTATCGTCATGACGGCGATGGGCAACGCACTGGGGGCAACGGACGGCAGCGTCACCGATGCTGCCATCGCATTCTACACCGAGCGCGCGCGCGGTGGCGTTGGACTCATCATCACGGAATGCATAATCATCGATTGGAAGAATGGCCGTGGCAACCTGCATCAGGTTGCCGTCTGTGACGATGACAAGATCCCCGGTCTCACGCGCCTTGCTGAGAGCGTCCATGCCAACGGCGCAAAGATAGCGGCACAGATCTACCACCCCGGACGCCAGGGCTTCACCGCCCTCAACGGCGTTGACTCCATGCCAGCGCCAAGCGCTCTCGTCGATGCGATGACGCAGCAGGCGGTCCATGCCATGAGCAAGGCGGAGATAGCCGAGCTTATCGCCTCCTTTGCGGCGGCTGCCCACAGGGTCAAGACGGCTGGTTTCGACGCGGTGGAGCTCCATGCCGCCCACGGCTATCTCCTGAACAGCTTCCTGAGCCCGTACTCCAATGCGCGTGACGACGAGTATGGCGGGGATACAAAGGGGCGCGCTCGCATTGTGCGAGAGATTATCGACGCCGTCCGAGCTGCCTGCGGCGCGGACTTCCCCATTCTCGTGCGTACCTCTGCCGACGAGTACCTTGCGCTTGCCGGAAAGCCCGAGCAGGGTATCACGCTTGATGAGGGGATCCGTATCGCCCAGGAGATCGCGGCAGCGGGCGCAGACGCGCTCGACATCAGCAGCGGCATCTATGAGACGATGAACGCGGCGTGGGAGCCCTTCCCCTATGATGAGGGTTGGAAGACCCATCTCGCTGCGCGCGTCAAGGAGGTCGTGGATGTGCCAGTCATCGGTGTGGCGGTCTACCGCAATCCCGCATATGTCGAGCAGCTGTTGGATGAGGGAAAACTCGACTTCGTCGGCTCCGCACGTGCCCATTTTGCCGACCCGCAGTGGTCTGCCAAGGCTTCGGATCGCGCTGGCACCGGTGCCGCCAGCTCCATCAGGCGCTGTATCTCCTGCCTCGCCTGCATGGAGACCTTGGTAGCCGCCGACTTGACCAACGAGCCCGCCGCCTGCGCCATCAACCCACGCACTGGGCGAGAACTGCTTGCCCTCCCCCGGGATGGTGCCGGCAAAACGGTCGTCGTCATCGGTGCTGGCCCGGCTGGGCTTGAAGCGGCGGTAACGGCGGCTGAACGCGGCTGCTCGGTCATACTCTTCGAGAAGGCAAGCCAGATAGGCGGACAGCTCAACTATGCCAACAAGCCCCCAGGGAAAGCCAAGATAGACTGGGTCATGGAGTATTACACAGACCGCATCGCCGCTTATGGTATCGATCTTTGGCTCAATACGACAGCCACCGTTGAGCAGGTAGCGGCTCTCGGTGCCGACGCCGTCATCGTTGCAAGCGGCAGTGAGCCCATCTTGCCCCGCGCCATCCCCGGGCTCGAGCAGGACAACGTGCATCTGCCCCCCGCAGTGCTCACGGGCCTCGTTGACCTCGCGGGCAGGAAGGTAGCCGTCGTCGGCTCCGGCATGACCGGCATAGAGACCACGGAGCTTCTCGCAGAAGCAGGCTGCGATCTCTCGCTCTACGAGATGGTCTCTGAGATAGGCCCGGGTGTCTACTTCCAGAACATGATGGACATCATGCCCAAGCTCGGAGCGCATAACGTGCAGTTCTTCCCCTCGCACAAGTTGCTGGGGATAGAGGGCAGCGTTGCCACGTTTGAGAAGGACGGCGGCAGCGCGGTATCGGACGCCTTCGATGCCTTTGTCATCTCCCTTGGCACCCGCCCCGACACGACATTTGTCGAGGGGGTCAAGGCTCAGATGCCAAACGCCATCGCCATCGGCGATGCCAATAAACCCGGCCGCATCATGAACGCCACCACAGACGGCTACCTCGCCGTCAGAGACCTGGTGTTCTGAGATCACACATCCATTATGAGCGGGATTACCATGGGGCGACGACGGCAGCGCTCCCAGATGAGGCTTGCGATGGACTCGCGCAGGGCTCGTTTCAGGCGGTTGGGGTTGGAGCGGTGTTCGTGAGCGGCCTTAGATACCGTTGCCTCGGCGGCAGCGATAACATCGGCAATCAGAGCAGGGTCGTCTCCCCCACTCACGCCACGCATGATGACCTCGGGTTTTCCAACAGCCGAAGAGTCCTTGTTGCGAATCATGCAGACCACGGTAACGATCCCGTCGGATGAAAGCGTCTGGCGATCCTTAAGCACAACCGCCGACACGTCTCCCACTGAAAGCCCATCGACATAGACAACGCCGTTCTCAACGGGCTCGCCTTTTACCACGCCGCTCTCGTTGAGCAGGAGCGTATCGCCGTTCTCCATGATAAAGATGTTCTTTTTGGGGACACCCACATCATGCGCTAGTTGTGCGTGGGCTTTGAGGTGCATGGTCTCGCCGTGCACGGGCACGAAGTTTTTGGGATGTGCCATGGCGAGCACGAGTTTCAGCTCCTCTGCGCTTGCGTGACCCGACACGTGCACAAGCGCCCGCTTCTTGTCGTAGATATCCGCGCCGATCTTCGCAAGTGCGTTTATCACACGTGTAACAGCCTTCTCGTTGCCGGGCACCGGCGTGGCGGAGATGATGACGACGTCACCCTCTTCAATGGCAACCGTGCGGTGCTCCCCGTTTGCCATGCGTGCGAGGGCGGAGAGAGGCTCGCCCTGGCTCCCTGTGCAGAGGATAACAACTTTTTCAGGTGGGATATTGTTGGCTCCATAGGCGTCTACGATATTCCGTTCATCAACGTTGAGGTAGCCGAGCTCACGTGCAATCTTCGTGTTCGTGAGCATGGAACGTCCGGTGACCGCAACCTTGCGTCCAGCCGCCGATGCCGCATCGCATACCTGTTGGATGCGATGGATATGACTGGAGAAGGCAGCGACAATGACCCGCTGCTTTGCGCCTGCGATGATGCGGCGCAGCTCTTTTCCTACCTCGGCTTCAGATTTCGTGAAGCTCGTATTGATGGCATTCGTGGAGTCGGAGAGCATGAGATCCACGCCCGTTTGGGCAAAACGGGTAATCGAGGCAAAATCCGTATAGACTCCATCGATGGGTGTCTGATCGAGCTTGAAGTCACCCGTATGCAGGACGTTTCCGGCGGGGGTCTGGATAAAGAGCCCCATGGATGCCGGAATCGAGTGGTTAACGGCAAAGAAAGCGCAGGTGAAGGCTCCTATGGGCACATGCTGCCCAGCAGAAACCTCGCGGAATTTGGCATTGCTGATGCGGTGCTCGGCAAACTTGCCCTCGATAAAGCCCAGCGTCAGCTTGCTGCCAAAGATAGGTACGCTGGTGAGCGCCAAATCCTTCAAGAGATAGGGTAAGGCTCCCGTATGATCCTCGTGTCCGTGAGTTATGACGATGCCACGCAGGCGCTCGGCATTCTCAAGAATATAGGTGTAATCCGGCAGGATAAGGTCTACACCCGGATGGTCGTCGTCAGGGAACATGAGCCCGGCATCCACGACAATCATGTCATTGCCGTACTCAAAGACGGTCATGTTCTTGCCGATACCGTCAAGGCCTCCAAGAGGGATAATCTTTACCTGAGGGCTGTTCTTTGGCGCATTGCCCTGCTGAGCCTGGGGCTTGCGCCTCCGCCCTGAATCGCGCCTGAAGTTCCGCTGGTTATTCTGTTTTCCCTGGTTGTTGCTCTGTTGCCTTGGTTCTTGTCTTGCTTGTTGCGTTAAAGTTTTTTCACTCACGTTTCCCTCATTCGAGCACGCCTACAGCGCGCATGACTTCTGCCAATCCGGCGCTCTGCTCAGCAGTTGCGTCAACGAGTGGCAGGCGGACTCCACCGCAGTCAAAGGCGAGAAGCTTCATCGCTTCCTTCACCATGATGGGGTTCGCTGCTATGAATAATTCTTTCATCAGCGGCTGCAATTTCAAGTGCGCCGCCAGTGCCTTTGTGTGATCGCCCTGCACCATGGCGGTGATGATCTCTTTCATACGCGCAGGGGCTACGTTCGCAATAGTCGAGATGACTCCCCAGCCGCCCAGCTCCATGATGGGCAGGGTTGCCTCGTCATCACCGGAATAGACGGCAAAGCCTTCAGGCGCACCGTCTATGATGGCCTTAATCTGCTCGAAGTTTCCGCTCGCCTCCTTTATGGCAACGATATTCTCAACCTCGTGCGCAAGACGCAGGGTGGTCTCGACTTCCATGTTGATGACACAGCGTCCGGGGATGTTATAGAGGATGACCGGTACCTCAACTGCCTGCGCAATACTCTTGAAGTGCCGATACAGACCCTCCTGGGGAGGCTTGTTGTAATACGGGACGACGAGCATGATCCCATCAATCCCCAACTCGGCGACTTCGCACGCAAAGTCTATCGAGTCAGCAGTGCAGTTATCCCCCACATTGGCGATAAGGGGCACCTTCTCCCCCACTGCCTCGATGGCGGCCTTGAACAGATCTATCTTCTGGGGATAGAAGACGGTTGGAGACTCCCCTGTTGTTCCATTAACGACAAGGGCATCGGCTCCTCCCTCAACGAGACGTACAGCAAGTTGCTGCGCGCGCGCGAGGTCGAGGTCGAGGTCGGGCTTGAAGGGAGTGATCATCGCCGGGATGAGTCGTCCGAACGCCGGTGTCTTGGTCATGCGAGTACATTCCTCCTTGATTTTTATTTCTTTAGAGGTCAAGTAGTTTGTCAAGGCCGATTATAAGCCCTCTGCGCGTGGGAACAGAGCGGATTGCGAGCAGAATGCCGGGCATATAGGCTGAGCGGCTTATCGAATCATGCCTGATGGTCAGTGTTTCTCCCGCGGATCCAAAAATGACCTCCTGATGTGCGACAAAACCATCCGAGCGGACGGAGTGCACCAAAACACCCTGCACCGAAGTGCCGCGCGCCCCCTCCTTGCCTGGAAGTTCCGTCTCCTTGCCAGGAGCCGTTGTGCGTATACCTGCCTGCTCACGCACAGAGGCTATCGCCAGCGCCGTGTTGATGGCTGTTCCGCTCGGGGCGTCGGCCTTGCCGTTGTGGTGGAACTCGATAATCTCCGCATCCGCAAAATAGCGTGCGACCTTTTGGGCACAGGCCATCATGAGAACGGCACCCATCGTGAAGTTGGGTGCGTAGAAGAGGTTTGCGCTTGTCGGTACCCTCTCATACAAAGCAGTGAGGTCATCGGGGGCGAGCCCGGTTGTGCCCACAACGCAATGGATGTTGTGACGGAGGGCGATCTCGATGTTCTCTGCCACCGCACTGGGATGTGTGAAGTCCACCATGACGTCAGGTTTGGTTGCTTCCAGACCCTCGGCGAGATCTCTGAATACGGGTGCCGCGACCGCTGGAGCGGGTGTAACGCCCACAGAAACAAGCACCGGGGTTCCCTCTGCTGCTTTGGGATCATAGCCGCCGACGACCACAAAGTCTGAATCGGCGCTCACAGCCTCAACAATCCCGGAACCCATACGCCCCTTGAATCCGTTCACGAACACTTTGATCATCGGAGGAAGTCAAACCTCCCCTGTAGCTCTTCACTTTCGCGCGGGCTGATTATGGCAAGCGAGGGCTCTTGAGCCAACACGCGCTCGGCAACCCTCTGTACATCAGCGAGTTTAACGGCGCGATAGCGCTCAATGGTCTCGTCAAGCGAGAGTATCTCAAGGTCAGCGATTGCATTTTTACCGAGCCGTAGCATACGGGATGAGGTGGACTCGCTGGAAAGCACGACATGCCCAACTATGTATTCACGCATACGCTCAAGCTCATCTGAGTCAAGCCCACCTGCAAGCAGCTTTGCCAGTTCCCGCTGGATTATCTCCACGGCCTCCTCGATATTCGAAGGTCGCGTGCCTACATATACACCAAATTGGCTTGCTCCCACGTAAGGCATGGTGGTTGAAAAGACCGCATAGGCCAGGCCACGCTTCTCGCGTATCTCCTGGAACAGGCGCGAGGACATGCCGCCGCCAAGAGCTGTGTCAAGGATGGACGAGGCAAAACGATCGTCGTCGCCCAAGGGTATCCCCGGCATCCCATAGATAAGATGTGCCTGCTCGGTTTCTTTTTTGAGAAAGCTGAAACGAGGGCGGGGGGCGTAGGCGACGGTTGGGCGCGGATTGCATACCCCTTGGGGCATGTCAGAGAGAGAACGCTCGCAAAGCGCAACGATCTGCGCGTGATCGACCGAGCCACTCGCAACAACAACACAGTTGCCCGCATGATAATGCCGTGCATGATAAGCACGGCAATCATCCTGGACGTAGGAACCGACAAGTTCGCGCGTGCCAATGACAGGCAGTCCCAGTTGATCTTCAGGGAAGATCGCCTTGGTGAATACCTCGAAGATATAGTCTTCCGGATTGTCCTCCGAGCGGGCTATCTCCTCGATAACGACCTCTCGTTCAGACTCGATGGACTCAGGGGCGTAAACTGAAGAGGTCACCATGTCAGCGAGCAGCTCAAAGACCTCGGGGAGATGCTCATCTATGACGCGTGCGTAGTAGCAGGTGTATTCCTTGGAGGTAAAGGCGTTCTGCTCGGCACCCAGGCTCTCGAAATCCTGAGAGAGCGCCAGCGCATCGCGCTTCTTGGTTCCCTTGAACATCATGTGTTCCATGAAGTGCGAGAGACCGAGTTGATCCGAGTTCTCATCGCGCGAGCCTACTCTGAACCACAAACCCAAAGAGACTGAGCGCACGGCATCCATACGCTCAGTGATGACAGTTATGCCGTTTTTGAGAACCGTTTTTGCGTAAAACACTGGTTAGAACCAGGCTTTCTTGCCAACAACGTACTTCGCGTTGAAGTCCTCTTGATTATGACCGAGGTAGGTGGCGGCTTCAATCCAGGAGATTATGAGCATCACGAGAGGTCCAAGACCAGCGCAGAGTATGCCGACTGTTCCAATGACCAGCATGATAATACCTTCTGTTTTGTAGCCAAGATAGAACTTGTGAACGCCCCAGGTGCCAAGAAAGATAGCCATGAGGGCAGCTTTCCAATACAGCTTTTCCGCACTCCCGAATCCCGGCTCGCGAACGGGTACCGGCTGCTGATACTGCGGCTGAGCATATTGCTGACCGTACTGCTGACCATAATCAGCGCCAGGCTGCCCGCTCTGGTAGCCATAGTTGGGAGCAGCCTGCGTGCCAGGGACTTCATAGGTTGGGGTCGGCTGGGCGGGAGGTGCTTCGTAGCTTGGTGGCGCAGGAAAAGAGCCCGGTGCTCCCGATTCAGGCGTGTTGGGATCGCTCATGATAACTCCTTTGTTCGTTGAGCCTTTCAATACACACATTCTACCCAATGCGCAAGCAAACAGATACGAGAGAGATAAACTGTCATCGAACCATTCATTTTAAGTCGGCCTGCACGCACGGCTGAACTAAGTCATGTATTCCAGACCTGCTGGTTTACCGCGTCGTTCTGCGCCTCCCTGCTGCACACTGAGCGCAGAACGACGGAGATAAACCGGAGCCTCCCTCGGCTCAGTCCCTTCTGCGCGGACGACGATTATCGGAGTTCCGATCATTCGAGCGCCCAGAGTTGCGGTCGTCACGCGAGCGTGAGTCATAGCCACCTGAGCGATTGCCTGAGCTCGGGGGCGCATCGGGTTTATCGAGACGATCAAGGGATACCTTGCCCTTGTCGTCGATATCTGTGATCTTCACGCGCACCGTATCTCCGATATTGAGCACGTCCTCGACCTTATCAACACGCCCATTGGCGACTTTGCTGATGTGCAGCAAACCGTCTTTACCGGGCAGAAGCTGCACAAAGGCACCAAAACTCTGCACGGAGACAACCGTTCCGTTGTACTCCTCCCCTATCTCAGGAACCTTGATGATGAGCTCTATGCGGCGCTTTGCCTCTTCGCCGCCGGTGTCCTTTGAGGCGATGTAGACCGTACCGTCCTCAGTGACTTCGATGGTAGCGCCGGTCTCCTCCTGGAGGCCACGGATGACCTTTCCGCCCGTGCCGATGATGTCCCTGATCTTATCGACCGGTATCTGGATGGAGATGATGCGTGGCGCATACTGGGAGAGCTCCTCACGTGGCGTTGAGATAGCCTCGACGATCTTGCCGAGGATGAAGGAACGACCCACTTTGGCCTGCGTGAGTGCCTGGGCGAGGATGTCTATCGTGAGACCCTTTGCTTTGTTGTCCATCTGGAGGGCGGTTATGCCCTTCTCGGTTCCACAGACCTTGAAGTCCATGTCACCAAGGAAGTCTTCGAGACCTTGGATATCCGAGAGGATAGCCGTGCGGTCGCCTTCTTTGATGAGACCCATGGCGATACCTGAGACGGGTCGCTTGATGGGCACACCAGCATCCATGAGCGCCAGCGTTGAACCACAGGCAGATGCCATGGAGGATGAACCGTTGGACTCGGTTACCTCAGAGACGATGCGGATGGTGTAGGGAAACTCCTTCTCATCCGGCAAAACAGGGTAAAGCGCACGCTCGGCGAGGAAGCCGTGACCGATCTCACGACGCTTGGGCGCACCCATGCGTCCAGCCTCACCCGTGCAATAAGGTGGGAAGTTATAGTGATGGATGTAACGCTTGCCGGGGGCAGGGTCGATGGTGTCGAGACGCTGCCACTCGTTGAGCATACCGAGTGTCAACACCGAGAGCACCTGTGTCTGACCACGCGTGAAGAGACCGGAGCCATGGGAGCGGGGCAGGAAGCTCGGCTCGATGGTTATGGGACGAATCTCATCAACGGCACGACCGTCAACGCGCTCACCTGTTGTGAGCACCATCTCGCGCATGGCCTTCTTCTCAAGGGCTTTGAGTTGAGCCGCTACCTCCTTGCCCCAGGATGCACGTTCCTCCTCTGTAAAGGTGGCCTTGACCTCCTCTTTCAGAGCAGCAACCTTCTCCATTCTTGCCTGTTTGTCTGCATCGCGCAAAGCGGCGCTCATTGCGTCGAAGTAGGGAGCAACGCGCTCGGCTATCTCGGGATTGCTCTCATCGATTGGATAGACCTTGGGCTCCGGGTTCACTCGCTGCACGAAGAGCCTCTGGATGGCACAGAGCTCGCCTATGACCTTCTGTCCGAATGCCATGGCTGCCAGCATGTCTTCCTCGGAGATCTCATCAGCACCCGCCTCCACCATCGAGATATACTCAGCGGTGCCTGCAAGGGTAAGCTCGAGATCCGAGTTTGCCTCCTCATCAAAGGTTGGGTTCACGATGAACTCACCCGTATCCTTATCGCGGCCGATGCGTACGCCGGCAGCGGGACCATCAAAAGGCACTCCGCCAACGAGCAGAGCCGTGGACGCACCCATGATGGATATGACGTCGGGTTGATTGATCTGGTCGGCAGAAAGTGTCGTAACAACGATATGTACTTCATTACGGAAGCCGTCGGCAAAGCCGGGGCGTATGGGGCGGTCTATCATACGAGCCGTCAACGTGCCCTTGTCAGAAGGCCGTGACTCGCGCTTGAGGTAGCCGCCAGGAATCCTCCCCACCGCATACATGCGCTCGATAAAATCGACGGTCAACGGAAAGAAGTCGTAATCCTTGCGCTCCTTGGAGACAACCGCTGTGACAAGCACAACCGTATCCCCCTGTGAGACGACGACGGCACCGGTGGCCTGACGGGCAACTTCACCTGTTGTGAGCGTGTATTCTTTTCCGTACAGTTCAAAGGTCTCAGTAATTTTAGGCATCTTTTTCTCTTCCTCTTCTACAAAAAAGGGAGTGCCCCAGCACTCCCTTTAACACACGTCTAAACGTTGTCACGGATTCCAAGCCGAGCGATGAGCTCGCGATACTGCGTCACATCGCGTTTCTTGATATAAGTCAGAAGCCTGCGTCTCTTACCAACGAGCATCAACAGGCCACGGCGGGTGTGATGATCCTTCTTGTGCACCTTGAGGTGCTCCGTGAGATCCCTGATTCGTTGGGTGAGGATTGCGACCTGTACCTCGGCTGAACCGGAGTCCTTGGCGTCTTTGCCATACTCCGCGACAAGTTCCGCCGTTCTTTCTTTTGTGAGCGGCATGCTCCACCTGCTTTCTTTTGTCCGCCTCAAGCCGAGACGTGCGCTGGTGGCAGCATCACTCCAAGCAGAAGGCAATTAACACAACCTTGTTATTCTAGCGTAAGTTAACGAGGAAGTCGAGGGATTTCAGATAAACGAGAAGGTGCGCCCGCAGCCAATTCTTTGAGAAGAGAAGTATCTCAGTTGCCACTCCCTCGGTGCCCGCATGGGCGTGTGTCTCAAGAGCAACGAAGCGGCTCCCCATGAGCGTGCGCAGCCAGTTTAACAGAGCGGGCGCCATGAGCACAAGGCTCCCCTCGGGCTCAAGGGAGGCGCAGCGGGAGCAGAGGGCGCCGCCTTGTGCATGGGAGAAGGCGATGGGTGCAGGGGGTGCGGCTCCCTGCGTGTTCATCTCTCCTTGAACGCCCTCCACTTCCCGAGCACCCCCCTGCCCGCCATCGAGCGGCGCGGCGCACACCACACAGACATCGAGCACGGGTCTGAAGCCGAGCTGTGCCACGATCTTCAGAAGGGCTCCTGCCGTGATGAGCCGCAGGCCCTCCAGCTCGACTGCTCCAACGCAGCGCAGAGCCTCTTTGCCAAGCGCGAAAAGCCGTTCCTCCTGGTCGCTGTCCCGCGTGACCTTGTCGAGCAGCTCGACGATTACCGCCGCTGCGGCAGAGTGCTCAACATCGCTCCGGCAGCCCGCGTTGCTGATGAGCACGGTGGCTTCTCGTACGATATCGAGCGAGCGCCCCTTCTGGAGCAATGTCTTTGCCACGGTATACAGCTCAAGTTGAGCACCGATGCGCGAACTGGGCTTGCGCGCCCCCTTGGCAACCGCACGAACCTGATATCCTTCGTCGGTGAAGCCAGTGATGATGAGGTCGGATTCTCCGAGCTTGGTCTTCTTGAGCACGATTAGGGTGGCCGGGTAGGTGGGCATCAGACCATCAGGCGCCTTCACCATAGCCGAAGCGTCGTATCTGGTTTGCGTCCTTGCGCCAGCCCTTGCGTACTTTGACGCGCAGATCAAGGTAGACACGTGTGTCAAGGAAGCGGTCGAGCTCCTTGCGCGCCAGGGTGCCGACCTGCTTGATCTTCTCCCCCTGATGGCCGATGAGTATCCCCTTCTGGGAGTCCCGCTCGACAAAGATGGTGGCATAGATGCTGTGCAGGTTGCGCTTTTTATCAAAGCTGAGCTCTTCGACCTGTACGCCGACCGCATGAGGCACCTCGTCAAAGGTCGCGTTCAGTATCTTCTCGCGGATGAACTCGGCTATGATGACCTCAAGGGGTTGATCGGTCGTGGTGTCGAGCGGGAACCAGCGCGGCCCCTCGGGCAGGAAGGCGGAAGCTGTTGTTATGAACTCATCCACGTGAGCGCCTGTCAGCGCGCTCAAAGCGACCGTCGCATCAAAGGTAAACTCTGCCGAAGCCGCAACCCGTTGCTGCTCAATGGTGGCAGCGTCCACCAGGTCGGTCTTGGAGATGACCAGGAGCTTGCGCGCAGGTGAGCGGCTGATAGCGTGCAGCACCCACTCGTCGCCCGTGCCAAACGGCTTGCTTGCATCGAGCACGAAGGCAATGACGTCAACTGCCTCGAAGGCTTTTGCAGCGGAGTGGTTCAATTCTTCGCCAAGTGCGTCATGCGGCTTGTGTATCCCTGGCGTATCAACGAGTACGAGCTGATAGGAGGCGTTGTTGTAGACTGCGCGGAAGCGATGGCGCGTTGTTTGGGGCGTGTTTGAGATGATGGCTACCTTCGTGCCGATAACCGCGTTGATGAGGGAGGATTTGCCCGCGTTTGGGCGTCCGACAAGCGTAACAAAGCCACTGCAGAAGGG
Organism: Coriobacteriales bacterium; assembly: GCA_031290175.1. Lineage (GTDB taxonomy): Bacteria > Actinomycetota > Coriobacteriia > Coriobacteriales > UBA8131 > JAITOC01. The sequence goes on along the minus strand of JAITOC010000031.1, from coordinate 36,064 downwards.
AGTTTCCTTAGAGAATTGCTGCAATTCATGAGTCATGCGTTTTACTCCCTTATCAGAATCTCATCCAGGCGGAGATATAGATTACGAGACCGACGGCGACGGCGACGAATGAAAAGATCAGAACGATGCCAGCTCCGACATCTTTTGCGATCTTGGCAAGGGGATGGATATCCGGGGAGTTCAGATCCACAATCGCCTCGATGGCGGTATTGAGCATCTCGGTTGCAAGCACCAGACCGATACAGATAAGGATAATCGCCCACTCGCCCGGCGTCAGCCGCAAGGCGGCGGCAGCGACGAGCGCGAGCACGGCAACGACGAGGTGTATGCGCATGTTGCGCTGGGTGCGCACCGTATGGGCAATGCCTGAAAGCGCATAGCCAAAGACCTTCCGCATTGAAGTGCGCTCAGGCTTCATGCGCACGCCACCCCTTCAAAAGGGCGTCCTCGCGCGCCTCCATGGCATCGGCCTCGTCATCGTGCACATGGTCATAGCCGAGCAGATGCAGGATGCCATGCACGAGCAACAGCTCCATCTCGTCTGAAAAGCTCGATCGGTAGGTAAGGGCGTCTTCGCGGGCGACGTCGATGGCGATGATCACATCTCCGAGCAGCACGACCTCAGAAAGCCCGTCCTCCGCCTCGCGTTCACACTCGAAGGAGAGCACATCCGTTGGGGCATCGACGCCTCGGTACTGGCGGTTCAACTCCCAGATACGCCCGGTATCGACAAGCGAAACGCTGAGTTCAGCAGCCTCGGGGGCACCCTCCTGCTCCAACGCGTAGAGCGCCAAACCCTCAAGGTTGGGCAGGTCATCAACCTTGCCATAGGAGTTGTCGATAAAGACCTGCATGTTCAGGCGCGCTCCTTCTCTGCACTCTCATACGCGGCTACAATACGCTGGACAAGCGAGTGACGGACGACATCCTTGCCCGTCAGATCTGCAAAGGCGATGTCCTCAAGACCTTCCAGTATCTGCCGGACATTCTTCAGTCCAGAAACTTTTTTAGGCAGGTCAAGTTGGGTAACATCTCCCGTAATAATCATCTTGGAGCCAAAGCCAAGGCGCGTGAGGAACATCTTCATCTGCTCGCCGGTCGTGTTCTGCGCTTCGTCAAGGATGATGAAGCTATCGTTGAGGGTCCGCCCGCGCATGAAGGCGAGGGGCGCTATCTCGATGATGCCCTGCTCGATAAGTTGGTTTCCGCGCTCCATGTCCGTCATGTCAAAGAGGGCATCGTAGAGCGGGCGTATGTAGGGATCGATTTTCTCGTTGAGGGTGCCCGGCAAAAAGCCGAGGGACTCCCCCGCCTCGACGACCGGGCGGGTCAATATGAGACGCCCGACCTCCTTGCGCTTGAGCGCGGCCACCGCCATGGCCATGGCTAGGTAGGTCTTTCCCGTACCGGCAGGGCCGATGCCAAAGGTGACCGTGTGCGTGCGGATAGCGTCCACGTAGCGTTTTTGCCCCGTTGTCTTCGCTCGTATCGCCTTGCCTCTGTAGGTCAACAAAATGTCTTCACGCAATATCGAAGGGGTAAACTCTCCCTGCCGAATAAGGTCTATAGACTGCGCGAGTACGTTGAGCGTTATGTCCTGCCCGGCTTCTGCCATCTTCATCATGTCAGTGAACAGGGCGGTCAATATCTGTATCTCCAGAGCTTCGCCGCTGATATCGATGGTATTCCCACGTAGCGTTATCCGTGCATCAAAAGAATCCTCGATAGCGCGAAGCAACTGATCGTTCACGCCAACCAGACGAGCCACATCTATGCGCTCCGGAATACTTAACGATACCTGGGCAAAATCCAAAGTAGACCCTTCCTCTCTAGCTTTGTGGCTCATCAAGGGGTTTCAATGCCTTCTAACAGGGTATCACGCAAACGCTCGAACTGCATCGTGATAAGTGAACCGGGCGGGAGTTGGGCATCGACGCGAACCTGATGGTAGCTCTCGCTCATACCCCTGCCGCTTCGCTCGATGAGCACACGCTCAAGGGTACCGACGCGCGCTTTGAGGTCAAGCCGCATAAGCTCCTGGGCAAGTGCGCGCATCTCGCAGGCCCGCTGCGCCTTTACCGTGGGGTCTATCTGGTCACCACGCAGCGCGGCAGTTGTGCCGGGGCGCAGGGAGTAGCGAAAGACGTGCATCCTTGAGAAAGCCATCTTCCGGCAGAAAGCCAGGCTCTTCTTGTGCTGGGCGTCCGTCTCTCCAGGGAATCCGACCATAACATCGGTCGTCAGGGCGATACCCGGCACGGTTGCCCGCGCCTCATGGACAAGAGCCTCGTAGGCCGCAAGGTCATAATGACGTTCCATAGCCTCCAGAACCTCCACTGAGCCACTTTGAAGCGGAAGATGGAGATGTGCACAGAGGCGACCGTCCGAGGCGGCTATCAGCTCAAGGAGTTCACGGCTGCAATCAGGGGGCTCCAGGGAAGAGAGCCTGAAGCGTGCGCTCCGTGTTGCCTGAAGCAGCTCAGTAAGCAGGGAACGTAGCCCTTTGTCCACATCCCTGAAACGTCCGAGGTTGATGCCGGTAAGCACAATCTCGCGTACCCCCTCGGCTTCCAGAGCCTGCGCCGTCTCACGTATCTGCTGTAGGGGAACTGACCGCGCTGCTCCACGTGCAGCGGGAACTATGCAGTAACTACAGTGGTTATCGCAGCCATCCTGCACTTTGACCCCGCGCCGCGCCCGAAACTCCGTCGAGTGGATAGGGGGAGCTTCTGTATCAGAAAGCGTCTGCCCACTCAGGAGTTCGAGTGCCCGTTGGACGACCACATCCTTGTTGGGTTCGGCGATGATGCGCTTCCCCAGAGCTTCCCAGACAACAGGATCCAGATTGACACCACAACCCGTTGCTATGACCCAGGGGCTCTGGGGCTGGCGGGCTGCCTGCCTGATAGCCTTACGCGCCTTGGTGTCGGCTTCGGCTGTGACCGTGCAAGTGTTCACGATTATGACGGTTGCGGTATCCGCGGCAGCTATCTGCGCTCCGGCTGCAAGCAGATCCGCCGTCAGTGCGTCGGCCTCAACGCGATTCACCTTGCATCCCAGATTGATAACGTGAAACATGGCTCAGCGTGCTCCGAGAGCACCGAGGTGATAGAGCACGAGCGCACTGGCGACGACAGCCGCTGTCTCGGTGCGGAGTATGGTTGCACCAAGGCTGACCACCTGAGCGCCTGCTTCTGTCAATATCGCAATCTCCTGGGCCGAGAAGCCACCCTCAGGACCGATAGAGAGGGCAACCCGGGGAGCAGCAGATGCTGTGGAAGACGCGGATACCGCGGTGGTGGCAACAATGCGAGCCACCGCCTCGCCGAGGGAGTGACCCTCCGACTCCTCCCAGGCAACGATGATGCCGTCATACTCGGCAAGCAACTCAAGGGCGCCCGCAAGACCACCGGGGGTGAGCAGCTCAGGGAGTGTGAGCCGGGCGGATTGCTCCGCTGCCGAGCGCGCGATGCGCTTCCACCGTTCGAGCTTTGCCCCGGCGGCGTGCGCGTCAAGCCGCACCGTGGAGCGCTCGCTTTGCAAAGGGATGATGCGCTCGACCCCGAGTTCGGTTACCTGTCGTATCGTCTGATCCATACGCTCGCTTGCCGATATGCCCTGCACGAGCGTGAGCCGTTCACGAATGCAGTCGTGCAGGATTCTGACCATGCGACCCTGTATATGCGTATCTCCGCGCACAGGCTCGCCTGTAAGCTCCAGTTCAGTCCCCTGCCCAGGTACGTCACCGGGGACAAGAACGATATGCTCCCCCGCTTTCAGGCGCAGGCTCCGCATGTGGTCGAGCGTTTCCCGCTCAATAGGCACACTGAGGTAGCCATCGGAGCCTGCCACAAGGGACGATTCTATGAAGAAATGCGGTATCGTCATAACACAGGTGTCAGGAGAGCGCGTCTTTAAGTCGTTGCCCCAGACCCTTCTTGGCTCCGACCTCATCCCCGAACTCACGTGCCAACTCCTCAAGCAGCTCGGTTTGTCGCTTGGTGAGGTTCTTGGGGATCACAACACGTACATGCACTGAAAGGTCACCGCGCGTCTCCTTCTTGAAGCGCGGAAGGCCGTATCCTCGAACCCGCACCACCTGGTCGTTCTGACAGCCCTGCGGTATCTCGACCTCGATCTTCTCATCAGGCATGATGCCGGGGATGGTGATGCGCGCACCAAGCGTCGCCTGGGTTATGGGTATATCCCTGCTCACATGCAGGTTATCGCCATCGCGCTTGAACTCACGATGCGGCTCGATGCGTACCGTGACGATAAGGTTGCCTGCCGGTGCTCCGTGCATGCCTGCTTCACCATAGCCGGAAAGCCGCAGCTGCTGCCCATCGCGGATACCATGCGGTACGTCTATATTGACGCGCTGCCGGTCGGGAAGACGTCCTTGGCCATCACAGTCCGGACAAGGGATATCGATGGCTTTGCCGGTTCCGCCGCAGTCCCGACAGGTGGTCTGGGTCTGCATATCACCGAGGAAAGTCCGCTGCACGGTGACAACGCGTCCTGAGCCATGGCAGCTACCGCACTCGACTGTCTTGCCGCCAGCGCCAACGCCCGTGCCATCACAGGTCTCACAGGGAGCGAGCCTGTCGTATACGAGCTCCTTCTTTGTACCGGTGGCCACTTCTTCCAAGGTGAGCTTGAGCCCAACCCCCATGTCGCGACCCTCTTTGCGGACAGCCGTCCGCCCGTAGGCAGAGCCACCAAAGAACTGGCTGAAGAGGTCACCCATGCCAAAGCCCGAACCAAAAAGGTCGTCAAAATCAACGTATTGATAACCACCGCCACCACCCGATCCACCTGCCGTGCCAAAACGATCATAGTGCGCACGTTTATTGGAATCGGAAAGCACGTCGTATGCCTCGTTGAGCTCCTTGAAGCGCTCTTCGGCATCAGGAGCCTTGTTCACATCAGGATGCAGTTCCCGCGCTCTGCGGTAAAAGGCCTTCTTTATTTCAGTTTCATTTGCATCCTGCGAAACCTCTAAGGTCTTGTAATAATCAACAGCCAAGCGTATCCCTTCTCACGTCATGCCTTCCCCCACAATCGATAATCCGTGACACCAGGTCAACAGATCGTATCGCCTTACGATAATCCATACGCATAGGACCAAGCACTGCGAGGACGCCAGAATAGTGCTCGTTCCTCACGCGCTCCGCCACAAGCGAGAATGACGAGAGTTGACCCCTCTCGCTTTCAATGCCCACACAGACCGAGAAACGCCGCTTTCTGAGGCTTGTCTCCAGAAGAGAGGTAAGGGCTGAAGTGCTCTCAAGCACCTGGAGCAAGGGGACGAGAACGGCGCTATCGCGGAACTCAGGCTGTGCAAGCAGACGCGCCAACCCGCGGAGATACAGGGCAGACGACGGTTGCTGGATCAGAAGAAGCGAGAGCAGCCCGGTTGAGGCGCTCAACGTATCAACCGGCTCGTGGTGAGAACCTTCATATTCAGCAGCGCCGATTGCCCCAAACGCCTCCAGCGCTTCAACCCTGAGAGGCAAAGCAGTCGCCAAAGCTGGTGTTTTGACGCGTGGAGTTCTGCCAACAGGCTCTTCAGGCGTAGGGTAATCAGAAGCCTCATGGAGCAGAAGTTTGTTAACGAACATGCGATAGCCACAATGGGTCGGAATCCTCCCTGCAGAGGTATGTGGCTGCAACGCATATCCTTCTGCCTCAAGGCGCATGAGCTCACTGCGAACGGTGGCCGAAGAGACATCGGTCAGGTAATGCCTGACAAGTGTCTGGGAGCCGACAGGTGCAGCGCTGGCGACATACTCGTCGACCAACGCATTCAAGACCCTTTGTCTCCGCTGAGAAAGCATGCCGAGCAATTCCTAATCCTTACGCCGCTATCAAGACAACCGTACATGGTAGCAGGCTGAAAGCTCGGAAGCCTCTTTTGTCACGCGAATGTGACAAAAGAGGCTTCCGGGATCTATGAACGGGCATCCCAGATGGTGGAGTAGAGTTCGTTGCCGTTGAGCCAGCCGAGGTCGGTGGGCTGATAGCGTCCGTTGCTCACGCGTACCAACCCTCGGTCAAGCGCCTGCTCGAATGCCTGCTGCATATTGGGCAGAAGCGTGGATGCTGCTGCCACCTGCTCAAGGGAGACGCCCTGCGCCCTGCGCATGCCGAGCATCAGATCCTCAGCTGCCGCCTCAGGAAAGGTCAAGAGCTCCTGTACCGCTCCGTCAACAAGACGCTCCCTGCCCTCGGCGGTCATGCGCATACCGTGCGCTCCCTTGCCCAGCCCCAGATACGCAAGCCCCGTCCAGTACGCAGTGTTGTGCCTGCATGCAAAACCGGGGCGGGCGTAGGACGCTACCTCATACCGCTCCAAACCGGCAGCTCCAAGCATGGCTGCCGCATCCTCCATCATCGTTGCCTGGATATCTTCATCCACCGCAAAGCCCACAAGGGGCGTGCCCTCCTCAATGCTCAGTGGGTAGACAGAAACGTGGTTCACCCCCGTTGCAAGCGCGGTCGCAAGCGACTGCTCCCAACTCCCAGGGGTCTGTAGTGGAATGCCGCACATAAGGTCAAGCGAGATGTTCTCGCAACGCTCCCGCACTATCTCGACAGCAGCACGTGCCTGCTGCGCATCATGCACGCGACCGAGCGCGGCAAGTTCCCGGTCATCGAAACTCTGTACCCCGATTGAGAAGCGGTTCACACCCAGAGCAAAAAGGTCTCGCACCAGAGGCGCGGTGAGGGATTCGGGGTTTGCCTCGACGGTGAACTCCGTGTCATCGTGGAGATTCAAGCTCAGGGAGAGTGTGTAAACGAGGTTCACAAGCCGCTTGTGCCCGAGGTGCGTCGGCGTCCCACCTCCAATATAGATGCTCTCTGCGCTCCCCAGTTCGCCGTTGCGGGATGCGCTCCTGACAGCACGCAGAAGTTCGTCAAGATAAGCGTCGAGCGCGGGATCGTCCTGCGCGCGCGCCTCCGTGGTAAAGTCGCAGTACCCACAGCGCTGCTTGCAGAAGGGGATGTGGATATAGAGCGCTCGGTATGCACCCATCAAAACCCTCACCGCCACGCGAGTATCTGCTCGAAGAGGGCTTGGTAATCGAGGAGCGTGACGCAGTCATTGGCCAGGCGACGGATGGTGGCAGCGTGCGATACACCGCAGAAGTACCAGGACACGTGCTTGCGCATCGACGCCAGGCGCTGCGGCTGGCACCCATGCAGCCCCTCCGTGTGCTCCCAGGCGATGCGGACGCGCTCCTCTAGGGTGGGCTCTGATGCGGAGAATATCCAAGGATTGCCCTGGGCACCACGAGCAACCATGACGGCATCGGCACCTTGTTCCTCGAAGTACGCGCGGATGTCATCAGGCGTGAACACGTCCCCACTGGCAATCACGGGGATGGTTACCGCCTGCCTCACGCGTCCTATCAGTGCACGATCGGCCCTTCCGTGATAGAACTGCTGAGCCGTCCGTCCGTGCACTGCCACCGCCGCCACCCCACATTGCTCCGCTCGCTGCGCAAACGCCACCGCATCGTCGGCATCGAGCTCATAGCCTTTCCGGAACTTCACGGTAACCGGGAGCTTAACGGCGCCAACGACAGCACGCAGGATGGCGGCGGCAAGCTCAGGGTCACGCATCAGAGCCGCGCCCTCTCCCTTTCCGGCTATCTTACGCGCGGGGCACCCCATGTTGATGTCGATGAGCGCGATGTCCGCGCCGTGGCTCGCCTCGAGTGCCTGCGCCTGCTCCGCAAGAGTATGGGGGTCTTTCCCAAAGAGTTGGACTGCCACGGGGCTCTCCGTCTCATCGAGGGAGAGCATGCGCTCGGTTCTGGTATTGTTATAGCTCAGACCCTTGGCTGAGATCATCTCCGTGTAGGTGAGGTCTGCCCCCAGACGCTTGCATATGCGTCGGAACACCGGGTCGTTCACACCCGCCATCGGCGCCAGAAACACCCCGTGGGGAGGCAGCGTGTGAGATTCCTTTGGGAGTTGTGCGCATGTCGTCTCGGAGATCATCGTACGCCGCTCCCCATCTTCTCCGGTATCACTCGTCCACTTTCAGGATCGCCATGAACGCCTCCTGCGGAACCTCGACATTCCCAATATTCTTCATGCGCTTCTTGCCCGCCTTCTGCTTCTCAAGCAGTTTACGCTTGCGGCTGATGTCGCCGCCATAACACTTTGCGAGCACGTCTTTGCGGCGCGCCTTCACGGTGGTGCGCGCAAGCACGCGTCCGCCCACAGCTGCCTGTATGGGAACCTCGAAGAGTTGTCGGGGGATGATTGCCTTGAGCTTCTGTGCCAGCACGTTACCGGTAGCATACGCCTTGTCCTTGTGCACGATAAAACTCAGGGCATCGACGGCCTTGCCCGAGAGCAGGATGTCGAGTTTGACAAGCTGCGAGGGTTTGTAATCGGAGAACTCATAATCCAGTGAGGCATAGCCCTTGGTGCGGCTCTTGAGCTGGTCAAAGTAGTCCATGATAAGCTCGGAGAGCGGGATGGACCACTTCATTTCCACCGTCGTCGTAGAAAGATACTGCATTGTCTCAAAGGTGCCCCTTCGCGCAACGCTAAGATCCATGACCGCACCTACGTAATCGGGCGGGATGAGGACGGTTGCCGTGAGATAGGGCTCCTCGATATGCTCGATGCTCGCGGCGTCGGGCATATCCTGTGGGGAGTGGATGGTCAGCATCTCGCCATTCGTGCGGTAGATGTGGTACTCGACGCTCGGAGCCGTGGCGAGCAGGTCGAGGGAGAACTCGCGTTCAAGGCGCTCCTTGACCACCTCCATATGGAGAAGCCCCAGAAAACCGACACGGAAGCCAAAACCGAGCGCGTGGCTCGTCTCGGGTTCATAGATCAGAGCCGGGTCGTTCAGCGTCAGCTTGTCGAGAGCGTCGCGCAAATCGGCGTATTGGTCGCCATCGAGCGGGAAGATGCCCGTGAATACCATGGGCTTTACCTCGCGATAGCCCGGCAAAGGCGTCGTGACACCCCCCTTGGCAAGCGTCACCGTGTCGCCAACCTTCACGTCGGCAGGATCCTTCAGGCCGGTGATGAGATAGCCAACTTCTCCCACCCCCAGGCTCTCCATCGGCTCGTTGGCGGGTCTGCGTACGCCTACCTCTTCGACCTGTGCGAGAACATCGGTTGCCATGAAGCGGATCCTCATGCCGGCGCTAATCGCGCCGTCCACAACGCGGATGAGCGCCACGACACCGCGGTAGGCGTCAAAGTAGGAGTCGAAGATGAGGGCGGAGAGCGGAGCATCCGCATCGCCCTTGGGTGCCGGGATGCGCGCAACAACTGCCTCAAGAAGCTCATCGATGCCCTGACCGGTCTTCCCGGAAGCGAGGATCGCCTCATCAGCAGGAATGGCGAGCCCCTCTTCTATCTCGTGCCGCACACGCTCCACATCAGCTGCCGGGAGGTCAATCTTGTTGATGAGCGGGATGATCTCAAGATTAGCGTTCATGGCCATGAGCGCATTTGCAACCGTCTGCGCTTCGACCCCCTGTGTCGAATCCACGACAAGGACTGCCCCTTCGCAGGCGGCGAGCGAGCGGCTCACCTCGTAGGTGAAGTCCACGTGCCCCGGTGTGTCTATGAGGTTGAACTGATAGGTCTGCCCGTCGGAGGCATCATACATGACGCGAACGGCCTGCGACTTTATAGTGATACCTCGCTCACGCTCAATATCCATGGAGTCGAGCACCTGCTCGACCATATCCCGATCCGCAATGGTATGTGTCAGCTCAAGGACACGATCGGCCAAGGTAGACTTACCGTGGTCGATATGAGCGATTATCGAAAAGTTCCTGATGTGATCTGCTGTAGTCATAGCTTTGAAATGATACCATTCTTAGAGCTCGAGTAGGTCGTTCATGCTTATCTGGGATTGGAAGCTTCCGTAGTAATTATTGTGTGAATTTTCTCCAGTCCCACAGTTCGTATGATGTCGCCTTAATGACGGTCGTTTGAAACGTGAGCAGTTAGGCAGCTCTCTTGCAAATGCAAACGAGGCGGTTTGGTAGTTCTCCGCCTCGTTTGTGTTATCGCTCTAATAAGTCCGTCGATAATTGCTTGGGGTCTTATGCTTTGGCAGCGGACTCTTCCTCTGCGGAAGTCTCTTCCGCCTCTACGTCAGGGGTTTCTTCCTTGACCGCTGGTGCCTCTTCTTCGGCTGGAGCCTCTTCGGACTCTACGACCTCTTCAGCAGCAGCCTCAGCAAGCTCCTCTACGGGAGCTACGGCAACTGCCTTGTCGGGTGTTTCCTCAACCGCCGCTTCTGTGGCTTCCTCGGCTGTGGCTTCCTCGGTAACGGTCTCCTCAATGGGAGCTTCCTCGTTCGGAGCCTCGTCGTCCGCTACCTCTTCGGCATCTGTCTCGGGAGCTTCACCTTCGACATCGTCAATCTCGCCGTCGTCCTTGTCTTTGCGCGTCTTGGGCTTGGGCTTCGGCATGTTGGGATCCGGCTCGGCAACCTCAATCTCAATACCGAGGGTCTCAGCCGCAGCCTTCATGGAGAGGGAGATACGACGACGCTCGGGGTCGATGTCCATGACCTTGACATGCACCGTATTGCCAACATGCACGACCTGTGCGGGAGACTCGATATGCTTACCAGCCATCTCAGAGATATGAACCAGGCCTTCGATATTATCACCAAGCTCAACAAAGGAGCCAAAGGTCACGAGCTTTGTCACCTTGCCTTCAATGATGGTGCCAATCGGGTAGTTCTTGACGAGCTGACGCCATGGATCCTCGGTGGTCTGCTTCAAACCAAGGGAGATACGCTCGCGGTCGAGCTCGACCTCAAGCACCTCGACCTCAACCTCATCGCCAACCTTGACAACCTCTGACGGATGGCTTACGTGGTTCCAAGAAAGCTCGCTGATGTGGACGAGACCGTCTATGCCGCCAAGATCGACAAAGGCACCGAAGTCGACGATGGATGAGACGCTGCCCTTGAGGCGCATACCCTTGGCGAGTTTTTCGAGTATCTCATTGCGCTCGCTCTTGCGACCTTCTTCCAGCACGACGCGGCGAGAGAGCACAACATTATTGCGATTGCGATCCATCTCGATAACGCGAGCCTCTATCTGCTCACCCGTGAAGCTCTCGAGATCCTTCACACGACGCAGATCAACCAAAGATGCGGGCAGGAAGCCGCGCAGGCCGATGTCGAGGATAAGGCCACCCTTGACGACCTCTATGACCTCGCCGATGACATTCTCACCGGAGTTAAACTTCTCTTCAATATCTATCCAGGCACGCTCATACTCGGCTCGTTTCTTTGAGAGAATGAGTCGCCCATCCTTGTCCTCCTTTTGGAGCACCAGGGCTTCGATCTTATCGCCAGATGAGACGATTTCAGAGGGATCAAGATCCTTCCGAATAGAAAGTTCACGCGCGGGAATAACACCTTCGGACTTAAAACCGATGTCGAGCAGAACCTCGTCATGCTCAATTTTTACAACGGTTCCAGTGACCAGATCGCCTTCATCGAAGTCTGTGATGGTCTGGTCGATAAGCCGGTTGAGTTCCTCATCCCCAACCTCCTCCAGTATGATGACTGAAGTGTTCTTGATCTCACTCAAGAGTGGACCCCTTTCAAATAGGGGCCCCGTCCGTCATGCTCGCCTCCATAAACGCACAACAGTGGGCGCTACGTGAAAACATGTCTCGGGGCCAATAATTACCAACCTCGCTGCCGGATATACAACGAGGACGAACTATTAAGTATAGAGATTATCTCGCCCGACCACAAGACGAGGAGACGAATTGACCCCCTGAACCCCAAATAAAGTTACAGTTCACAGGGTCAGTGGGCTGTAACCAAATAGAACCTCAGTCTTCCTCTTCAGCTCCCAAGAAGCGAGGTTTTGCTTATGAGTACTTGTTCGAGCACAGCAACGTGTGCCTGGCTGTCGTTGAGGCAGGGTACGCAGGAGATACTGAGGGTCTCGGGGGCTATTCCGCTCGCTTTGGCGAAAGCACGAATTTCTGTGCGGAAGTTATAGTCGATATCGTACAGTGTCTCGGTGCAATCGACGGCAAATCCCGGACAGGCAATAACGAGGTTGCGGGTTCCGGCCAAAAGGAGTTCTTCAACGTGCCGGTCGAGGAAGGGTCCAAGCCAACGCTGTGCGTCGTCGTAACGGGATTGGTAGGCGAATGACCACGCATCGTCGGCAAGCCCGAGACCTGCGGCTATCGCAGTGGTGCTTGCTTTCACCTGTTCAGGGTACGGATCGCCCCGGCGCCGATCCTTGAGAGGGATCGAGTGGAACGAGAAGACGAGGTGTGTATCGGCGGGATCCTTTTGTTCAAGGTGGGGTCTGATGCTCTCCGCCACCGCCGCGCTATAAGCATCGTTGTCGTAGTAGTTCTGAATGAAGTGCAACATGGGATGGAAGTCCTGTTTGCCAAGCTGGATCAGCAATTCATCGTGGACGCTTGCGGTAGTGGCTAGAGCCTCCTGTGGATAGAGGGGCAAAACAACAAGCTTCTCTATCCCCCGATGCTTGAAATCACGAATAGCGGATTCGATGGAAGGGTTCCCATATCGCTGTGCCATGCGGAGATGGCAGCCTTGCAGTAGGGGCACCTCCACTTCAGACGCACACGTAGAAGCATACGGGGCATCCGGTGCCAGGGAGGCCTCGGACACGAAGGCTCTTTCTGCAAGGGCGCGCTCCAGAGCCTCGGAATACAAGGTGTAGGGCGAACCAGCTTCCGTCCATATTCGCTTGTAGATGGCGACAGTCTTTGCCGGGCGCACCCTCAGGACAAACCAGTTGAGTATCGGCTTCCAAAAGAAAGGGGGAATATCAACGATACGGCGATCCATGAGAAAGCGTCGGAGATAGGGAACGACCGCGTCTTTTGTAGGAGCGTCGGGCGTTCCCGTATTGACAAGCATGATGCCTGTCTTGTCGTGTCTGCTGAACGCCATCATCGAGCGACTATCACTCCTCGAGGCCGGTATCAAGCGGCGGTAGTCCGAGTTCAATGAGGAAGGCGTAGAGCTTGTCATTGTCATAGCCATGGTTGACTGCAAAGATGATGGCGGCGTCGCGTTTGATAAGGGGATGGAGTCCCCCGGTATTCGTGACGGCAAGCAGGCGCTGGGTCATGCGCAGGTCGAGACACATCGCCAAAGCGATGCTGATATAGTAATCACGTTGCCCTCTGCGTGAGCCATCCATGAGTTGATAGCCATAGGTGCGTGAGACATTTGCATCACGTATCACCGCGCTACGCTTGAGGCCGGTTTTGAAGAACAACTCGTCAAAGAAGTTGCGGATGTCAGGATCAAGGAAGGTCTCCCAGCCATCTGCCGGGAACTGATTCTCTTTAAGTCGATTCAGCATGGCCTGTGAATCCGGGTTATTCGGTTTTTGTCTATCTGTGCGTTCAGCACCAAGGTCAGTCATGCGTTTAGCCTGTCTGCCGCTATCCATTACCCAGAAAGCATGGTGAAAGTGTATCACAGCTTGCTTTCATAGAGCCCCTCTCCGCGCAAACACTCTGTAAAGACGCTTGCGGTGCTTGCGGCTGGTAGGCTCTTGCGTTGTCGATGATCAATTGTCTGCTCTGAGCAGACAAAGCACTGCGTTACATCGTGTATGCTCATCGGGATTGTGGTCTGTTTGCCAGGAGACAGAGGTTTAGTACAATGAAACATATAACGTTTGATTTCAAGATAGATGGGGAAGCTATCGTGAACGACACTGATGAATTTCTCAAAGACTATAAGGACTCCCTGACCACTTCTCTCCAGGATGATGGCTGGCCACAGGTCATCACGGAAACCTACGTTTTTGAGAGTTGCTTGAAGCACAAGGGCGGTAAAGAGGTCTACCTTGTCATCGACAAGCGCACCGGCGAGAAGGCGATCCTGCGAGCTACGAGCAATGATTCTGGCGAGCGCGCTGATGCCGAGGGTGAAATTCTTTCCTTACTGCAGCATCCGAGCATCCCTCGTTCGCTTGGCGTCTTCAGGGATGCAACACGCAGCTATATCGTTCGCGAGTATATCCCCGGACAGCCACTCGACCTTGTCGTATCACAGGGGACGCTCCCCTCAAATGACATTTATCAAGTAGCCCGAAAACTCTGCACCATACTCGGGTATCTACACAGCCTAGATCCACCAGTCGTGCATCGCGATTTAAAACCACAGAACATCATCCTCAAACCGGATGGCACACTGGTTCTCACCGACTTTGGCATCGCGCGCACGTTCAAGCCGGGTGTTGATTCTGACACCGAATACGTGGGGACACTCCCCTATGCTCCCCCTGAACAATATGGCTATGCTCAATCGACACCACAGACCGATATCTATGCTCTCGGCATCGTCCTCATCTACCTCGCAACGGGAGGCCCCAATCGCCAGGATCTCCAACGGCGCATCACCGACAAACGACTGAGAGCGCTTATCGAGAAGTGTATCGCCTTTGATCCCAAGGATCGCTTTGCCTCGGTCGATCAGGTTTTGAGCTTTGTGGACAAGGCGCAGTCCCAACCCAAAAAGCTGCTTGCTGGTCTGAGCGCAGGAGTTGTTCTGCTGATACTTGTGGGCGTGGGTAGCTGGTTTGTCGTAAGCCAACTCATTGCGGACAAACAACCCGTGGACGATCCGCCGGTCGATGCTCCCGCAACCATCACGCAGGCAGATCCACCCAAATCGCCTGATCCAAGCGACCCTCTCTTCGACTCCGAGGTTACCGGTAATATTTCCGGCAATATCCACAACGGAGGTTTTGCGGTTGAGACCAATGACGCCATCTACATCACAGAGGGAAACAAGCTTTACGTCATGGATTTGAGCGGTGAGAATAAACAAGAGGTCACTGAAGCAAAAGGCGCTGCTTGTCTCAACTTCTATAAGGGGTACCTCTACTATGGCACCGACAAAGGGATCTTCCGTCTTGACCCAAAAACCGATACTGTCATGCAAGTCAGCGAAGAGGCCGCCGACAGGATATACTTCACAGACGATCGTATCTATTTTGAAGATAGCTACGGCGATCTTCTTGTCAAATCCATTGCCCTGGATGGCTCTGACCTCAAAACCCACACTGAAAAACCCAATCTCTATATCAGTTTTGGGGAGGGCTACCTGTTCTATTCAGACCAATTTGATGCTTGGAAAGTCCATCGTATCGACCTTGCAACAGGCGAGGATATCGTGATCTTTGACGATGCTATCTACTATGTCTATGTTTACAACAGCTCTCTCTATTTTACAGTGTATGCTGTTGACGGCGGCTTATTGCAGACAGGTCTTGATGGGTCTGCCCCCGTCAGCATCAGTTTCGAGACGTTTTCCAGCCTCTGCCCCACCCCGCAGGGAATTCTTGCCGGTAGTTCGACGAAAAACAACCCATTGGAACTCATAAGTTATGACGGCGAAAGTCGCCTTATTCTCTTAAAGAGTGGCTGCGGTAAGTTCTGCGTTGCCAGCGACTGGATTATCTACCAGAACAAGGACGATAATGACAAGCTTTGGATGCTGCGGCTCGACGGCTCTGAAAACCGGGTATTCTGACACAGACAGTGAGTTACCCTTTATCCGAGCAGTCCGGTGCCCGCTTCGGTTCTTCCCAGAGAGTCGCCCGCGATGCGCCCGAGGGCATCACGCAGGTCATCGGGCAACTCGGAGCTGAAGCTGAGATCCTCGCCGGTCAAAGGATGGGTGAACTCGAGTTTCCACGAATGGAGGAATTGCCGATCAAGGCTCAGTTGGGCTTTGGGGCGACCAGTGCCCGTGCCGTAAAGCGGATCCCCCACACAGGGATGATTGATGTAGGCAAGATGTACGCGTATCTGGTGCGTGCGACCGGTATAGAGCTTGCATTCTATGAGCGTATAGCCGTCATCGAAGCGCCCTGCGTCAAAGCGCTCGAGCACCGTGAAGGTGGTTACGCTTTGTCGTGCGTCCAGCGCGTCGGAAACAACCATCTGACTCCGGTTTGCCCCTCCACGCGCAATCGGCGCGTCGATCAATCCAGTATCGGGAGCGATGTATCCGTGAACGAGCGTAAGATACCGTCGGTCGATGGCGCGCAGGCGGATCTCGTCTTGTAAGAGCAGCCCCGCCTCATCGCTTTTGGCCACAAGCATGAGACCGCTGGTATCCTTGTCAAGTCGATGTACGATACCGGGGCGCTCATCTCCCTGCAGTTGGGCGAGATTGTCGTACCCGACATGTGCAATGAGGGCGTTTACCAGCGTCCCCGAGTCATGGCCGGGTGAAGGGTGGCAGACGAGCCCCGCCTGCTTGGACAACACGATGAGGTGCTCATCCTCAAAACGGATGTCGAGAGGGATCGATTCGGCGATGAGCCCCAGAGGAGCCTCGGACTCGACAGCGTATTCCAGGACATCGCCTGCAAGCGCAATACGTTTCTTGCTCGTGACAACCGAGCCGTTGATCACCAGTGCCCCCTGCTCGATAAGCCGCACAGCAACTGAGCGGCTGGGCACGTCATCAAAACGCGCAAGGAGCGCGTCAATGCGTAGCCCCTGCTCGTCGCTGGCAACCGTGTGGCTAACGTGCATCGTCAGTTTCCTCTAACGCGCCGGAAGCGTCCGCTGCGGCGGTCTCAGCGGCATCCTCTGACATATCTCCAACATCCCCCACGTCGCTCTCAGCGGCTTCCGGTTTCTCCGCCACCACCTGACTCCTGCCGGAAAAGAGTATCGACGCTATGAGAAAGATTGCCCCAATGGTGATAGCACTGTCGGCAACATTGAAGTAGGGGAAGGCGATAAAAAGCGTGTGGATGAAGTCAGTGACCTCCCCGTAGAGGGCGCGATCCACAGCGTTGCCGATAGCCCCACCCGCAATGAACCCCAGTGCAAGCAGATGGAGCGTTGCGTGGGGGCGGGCAACCCAAAGATAGACGATGAAAGCGATGACGGCTGCGGCGGCCAGCACAACGAAGAACAGACGCGCACCATCGAGTACGCCCCAGGCAGCTCCGCTGTTATAGACGAGCTGGAAATCGACAACCCCGGGGATAAAAGGCTCCGCGTGACCATCGCTGAGCTGTGTAACCGCAATTGTCTTCGTAAGACGATCCAAGAAGACGACCATGATGGCGAGCAAAGCGAAGGCGACGAGCGCTGTTGTGCGTCCATGACGTCGTATCACGATTTCACAAAACCTATCTCGGTCAGCACGGCAGCACAGCGTGAGCAAACCTCCGGATGTGCCGGATCCTCAGCGAGGGTGCGGATATTCCAGCAGCGGGGACACTTCTCCCCTGCTGCGACCTCTACGCTGACCTCGGGTTCGAGCAGACCATCTGTACTGACAAGCTCCACCTCGGCAACTATGAACAACTCCTCAAGCGTACCCTGGGGCAAATCGGCAAGCTCATCATGAGCGATAGGTGCAAGCCTAATGGTGACCCGTGCTTCCTGGCTCTTGCCCATGACCTTCTCATTGCGGGCTGTCTCAAGCTGTCGGGTCACCGCATCACGCACGGCGAGCGCAACGCGATAGTCTGACAGCAGACCTTCCGCTTCTCCCGCAGGGATGGCGGGGGTATAGTCGTCATCATACGGCCACCCGGCAAGCAGGACATTCTGCGCAAAACCCTCAGACCGTAAGCCAGGGGGGTAATTCTCAAGCACTTCGTCACAGGTAAAGCTCAAGATAGGTGCCAGCTGGCGCACCAGAACCTCAAGGATGTTGAACAGTACGGTCTGTGCGCCGCGCCGACCAACGCTCTTGGGGGCATCGGAATAGAGACGGTCCTTCAGAGCATCGAGGTAGACCGCAGAGAGGTCGGTGATCACGTAGTCGTAGATTGCATGATAGGCAGCATGAAAGCGGAATGCGTCGTATGCCTCATCAACCTCATGCGCAAGCTGCTGGAGTCGCGCGAGCGCCCAACGATCGATCGTGCCCAACTCATCCCAACGCACGAAGTCTTGCTCCTCATCGAAGTCGTAGAGATTGGAGAGCAGGAAGCGGAAGGTGTTGCGGAACCGTCGGTAGGCATCCGAGGTACGGTCGAGGATGTTCTTGGAGATGCTCACATCCTGCGAGCTATCGACACTGCCCACCCAAAGGCGCAGCACATCGGCACCGCTCTCCTTGATGACATCGGCGGGGTCGACCCCGTTGCCGAGTGATTTGGACATCTTGCGACCCTCTTCATCCACCGTAAAGCCGCAGCTCATGACTCCTCGATAGGGCGCGACACCATAGGTGCCCACACTTGTGAGCAGGGAGGACTGGAACCAGCCGCGATGCTGGTCAGAGCCTTCGAGATAGAGATCCGCCGGCCGACTCAGCTCATCATAGGTTTCGAGAACGCTTGTGTGGGAGACGCCGCTTTCCCACCAGACATCGAGGATGTCCTTCTCAGGCAGGAAATCTTTCGATCCACAATGAGCACAACGCGTATCTGCCGGTAAATACTCTTCAGGCTTCCTTGAAAACCAGGCGTCCGCTCCCTCTCGCTTGAAAAGCTCGATAACCGCATCAAAGGTTTCGGCCGTGGCAACGGTCTGAGAGCAGCTTGCGCACTTGAATACTGGGATGGGAACACCCCAGGAACGTTGGCGTGATATACACCAATCTGGACGCCCCTCGACCATCGAGCGCAAACGGTTTGCCGCCCAATCGGGGTACCAGTTCAGCTTCTCTATCTCGATGATAGCCCTTGCCCGCAGCCCGGTTGCATCCATGGAAACGAACCATTGGTCGGTCGCACGGAAGATGACGGGGTTATGGCAGCGCCAGCAATGCGGGTAGCTATGGTTTATATCCGTCTGAGCGATAAGGCTCCCGCGATCACGGAGCCAAGCGATGATGACCGGATTAGCCTCATCGACGCCGAGCCCCTCAAAAGGACCACCACCAGCATCAAAAATCCCATTGTCGTCGACCGGCATCAACAGGGGAAGATTCCAGTCCAGCCCAACCTGGTAGTCATCCTGGCCATGGCCAGGAGCCGTGTGTACGGCGCCGGTACCCGTCGAAAGCTCAACATGCTCGCCCGTGACGATGACCCCCTGCATGTGCTTGTGCACAGGGTGCTCATACCGAAGACCCTCAAGTTCTCTTCCTCTGGCTGTCCACGTCTCTCCATCTGGCTCTCTGACCAGCTCGTAGTCTTGCCACCCCGCTGCTGCCGCAACGGTATCGAGCAGAGCCTCGGCCATGATTAAAGCCTTGCCGTCGGCTTTTACTGCAACATAGGCAGCAGACGGAGCCAAAGCCACCGCCGTATTTGCTGGAAGCGTCCATGGTGTTGTAGTCCAAATAAGCACATGGAGGGGCTGTTCGGAATCTGGAAGTTTATTCGCTTTTTGGTCAACCAGCTTAAATGCGACATAGATACTTGGGCTTACCTCGTCACCATACTCGATCTCAGCCTCTGCAAGCGCGGTGTGACAGTGACGACACCAATGGATGGGCTTACGGCCTCGATAGATAGCGCCTTGTTCGTACATCTCCTTGAATATCTGCACGTTTCCTGCCTCGTAGGCAGGGTTATAGGTGAGATAGGGCTTATCCCATTCGCCGATGACGCCAAGACGCTTGAAACCGTCGCGTTGCAAGTCGATGTGTTCGGTCGCCCAATCGCGACACAGCCGACGCAGGGTAGGCTGATCGATCCTCGCCATCTTCTCCTGTCCAAGCTTCGTCTCAACCATATGTTCGATAGGCTGCCCATGACAGTCCCAGCCTGGTACATAGGGAGCAAAAAAGCCCCGCTGCGTCTTATACCTGACGATGATGTCCTTGAGTATCTTATTGAAGGCGTGACCAATATGGATGGGTCCGTTGGCATAGGGCGGGCCATCATGCAACACGTAAGAGGGGTTTCCCGCATTCTTCTCCAGCGCCTTGTGGTAGAGATCCATCTCCGCCCATCTGGCAAGACGCTTTGGTTCATTGACTGGCAGACCCGCCCGCATGGGGAACTCGGTCTGCGGCAGATTCATCGTATCCTTGTAATCCGATGCCACGATTGTCCTTTCAGTGCTCGGCGCTCGTACTCCTGCAAACAGTAAATTACCATTGTAGGGTTTTTCCGCGAATTGAGATAGAGAGGGTACGGACACAATCACCCGTTTTATGTGTGTGGTTTTGTCTCATATCGTGGTAATCTTATAAAAGAGGTATTCGGAACACGGGTACCGTGGTTAATCGTGTGTACAAGAGGAGGAAACATGGAAGACCTGGGAAAGAAATCTATCAGTAGGCGCTCGTTTCTGACGGGCGCGGCAGCAGCCGGTGCGGTAGCCGCAGCCGGACTCGCTGGCTGCACGCCCACAACGGAGGGCGGCGGCGGCAACACGGGCGGAGGTGCTCCGGCGGCAACACCCGGTGCCTACCCCTGGCTGACGGCTCCCGAGCCCATCACCGACTTCGCGGAGACCATCGACACCGAGGTTCTTATCATCGGCGCTGGCATGTCCGGTCTCGCGACAGCCGCATCGGCAGCTGAGAGCGGCGGCAAGGTCATCGTCGTCGAGAAGTGTGCGAACTTCAACGGACGCGGCGGCGGTTTTGGTGCCATCAACTCACGGTATATGGAGGCGGTGGGTGCCACCTTTGACAAGACGGATGCCTATGCGCACTGGATCGCTCAGACGGGCAGCCGCGCAACCGAGAAGCTCGTCGCGAAGTTCTTCCGCGACAGCGAGCGTGCCTCCAACTGGATGCTCGATAAGGTGGATTCTGTAGGTGCCTTTGTTATGGTGGGCGACTTCTTCAGCAAGGACACGGTATGGTCTGAGGTTCCGGGGTATCACATGACCTTCCTGATGGAAGACCCCGAGAGCACCGAGCCCCCGCTGTTCGAATACAACCCCTTCCTGCCCGCGACGCTCTGCCATAGAGATGCCGTTGATGCCGGAGCCGAGTTCCTGTTCAACACACCCGCGGTTCAGCTCATAAAGGAAGGCGACAAGGTTGTTGGTGCCGTCGTTCAGACAGACGCCACTACCTACAAGCGTATCAACGCCAGCAAAGGCGTTGTGCTCGCCACTGGTGACATCTCAGGCGACAAGGACATGGTCGAGGCCTACGCCCCCATCGCACTGCCCTATCCACTGGAGCGCACCCAGTACACGCCCACTGAAGTCGGTTCTGGCTGGAACAGTGGTGCCGCCGTCAATAACGGCGAGGGTCATAAGATGGGCTTCTGGGTCGGCGCCGATATCCAAGGTGACCCCGGCCCGACCATGATGCACCCACAGGCCTTTACTTGGTTTCACGCGGCGTTCCTCTTCGTCAACATCAATGGCGAGCGCTTCTTCTGTGAGGACACCTGGGTTCAGGGCAAGTCGAACAACATGGTTCGCCAGCCCGAGCAACGCGCCTTTGCCATCTTTGACAGCAACTGGCTGAAGGATATTGAGAATACCGTCGGCTTTGGTGGCGGTATGTTCTGGGACAGCTTCCGCCCCTTTGGCACCCCAACCTCGGCAGCCGCCGAGAGTTTTGCCGGTCAGATGCCGACATGGCTTGAGGCTGGCAAGGAGCCGGATGCAGCAACCGATCCCGTTACGTGGACGCAGCCGGCATGGGAGGCCAACTCCCTTGAGGAGCTCGCCGAGCTCATCCATGTACCTGCGGACACGCTCAAAGCAACGATCGATCGTTACAACACGCTCTGTGACGCAAAATCCGACATCGACTTCTTCAAAGAGGATACCTTCCTGACGCCCATCAAGACGCCGCCATTCTATGCAACCAAGGTTGGCCCGGCTGTTCTCGCCATCCCCGCTGGCCTGAAGTGCAACGAGGATTTTGCCGTCCTCGATACTGATGGCAACCCGATCGAGGGTCTCTATGTAAGCGGCAACATGGTTGGCAGCTGCATCGCCGTTGACTATCCGATCAACGTCGCCGGCAACAGCCATGGCCGCTGCATCACCTACGGCTATGACCTCGGCAAGCAGCTCACCGGCCAGTATGAGCCAGCTCTGAAGCCCGGCGACCCGATGCCCGGCCTGAAGGTTGGTAGCGTCAACCGCTGGACCGCTGACGGCTTCCCGAAAGAGCCGCCAGCCGACGCTCCGTTCTAGGTCTTCGGCTTGCAAGATCCACCACCAGCGGCCTGTCAGTATCCTGGCAGGCCGCTGTCTGACTCCTGTTACAATACCTCTGTCTGTATGGTTAAATAGAGAGAGACAACGACTAATCCCATCATTTGGCGCTAAGACGCGAAGTGCTATAAATAAGATAGGAACGATTATGGATGCTGATGCTGCGTTTGCACGACTTGATGAACTGGTTTCCCTGCTCCCTGTTATACAGGAAAAAGATGCGCGTCTCATGAGGGCTCGGGAGGCGCGCCGGCTCCTAAAGGCAGATAAGCTCGCCCGGATTCTCGAAAAGGAATTGAAGGACTACCAGAACACCTACAACGCTGCTTTGCGCGACGCAAAGAAAGCAGCAGATGCGGATGACCATGAAGGCGAGGCACGAAACCTCTCCATCGTGCGCGCATACAGTGAGCTAATCTCTCTTCGGCTGGCACCGGAGCAGCGCGCAAAAAGCGATCTACGAAAACTGCTAGAGGCGATCGCTCTGCACCTCGACGACCCACTTGAGGACTATGCCTTGTCAGATGAGGATTTCACCGCCCTCGAACAGGAGATATTGGCCTACCAGGAAGACTATCGACAGGTTTATGCACTCTGCCTGAGCCTTGAAGATGAGTAATCCATCAATTCGAACTACTCAAAGAAGCGCACATAGGCAAATATGGAGAAGACGACGACGTTCACCAGCACAAGAACCACCAGTAAAAACATCAAGAAGTTCCGCAATGCTGAGCTCGACGGCTTTTTGAAAGGCTCGGCATCGCTGTTCTCTTCGATGCCGAGCCCCTCAGGCTGAACAAGTTTAACCTGATCAGCGTCGGTGGCCACTGCCACAGATGTAAGGGCAGGCGCAGACTCAAGAGAGACCGGCTTTGCGACAGGCGTCACTGCCTCAACAGGCTCGACTACCGTTGGTGTGAAATGCTCGGTGGTTGTCTCCGCAACCGGCTCGACCACCACGGCCACGATAGGCTCGGTGGTTGTTGCTGCAAAGGGCTCAGCTGCCGCCTCAGCAACAGGCACCGGCTCTGAGGCGGGCTCGGGAGTCGAGACAACTGCATCGACGGACATCTCTTTCGGCGCCAAAGGTGGTGAGGGCGCCGCGATGGGCTCAGGGTCAACACGAACAAATATAGTTTCGGCCGTAAGAACCGAAGCCAGGTCAGGCAGAGGAGTAGCTAGAGGTTCAGATAGCTGCTCGGGCAGGTCTTGAACTGCCACAGGCGTGGCTTCGAGCACCGGGCTCGATTCAGGAAGATCTTGTGCGGGTGTTGGCTCTAAGATCGTCGTTGGAACAGACGAGACCTCCGCTCCAGGATCTGTGGGGACGGTTGATTTCAATATGAAGCCAGCCTTGTAGTCCCATATTTCCCCATCCGTGAAGCTGACTTTCTTTATGAGCACTGCATAACTACGAATATCACGCTGTGGGAGCAGAAAAAGCTTATCGGATCCAAAGGTCTCATCCTTCGAGACCGATAAGCCACTGTAGGTGCCATCTATTGTACCTACTCTATCGCCTGTTTCAGGCGATAGTGGCAGGACTGAGAGATCCATACCAGAAAGCGGTTTTTCCGCCTTGTTCAGGAACTTCATCTGTGCAAAAACATCATTAGTCACTGCATCAAGCACCACTGCATGAGCCTGCATGACAATCGGTGAGCCTTCCAACCAATACGGCTCAATAACCCTCTTGATGATCTCGAATCGCTTTGCCACGTCATCCTCCAACTAAAGTAAGGTACGCCCCGAGCCTTTCTATGGGCAAACTAGGCCAAAATGTCAAATGAACCATAGATGCAATCACATTATAGGGCATTCACCCATCACTATGCATGTTTTTA
The DNA here is from genome assembly GCA_031290175.1 of Coriobacteriales bacterium. Classification (GTDB taxonomy): domain Bacteria; phylum Actinomycetota; class Coriobacteriia; order Coriobacteriales; family UBA8131; genus JAITOC01. The sequence goes on along the minus strand of JAITOC010000031.1, from coordinate 12,134 downwards.
TAATAAGTCTCGCATTTGGCAACCTCTGGATGTGCGGACATCAAATCCGATGCCAAATCCACTCAGATATCACCACGAACCTGAGCGGGTTCTTTGCTATTATGTGTCGTACGCGTTTTTACCGCTTCATCATCGGTTTTTACTCTATCGGACAGGGAATGTCCGCACAGGAGGAGGTCGAGTCATTTGGCAGCGCCGAGTACAGAGCAGGTTCGCAACATCGTCCTTGTTGGTCAGGACGGGGCAGGAAAGACCTCTTTAGCCGAGGCCATGCTCCACGTCACAGGAAAGACCACACGTCTTGGGACGACGCACGATGGTAAATCAAACCTCGACTATGACCCAGAGGAGATCAAGCGTCAGTTTACCGTTTCTGCCTCTCTGGCACCTATCCCCTGGAAAGGCTTTAAGATAAACATGCTCGACACCTCGGGCGCTGATGACTTCCTCGGCGACACCATTGCTGCTATGGAGGCTGCTGAGATGGCGCTTTTCGTTATCGACGCCGTGGCCGGTCCTCAGATAAACACCACCAAGCTCTGGCAGGAGGCCGAGCGTGAGCGCCTATGCCGTGCGATATTCATTAACCATATAGACCGCGAGAACGCGGATTTTGATTCCGCTTTCGAAGCGCTCGTCAAGCAATATGGCCAGCGCGTTGGAGCCGTAACCATCCCCATCGGTGTGGACAAGGGGTTCAAGGGCGTCATCGACATCATCCGCATGCAGGCTCGCTATCATATTGATGGTGCGGAGAATATCGAAGAGATTCCCGCCGACTATCTTGAGGCCGCGCAGGCCGCTCGCGACAAACTCTGTGACCTGGTCGCTGAAGCCGATGATGATCTCATGATGAAGTATCTCGATGGCGAGGAGCAGCTCACACAGGAGGAGCTTGAGAGTCTGCTCGGCAAAGCCATAGCCCAGGAGCTCTTTATCCCTCTCTTCGTCGGCTCAACCCTTATCGAGCAGGGAATCGAAGGTGTGCTCGAAGACATCATCACGTACTTCCCTGCTCCTGACGCGCACGGACCAATTCCGCTGACCAATGGTGAAGACCTGCATATCGATGAGAATGGTGAAGCGGCTTGTTTCGTCTTCTAGACCGTATCGGATGCCTTTGTCGGACGACTGAGCTTTGTAAAAGTGCTCTCTGGCGTTATAGCTCCCGGCGTGGAACTCATAAACGCCAAGAGCAAGAAGAAGGATCGCATCGCACATCTCTACAGTATGACAGGCAAGGAGACCGAGGAGATTAAGTCCGCAAAAGCCGGCGACATCATCGTCATCCCCAAGCTCACAGAGACACACACGGGCGATACACTCAGTCACTCTGGTTCAATTGAGATAGCCCCACTCCCCTTCCCGCGGCCGCTGTATCCCGTAGCCATTGAGGCATCGAACCCTAAGGATGAGGATAAGCTCGGCGACCTGCTTGCCAAAGTTGCGGAGATCGACCCTTGTGTTACCCTGCATCGCGAAGAGCAGACCCATCAAACCATCCTCACCACCCTTGGCGAGGGAGCGGTCGACTTGATTCTGTCCCGCATCAAGGAGCGCAACAACATCATAGCTAAGTTGCTCGAGGTCAAGGTTCCCTACCGTGAGACCATCCGCAAGAGGGCGGAGGCACAAGGGCGTCACAAGAAACAAACAGGGGGCGCCGGGCAGTTTGGTGACTGTTGGGTGCGCATAGAGCCCAACCCCGGCGGCGGCTATGAGTTCCTCGACCAGGTCGTAGGAGGCAAGATCCCCAAGGGACTCATCCCGGCAGTTGATAAGGGTATCCGCGAGGCCATGCTTGAGGGCTTTTTGACAGAGGATCTTTTCGTCGATGTGAAAGCGGCTGTTTACGACGGCTCCTACCACCCCGTTGACTCCAATGAGATGGCATTCAAGCAGGCTGGACGCCTTGCGTTTCGCGCCTGTTGCGAGAAAGCCGATCCCTACCTGCTCGAACCGATGGCGAACCTCGAGGTCACGGTGACCGAGGAGTACGCGGGCACGATCATGGGCGACTTCTCAACCCGCCGCGGTCGTGTTGCCGGCATGTCCACGGACGAGAGCGGACGCACCGTTATCAAAGCCCGTGTCCCCTATAAAGAGGTGGTTACCTACGCACGTGACCTCAGGTCTATGACCCGCGGCGTCGGCTCCTATACCGTAGAGATTGATGGCTACGAAGAAGTCCCAGGCGATGTTGCCAAAAAACTTATCGCGGACTATCAGACGCGCCGTGAGGAGGCCAACAAGTAGGTCTTGGCAGTACACATCGACAGCAGCACACGCGAGACCCTGCTCGCATTCCAGAAGGCCGAGGCGACCGATTGCCTCGTGTATGCGCGCATGTCCAAAACGGAAAAGCACCCCAAGCACAAATTGATCCTCGAGCAGATTGCGCAAGATGAGCAGGATCACTATAACACGTGGAAATCCTATACGAACGAAGCCGTCGTCCCCAACCATCTCAAGGTTGCCTGGTACACGCTGCTGCTCTGCCTTCTGGGCTACACCTTCGTACTGCGCCTTATGGAAAAGGGCGAGGACAAGACTGCCCTCGCTTACGGTCAGCTCTCCGCCGCCGTCCCTGAAATAGAAGCCGTCATCGCTCGGGAGCAGGAGCACGAGGAGCAGCTCGTCGACATGCTTGACGAGGAACGCCTCCAATATGTTGGGGCGATTGTCCTCGGGCTAAACGATGCCTTGGTCGAGTTGACGGGTGTCATCGCCGGGCTGACCTTTGCTCTGGCGAGCACAAGGCTTGTGGCGCTTTCGGGGATCATCACCGGCATTGCCGCCACGTTTTCGATGGCTGCGTCCAACTACCTTGCCGAGAAGGCCAACGGCAACCCTCACGCCCTCAAGGCAGCGCTCTATACCGGATGCGCCTATCTGATAACCGTTGCGATCCTCATACTCCCTTACCTGTTGCTCGATGATCATCTTTACTTCACTGCGCTGATCATCATGTCGGTCTGTGTCGTACTGATTATCTTCTTCTTCAACTACTACATATCCGTTGCCCAGCGCCTACCGTTCTGGAGCAGGTTCGGGCAGATGGCTGCCATCAGCCTCGGCGTGGCGCTGGTCTCCTTCCTGATCGGTCTTGCCGCAAAAACGCTGCTTGGAGTTGATATATAGATGACCGCAGTGCAGATCATAGCTCTAGTCATCTTCCTTGGCGTCATGGTGCTCATTGTCTCCGAGAAGGTGCATCGTACCGTTGCCGCCCTGCTCGGCGCAGCTCTCCTGTTCATCTTTCCTGTGCTATCCACGGCAGACGGGGTTACTTCCGTCAGCCTTGGGATCCTCCCTTTTGATGCGGCGCTTGAGCACATCGATTTCAACACCCTAGGGGTACTCGTTGGCATGATGCTCTTCGTATCGGTGGCAAAGCGCTCGGGGCTCTTTGAGTTCGTTGCCATCAAGGCGGCAAAGTTGGTCAAGGGCGACCCCTGGCTCATCATGGTTGCCCTGGTGCTCATCACCGCCGTGCTCTCCGCCTTGCTTGACAATGTGACGACCGTGTTACTTATCGGACCCATGACCTTTATGATCTGCCGCGAACTCAAGCTCGACCCGGTACCCTTCTTCATCACTCAGATCATCGCATCAAACGTCGGCGGCACCGCTACCCTCATCGGAGACCCACCGAACATCATGATTGGCTCAGCAACGGGTCTGAGCTTCTTTGACTTCATCGCCGTTGACGCGCCTATCGTACTCGTCATCCTTGCGGTCACCATTCTCGGTTTTCGCCTCCTTTATGGACGCAAGCTCAAAGTGGAGCCCGAATACCTTGAGGGCATCATGCAACTCGATGAGAACGAGGCTATCGTCTCTAGGAGCCTCTTCATTAAAAGCGTTGTCATGATCGGGGTCGTCACAGTGGCCTTCATGCTCCATGGGGTGCTCCACCTTGAATCCTCCGTCATCGCCCTTACGGCTGCAGCTATCATGATGCTTCTCGGTCGTCAGGATGTCGAAGAAGTCATTCTCGGCGTCGAGTGGACGACCATCGGCTTTTTTGGAGGTCTCTTCATCGTTGTGGGCGGTATGGTCGAGACGGGACTTATCGATACCTTTGCACACTTCCTCGTTACAGCTACGCAAGGTCAGATGATTCTCGCCATTCTTGTCGTCCTCGTAGCGTCAGCTATCATCTCTGCGATATTGGATAACATCCCCTTTGTGGCTACGATGATACCCGTGCTCTTGACCATGGGTGCCAGTGGTGTGGACGTCACCCCGCTCTGGTGGGCGCTCTCGTTAGGGGCCTGTCTCGGTGGCAACGGCACCTTGATCGGAGCCAGCGCAAACGTCGTGCTCTCGGGCATCAGCAACCGTGAGGGATACCCCCTTACGTTTCTGCATTTCCTTAAAGTTGGCGTGCCCTTCATGCTTATCTCCATCGTGATCAGCGGCATCTATCTTGTTCTTCGCTTTGGATAGACTTTTGGGCACCGCTCGCTGCGTTCTGTTTTCATAGAACATCTGTTCGTGTATACTACCGCTATGACGGTATCTGAGGAAACCACGAGTTTGGATGCGCTGCTTCCGTGGGAAGGAGCTGCGGTGCTGTTGCTTGACCTCGATGCCTTCTTTGCCTCAGTCGAACAGCTCGACCATCCCGATTGGCGAGGCAAACCCGTTATCGTCGGAGGTGACCGCGCGCGGCGCGGCGTTGTGTCCACCTGTTCCTACGAGGCTCGGAAGTTCGGCGTGCGCTCTGCGATGGCATCGGCTCAAGCTGCACGGCTCTGCCCCGATGCCATCTGGACTCCCGGCAATTTTCCCCGGTATATCTCCCTGTCCAAGCAGGTTATGGAAATCATGTTCGCCGTCTCCCCTCACCTGCAGCAGGTATCCATTGATGAGGCCTTTCTCGATGTCTCTCCCGGGCGCTTTGTCAGAGAACACCCCATCAAACTCGCCTATCATATTCGCAAGCGTGTCGCGAAGCTCGGGATAACGTGCTCGATAGGTCTCGGCACATCAAAAAGCGTCGCGAAGATTGCCTCTGATATCGACAAGCCCAACGGGCTCACGGTGGTCTATCCCGGACGCGAGATAGACTTTCTCTCCCCTTTGCCGATACGCACGATGTCAGGAGTCGGGCGCCAGGCGGAAAAGAAGCTCAACACCTTTGGCATCCTCACGCTTGGTGATATGGCGCAAGCTGACGAAGCACTGCTCAAAAGCATCTATGGCAAGAATGCCGAGATGATGCGCAATCGCTGTCTCGGGCTCGATGCCTCGCCTGTTGAGGCGGACGACACGGTTAAATCGATCTCGAATGAGCTGACCTTCTCGACGGATCTCATAGAGCTTGCGGAGATACGACAGGCGGTGGCCATGCTCGCCACAAAAGTTGGGCGACGGTTGCGGCGGAAGGGTTTAACGGGGTACACGGTTACACTCAAGGTGCGCTACGATGACCTCAGCATCCGCACCGCACAAACGACGGTCGACCATGCTGTGGATGATGAACAGGTCTTTACCCCCCTGCTGCATGCCCTGCTCCCGCAGGTCTGGTCTCCGGGCGACAAGCTCCGTCTGGTTGGGGTTGCCATCTCATCCTTTGAAAAACGACCCGAGCAATTATCCCTTTTCGACTCCCTTTTCGACTCCCTTGACGCGCCTGCACGGGGTGGCCGGGGGGCGGCGGAGCTCAGAACGAATACGAACGCGAGCATGAGCACAGGCACAAACGCGAGAACCACGCAGCATGCGGCTCCTGCGGGCTCCTTGCCCGCGGTCTCGCCCCGCCCCAAAAAGCGCTCGCTTGTCGAGGCAACGGACAAGGTGAAGGATCGCTTTGGGGAGCAGGCAGTCAGTTATGGACGTGAACTGAAATTCCGGGAGCGCGACACCGGCACCATCGCCCAGAAGAAAGACGACTACAAAGACCCCTTGCTACCTGAATCACTCGACGGTGTCGAGCGCAGCCACCTGTGAGACACTCGGTGTTCCGTTGAGCCCCAGGAGTTTTGCGATACGCTCGGTATACACCGGGTCGATGATTCCTGCCTCTGCAAGGTCAAGTGTGGGTACATCGCTCCAAAGGGCTTCAAGGCGATAAAACTCACGTATCTCGGGCTGGAAGACATGGATAACAAGGTCACCATAGTCAAGAAGAACCCAGGTAAGATCATCCCTACCTTCACGCCCTATGGGCTTGATGTCAGCTTCTTTGCGAAGCGCCTCCTCAATCCCTTCAGCTATGGCGTCGACCTGACGGTTGTTTGCTCCGGTTGCGATGACAAAATAATCCGTTATGACCAGCGCCTCGCGTACTTCCTGCACAACGATATCGAATGCCTTCTTGTCGTCAGCCGCTCGTGCGGCGATACGTGCCCAATCCTTAGATGTCACACATCCTCCTGTTGCTTCCTGTAACACTGACGCCCGAAAGGGCTTTTCTTGATAATAACACCTCTCCGTGAAGCAGTCGAGTCGAACTACATGCCCCGCTCCCGGGCGATATAGGAGTTCCAGACCTGCAACGAGTCGGGGTGGATGAAGCGATGACGCTTGATGAGGTGCTCCATGGTCATCTCCAGCGACTTGAGGAACAACAATTCAAGGGGGACTTTACCGGCTATCGTACGCAAAGGGGTCAGATTGCCCCGTGAGCGCAGCGGCTCGATTATGTCTGCGATATAGATGATCATATCGAGTTCGGTCATATCAGGTGCGGCAGAAGTGTGTCGGGCTATAGCCTGCGTGATCTCAGGGTCTATCCCAGGGAACTGTTGCTTCACGGCCATGGCGCCTGTCTGCGCATGAAGCAGGAAGGCGAGATCCTCAAGGCGGTCGGCCATCTCAATACCGAATCCCCGCGCACGCTCGACAAGCTCCTCGTCTGAGAGGTTCTTGTCCCAGTCGTGCAGGAGCCCGGCGACGCAGGCCTTATCGACATCTACGCCATACTGTCTTGCCATGGAAGCAGCGGTGTCAGCCACACTGATGGAATGGAGTAGCCTGTATTCGTTCAAGCGCGTCTCAAGGATCAAACGCGCCTCGTTATATATCTGCTGGTACTCGTCTTGCAATGCCTCACACTCTTTCTACTTTACTGCTGGTACAGGCGGTAATCCTCGATGTACGTACGAACGTCATCTACGACCAGATAGCGCACCGAGCGCCCGCCACGGACACGCTCTCGAATCTCCTGAGAAGAGACGGGGAGCTGCGGCATGGCAAGCAAGCGTATGTCAAAACTTCCGTCTTCAAGCCCTCGGGTGAACGCTTCTCTCTTGGTACCAGCTCGATGGGCACCCAAAACGATAACCGACGACGCGATCTCGTCGGCGTCTTTCCACGTTTTGAGGTCAACCATCGCATCGGCCCCTGCTATCAGAAAAACCTGTGCCCCGCAACCGTACAACGCACACATCGCACGCAAGGTGTCGATTGTGTATGTCGCTCCGGGGCGGTCGATCTCAATGCGACTGACATCGAACCGCTCATCTCCAGCAATAGCGCGTTGTATCATAGCATAGCGCGCCTCTGCATCTGTGCTGAGTGTATCGAGTTTTCTCACTGGCCGACCAGTCGGTACGAACAACACCCCATCCAAGGCGAATTGCTCATAGGCAGTCTGCGCAAGGATAAGATGACCGATATGCACCGGGTCAAAGGTGCCGCCAAGCAGACCAAGCCTGAACTGCCTGTTAGACGGGGCGGCAGCAGTGCATGCCGCTATTCGTGCATCGAAGCGTGGGGAGATGCACTCAGGCACGGATCTGGCCATCCCCCTCAAGCAGAAACTTCGTGGAGGTGAGCGCCTCAAGACCCATAGGGCCACGTGCATGCAGCTTCTGTGTTGCTATACCGATCTCCGCACCAAGCCCGAACTCTCCACCATCCGTAAACCTCGTCGATGCATTGGCGTAGACCGCCGCTGAGTCAACCTCCTCCAAAAAGCGGCTAACCGCCTCATAATCCCTGCTCAGAATGCTTTCAGAGTGATGGGTGCTGTAGGCATTGATATGCTGGATGGCCTCATCCACCCCGCTGACGCACTTCATTGAAATCTCAAGGGCAAGGTACTCCCTGCCCCAGTCGTCCTCGTTTGCAGGTGTGAGCTTGAGAGACGGCTTGGTGTCCAGCCCCTGCGCCAGGGCATAGATGGTCGAATCCGCATGAAAAACCACGCCGTAAGGCGCAAGCGCCTCAATGATAAGCGGCGCGAACCGCTCTGCCGCCACTTCGTCAATGAGGATGGACTCGATGGCATTGCATACGCCCGGACGTTGCGTCTTGGCGTTGACCGCGATGGGTGCGATAATCGCCGGGTCAGCATCCTTGTGCACATAGAGATGACAGTTTCCCTCGCCCGTCTCGATGACCGGCACCTTTGCCTGCTCGACCGTTGATGCGATAAGCGAGGCTGAGCCCCGTGGGATGAGCACGTCAATAAGCCCTCGGAGCTGCATGAGCTCATAGGTCGCCTCGCGGTCGGTCGTCTCGATGGACTGAAGCCAATGCTCGGGCAGACCAGCTTTGATGCCGGCTTCTGCGAGCACCCTGGTCAAGGAGATATTCGAGCGGCTGGCAAGCGATCCGCCCCTGAGTAGACAGGCATTCCCGGTCTTGAGGGTCAACCCCGCAGCATCCGCCGTGACGTTGGGGCGCGCCTCGTAGATCATGGCAACGACACCGAGCGGAACCCGCACCCGCCTCAGGCGTATCCCGTTGTAGAGGGTGCGCCCCTCGGTTACGGTGCCGAGAGGGTCGCTTTGCCGGGCAAGCGTCCGAAGCGCATCCGCCATGCCCGCAATGCGACCGGAGTCAAGCATGAGGCGGTCGACGAGCGCTTCGTCTGTCCCCTTCTCGCGGGCATCCTTCACATCCAGCTCGTTTTCAGTCAAAAGGTACGCCTGTTCATGCTCGAGCGCATCAGCCAAGGCGAGCAGGGCATCGTTGCGCATGGTGGCAGCAAGATGGGCCATCGCCTGTGCGGCAGCCTTTGCCTGCTGTGCCTTCTGTAAAACTACAGACATTGTTCCTCCCTGGAACGTCAGTACTCTGCAAAGCACTAGAAAAGCACCGATCAATTGCTCCCCACCCCGTCACCCAGGACTTGACCCGCAATGACGGAATTAACCGGTGTCTCCCTAGAATATCACTAACTGATCGCGATGGATGACCTCGGCGCTCGCTCCCTGTGCAGAAAACCGATGCTCCGCCATCTCAGAAGTCTTATGACCTGCCGCCAGACTCAACTCATCGGAAGTGTAGTTGCTGATCCCCCTGCCGATAAGAAACCCCTTGGACGTGCGGATATCGACGGCGCTTCCCGTCAGGAAGGAACCCTCGACGCTCTTGACGCCAACAGGGAGCAGAGAACTCCCCTTCTCTCGCAGAGCCGCCACCGCTCCATCATCTATGAGCACCGAACCCTTGACCGACCCGCTCAATGCCCTCCAGAGCTTCTTTGCATGAGCCTGTCTACGGCTCCCGTCTTGTGTAAAAAGCGTGCCCACTGGCTTTCCCTCGCTGGCATCAAGAACCGCATTTGCGCGATGTCCCTCGCAGATTACCATGGGGATACCCGCCGCCATGAGCATACGCGCAGCTTCGATCTTGGTCACCATGCCACCGCTGCCCCGGGAGGTACCGGCTGCACCGACGCCTGCAATGAGCTCTTCCGTGAAGCTCGCTATCGATTCGAGCAGCTGTGCGTCTTCGACGACTCGTGGGTCAGCGGTATAGAGCCCCTCGATGTCGCTCAACAGTATGACGAGGTCTGCCTTGACTATGATCGCCGCTTGTGCCGCCAGGGTGTCGTTATCCCCAAAACGAATCTCGTCGACAGCAACGGTATCGTTTTCGTTGATAAGGGGCACGGAGCCCAGCTCCAGGAGCTTTTCCAGCGTGTCTCTTACATGCAGATACGATGAGCGGTTCTCCAAATCAAAGCGCGTCAGAAGGATCTGCCCGATACGGATCCCCTGTTCTGAGAAGGCGTCGGCATAGACCCGGGAGAGCTCCAGTTGTCCAACGGCGGCAGCGGCCTGCAGCGTCGGGATGTTATCAGGGCGCTGCGCAGGGAACCCCAGAGCTTCAAGCCCGGCGGGGATGGCGGCGGAACTCACGATGAGCACCTGGGAGCCCCGCTCACGCAGCAGCGCCACCTGCTCCGCGAGCTGGCGGATATAGCCCGCGTCTATCTTACCGTTCTCGTCAGTCAATGTTGATGAGCCGAGTTTGATGACGATCCGCTGTGCGCTCATGCCTCATCCTCATAGACGCCCGTCACCTGAAACCCGAATGCGCGTCCAAGTATCCGTATCTCATCACCGTCTCGGGCCCCCGCCTGAACCAGAGCCTTCTCCACACCCATACGTTCAAGTCTGTGCTGGAGAAAGGCGATGGCTTCTTCATTGTCCCATTCCGTCTGGATCACCATGCGCTCAACAGCCTTACCCTCGATGGTAAAGACCCCGCCGCCGAGCTTACGTGCGACAAACTGCCGGTCGCGCTCCTGACGCTTCAGCTCCCAGACCTTGCCGTATTGTACATCCTGAGCCTCAAGCTCCTGCGCAGCAACGCGCAACTCAAACACCTTCTGCGCGGTTGCCGCGATAAGTGCGTCTATGCCCTGACCGGTAGCTGCTGAGACGCAGAATACCTGCGGTGGGTTGAAGGCTTCGTCATATTCGTTGCCGCCGACAGCCCGAAGCGCCTGAGCGTGCACGTATTCCCTGATACGGGCAACAACCTCATCCGTGCCGGGAATGTCCACCTTGTTGACGAGCACTATCTGCGGACGCTCGATGAGTTCCTTCGCATAGCGTGCCAGTTCGTCGTTTATCTGCCGATAATCCTCAACGGGGTCACGCCCTTCATAGGAGCCGCTTGCGTCGATGACGTGGAGGATGAGTGCAGTGCGCTCGATATGGCGCAGGAACTCATGCCCTAGGCCTTTGCCTTCAGCCGCACCCTCAATGAGCCCCGGTATATCCGCCACGACAAAACTGTGCTCTTCTGTGCGAACCATACCGAGGTTCGGCACAAGTGTGGTAAAGGGATAATCGGCGATCTTGGGGCGCGCAGCGCTCATGCGGGCTATGAGGGACGACTTGCCCACAGAAGGCATACCAACCAAGGCGGCGTCCGCCATGAGCTTCATCTCAAGCTCGATCCAGCTTTCCTCGGCAGGCACCCCAAGCTCAGCAAAAGCGGGTGCACGGCGCGTTGGTGTGACAAAATGTATGTTGCCACGACCACCTTGCCCCCCTTTGGCAACGACTACCTGCTCACCTTCATGGGTGAGATCGGCGATCAACTCTCCCGCTTCGCGTGTCTCTTCATCGTAGTGACGCACCTGTGTGCCGAGCGGCACCCTTAAAATAAGATCGTTTCCGTTTGCCCCGTGCATACGCGAGCCCTTACCGTGTGTCCCGCGCTCTGCCTTGAAGTGGTGCTTGAAGCGATAATCGATAAGCGACGAGACCGAACGGTCAGCCGAGAGGATGACATCGCCCCCATGGCCGCCATCTCCCCCGTCCGGACCGCCCTTTGGCACATGCGCCTCACGGCGAAACGACATACAACCAGCCCCACCGTCACCGGCTTTCGTGTGTATATGTACCTGATCGATGAACACCCTGTCTATCTCATTCCTGTCATTCCTATAAAGACAAGCCCTCTGTCTGACCTGCAAACAGAGGGCTTGATCCTTTTAGCATTCTTGAGGAGGAGGCCCGTTAGACCTGCACCGGTCGCACGTGCACCTTACGCTTCTCGCCTCTGGTGAACTCAAGGACGCCATCCTTGAGCGCAAACAGCGTATCGTCGCTGCCCCTGCCCACATTCTCACCAGGATGGATGTGTGTACCGCGCTGACGCACGATGATATTGCCGGTCGTAACCTGCTCACCAGCAAAACGCTTGACGCCGAGACGCTTTGCCTTGGAATCGCGTCCGTTCCTTGATGAGCCGAGACCCTTCTTATGTGCCATGATTCGTGCTCCCTATCCTTACGAGCCGACTATTCGGCTGCTGTATCCTCTTTTGCTTTTGTGGTCTTCTTTGCAGCTGTGGGCTTGGCAGGCTTTTCGGCCACAGGCTTGGTTGGCTTCTCAGCCTTTGCAGTCTTTGCGGGTGCGTCTGTGCCTTCAGCA
>JAITOC010000043.1 GCA_031290175.1 Coriobacteriales bacterium | reverse complement strand
CCTTCCTGCGTTCAGAATTGAGGTTCTTACAAGGAGTGATTGAGCCGGAACTATCAAACCTGGCAAGCAAGGCGCTACGCACCTGCAACACCACCAAAGAGTGTTATGCAAAACCCCATATCTTTGTCAACGACTATCAAAACCTCTCCCGGGCCTCACAGCTGTTGTGCCATCTACTGGCTACCGACTCGATCACTGTCTTGGCTGACCCGTCTGTGTGTGTCGAGGTCTACGATAGTTATCCGTATGCAGAGGGCATTGAGGAGTTTCTTCGTATCAATCCAAGCGCCGAGACACATGTCCTTGAGAAGAAGGAGTCGCCTCTTGTTTTCGAGACCTGGAATTGGGAGGTTCCCGATAACGAGTTTGCCGGAGTGTCTGATCTGATCAGTGAACAAATTGCTTCCGGTGAGGCTCCCGAGAACATCGCCGTGGTGTGTTTTCATCCGCAGTGGTTCAATAAGATCCTGTGTGGGTTGAAAGCACGTGGTCTGCCTGCCCGAGGGTTGTATCAGCCTTTGACTCTGAGGGGGGATGTCCGTCACCTCGCCCCCTCGTTACCATTGCGCATTGTCACTGCCCTGTGGTTGCTAGCTGAACCACACGATTCAATGGCCTGGCGCTGCTGGATCGGCTTTGGTGATCATCTGGCATTAAGCAGCGCCTTTGTGGAAGCTCGAGAAGAAGCGACAACTGAAAACCCGGATGCGGTGTTTGCCGATGTTGTAGCACAACGGGAGGGGTGGCGACAAAGCACAGATTTCATTGAGGGTTGTACGGATAAAAAAGGCAGGGAACTTCTTGAATATTTGACTCGAGAGTTATCTGTCTCAAGCGAAGCAAAGGTTCCGCCTATTCTCGCTCCTTTGTTGACTCTGGGCGAGGTTGCCACGCCTGCCGATATGATTGCCTTACTCGAACAGAAGCAATTCTTTCCACAGTTCTCCACAGCAGAAGGTGTTACGATAGCTTCGCTTGAAGCGCTTGCGGGTCTGAGTTTTGACAAAATCATCGCAGTCGGCTTTGTTAATGGGTTTTTTCCGCTTCGGAGCTATTTCGATCTGGTTGAGGCCACGATCAATAAGCAGAAGAACATAGAGGAAGTAGAAAAACAACGCCTGAGTCTTCTTGTATCGACAGTGTCAGATAAGCTGGTGCTGAGCTATTTCAATAAGGTCGAGCAGGAAATCGCAGAACGCTTACGGTTGAAATCTGACAGAATCGTGCTCGACGAAGACTTCAAGCGCATCAGTATGGTATCTCTAAGCGTATTCGCAAAAGAGTTGCTGTAGCGTCAACGCTCAGGGGAGGTCTACTGAACCACAAGCACTATGAGCTCGAGCAGCTCGCTCGGTAGTATCGTACAGACCCGCTGCCCTTTCTCAGCACGAATCCTCTTTATGCTCAGGTTCAGGCGTTCGGCGCTGGCCAGATCGATTTTCTCAAAATAGGTCAGTACCAGGGTCTCAGACGTACATCCAAGTATGAGCGCTATCATATGCAGACACCTGTTGCGGATTTTGGTCTGCTGCTCAGGGGAAGTCTCGACCAAATCAAAATAACCGCGGGGTGGAATAAAGCCGTTTACGAATCCGCATACCAACAGGGTCTTGAAGTGTTTCCCGCTCAAGAACGAGGGGCTGGTAACCAGCACGCTGCCTGTTGGGTCATCAAGTTGAGGGAAGGTCATACGCTGCTCATAGAGGGAAACGAGCTGGGAGCACGACAGCCCATCGGCATCCCAGCCGGGCATCTGCAATACGGCTGGCAGGATACTCGTCTCTCCTTCTGTTAGCCAGAGGACGATCTGTTCAAGTGCGTCCGACCCCCTTAAGCCCTGGCAGGCATCGACAAGGGCATTGCCTTCCCGGTACAAAGCCAGAACCCTCTTAACACCGGGGTCAGGATCCTCTCTCAGCGCCATGGATTGCAACAGTGCCCTGAGGTCTCCGGTATCTGCATCAAGCGTAATCGCGGATTCCTGCGAAGCGGTTTGCTCATGCAGTGCGGCGAGCGCTGCGCTGTTGCCCAGATAATCGCCAAAGCCGCACCAACAGCGCCAGCTGGTGGCATCATCCGGGTCTGCCACAAGCCGCAACGCGGTATAGACCCGCAGCGCTAAAGACTTATCCAGGTCGCGGGTGTCACCGCCCAGGCTCATGTGATCATAATGCAATTCCACCGGGATGCCGTTCTCACGAAGTATCTCCGCTATATGTCGCGCCCAGCTCCGATTGAAGGCTGTTATCGCCACATCACCCGGCTCTGTGCCAGCAGCCAGCAAAGCCTTTACATGACTGGCAATGGCGATGAACTCGTCTTCAGGTGTTAGAGACGGCTCAACTATGATCTTGCCCGGGAGCTGTACCGCACCCGTAGCCGGACGCAGCTCAGGCAAGGTGGAGAATACTTCCTCGTTAAGAAGAGCGTTCCGCACACGAATGATCGTCTCGCTTTGATAGCTTTCTGCAAGGTCGATTTGTTCAGCATCGGGATTGATCAGGAGAAACTCATCTAACCCCGCCTTGTAGGGAAAGGATTCAAAAACTTCCAGCGGTGACTCCGTAGTACCGGTTACGGTCAGGCTTTCTATTGCCAAGAGATGCACCAACAATTGGGAGGCCCGACTGAGAAGATGGTAGTCATCGACAAAAACCTGAGCGTAGCGCCCTTTTCCAGAATCCCTGGGGCTGAGCTTCAGCCATTTGACTGCTGTGGCAGCAAGCTCTGGCTCAAGCATGCAGCGCAGGAGAACAAGCTCGTCTTTCAACAAGGCATGCAGGTTTCTCTCCTCATTGGTCACCAGCCAATGAGGATCCTCGTCCGCGAGCTCTGTCCAGCTTTTGTAGAAGAACTTGAGTATCTCCTTCAACCGCTTTGGTTTGATCCCGGTGGTCTTGAGGTCATGGAGCAGAATGCTGTATTCAAACTCTGCCAAAAGACGGGGATGACGCCCTGTTTGTGCTTCTGCCTCGCTCTCGGCGAGTATGTCACGTGCGAGCCGGCGAGTGTTCAGAACCTGCGGGAGCACCTTGCACTCGCTGCACCTCTTGCTCAGCGCCAGCTTGAAATCCTGCTCGCTGAGCGCGCTGGCGCAGACAACCAGTATCCCCTCGGGATCGGCTCCGCTCTCAAGCAAAGCCTGGATCCTGTCAAGCAACAGCGTTGTTTTCCCTGTACCGTGTCGCCCTGTTATGAGCGCGGTTTTGGCGATACCGCTGAACTCCGACAGATCAATCGAATCAGCTGGTTTCGCTGCATATTCTTTGGATGGGGCTTCTCCGGTTGCCATCAATCCTTCTTCTCCTTATGCTTGTCAGATACCCGTGCAAATGAGCCAGTCTTCCAGGGCAGAAAGGGTATTTTGAGGGCTTTTGTCGGGCAGACCTGCACACATTCATAGCACTTTGTGCATTCGCACATCAAAGAGTAGGACTTCTCCGGATGACGGGGGTTAATGCGTTCAGGACAGACCGACGCACATGCCGAGCACTTCCGGTTCTGAGATGTCTCAAGGCATTTCTTGTCGTCTATCCTCAGCTTCATTGTTACCGTAGCCTTGCTCAACAGCGACGTAATGGCAGAAAGCGGGCAAAACACCTGGCACCACTTGCGGAAGAAGATAACCTCGATGACCAGCACCAATGGAGCAAAGAGCAGTGTCCAGGTCACTTCTCCGATGGCGAAGAGTTGGACGACCAGCAGGATAGACGCTATCGTCAGACCAAGCGGACAAATAGCGCAAAAGACAGGGAAGCCGAAGACAAAAGCGGAGAGCAGCGAGGCTCCGAGGACAATATGCCTTGAGTCGAGGTGACCACGTTTTTCATGACATGCGGAGCAGTGTGATGAGCCAGAAGAGCATTTTGCCTTGACCAGGGAGTTGCCGATTGATTCCGTCACCTTGGGCTTGACTACCTGCTCGTCAGCTCCAGCCTTGTCTGCCAGGGCTGCCCGTTCGGAGACAACCGCGTGGGTGGTGGTCTTGTTGGCCATAAGTCGTTTCTTTATGAAATCCGGGAGCCGCGAGACCAGGGGGATGGGGCAGATCCAGGAACAGAACGCCCTGCCACAGAGGGCAAACAGCACGACGGTGGCAATCAACGACACCAAAGCTTTGCCCACAAACGTCTTTGAAGCTAGCATCGTCTCAAAGGCTCCCAGCGGACAGAGCAGGGCAAACTCGCGCCATCCGACTGCTGAGAAGGTACCGATACTGTAATTTGTGATATAGCCTATGGTGATGACGGCAATCAGGATAAGGACTACTATGGTGCGGATATTGACTACTTTCATGGCGCCCTCACCTACCCCGGTATCCATGCTTGTAGATAATCTGCCCCTTGTCATCAAGCGCCCGGACGATAATGGCTCGTTCATTGGCACCTTCAGAAATGGATCCGCTGGATAAGGATATACAGGCAGCCTGACAGGCTCCACAACCTATGCAGACGTCTTCGAGCACATAGGGGCGACCGTATTCGTCAAGCTCCATGGCTTCGTACGGGCAGGCCCTGTAACACGAGGCACAGCCCATCATCTTGTAAGCAAGACACCAGTCCGGGTTGAGTTCTGCCTTGCCGAGCGCTGCGCTGAAAATGCCAGCACCTGCGGGCAGGTAGAGTGCATCCGTCGGGCAGATGGTCGCGCAGAGCGGCACACCGTCGTTCTCTTTCTCACACCAGTCGCAGTAGTCGTATTTGAAGTTAAACGTCGGGGTTCGTATGTTCAGCACCCCGTCTTCTATATGCCCAGGTGCGATGATATTCCTCGGACAAATCTCGTAGCATTTCTCGCAATGGATACAGGATGCGATGACCTTGCCTTCATTTTGACCCCCGGGCGGACGGATGATCGGATCGACGGTGATGAACTTGAATCCCCCGAACCCTATCAAGACTGCTGTGCCGCCGAGCCCAATACAAAACGAGCGCCTTGAGAGTATGCCCCTCTTGCTCGGCTGTTCTTCGGTACCCGTGTATTCTTCATTCAGGCGCTCCTCTGTTTTCAAAGCATCAAGCCTTCCATTTATTCTTCTCTGAAGATATCCTCAAGAAACTCAAAGTCTGTTTCTAAAAATCCGTCCGTCAGCCATGCAAGCCCTTGGTAAAAGTCGGTTTGGGCAAATCGTCTCATCTCGCTTGTCAGCATCGGTGTCCAGGCATACAGATGATCTGTCAAGAAATCCAACTGGCTCACTAACAGGCTGTAGGCCTCATCTTCGTCGCCCTTTGACAGCGCTTCGACCGTACGGTTGCAGAGGATAAACATGTATTCCAGTTCGGCAGAGATATGGTCTTCGCTCTCTTTCCAAAGCGATTGTTTCGCCAAGCCAGCCCTTCTGTATTGTGCGAGAACCTCATCCCGAGCATCCTGCATGAGCAGGCGCCTTTCCGAGGTGTGGACGGATTCAAAGGGGAAAGCTGCTGAGTAGGCATCGGAGCCAGATCCGATGAACGTCTTGACAAAGTCAACAGCCAACTCGTTTAAGCTGTTCTCCCAAATATTGCTCAAATAGGTAACGATCAGAAGATATCCCTTATCCACGCTGGGGTTGCCCGTATTCGCAGGATAACGCGCCTCTTTGAGCTCATTAAGGAAGTCCTGATCGACTTCCTTGTAATAGAATCGGCTCAAAAGCCCGTAGGTTGCTGCACGCTGTTCTATAAGGTTGATCAGTTCCTGCTGCTCCGCTGTGAGCAGCGCCTTGCTCCGGACCGCGCGCATCTTTTTAGCCATTTTTGTCATATCTCTCGATCTCTTCTAATCCAAGCTGTCCGATACCTGTGGTTTTCCATCCCTTATCCCAGGTCAGAGCATCACACCTCTCAAGTATCTCGACAAAACGTCGGGCGTACATGCGTGGTTTCTGGAGGATGGGGTCGTCATCAAGGGCATCGCCCAGCTCTTCAATACTTCTGCCTTTTTCATTTGAACAGAGCAACAGTATCTGCGTGAAGATGGGATGGTAGACCCGCTCGTTTTCGAGATTATCCCGAAACCGCTCCAAGGGGTCATCGGCTTCAAGGAACCTACGGCCTTCTTCAGTCGTGACCCAGAATGCTTCTGGTGGCTCGTTTGCCTTGAAGTATTCAAGGCCATCTTCCTCAACGAGGATTGGCTGGGCTTTGGCGTCCGCATACTGTGTGCCCTCTTCAGTGACCTTGAGAAGCGCACCTGCTTGTTCCAGGAGTTCGCAGAATCGTGCCGCTTTGTATACTGAGAAGTTATTCCTCAGCACCTCATCAATGCTTTCAATAACTACAGAAATCCTCTGCTTTTCGATACAGGATTCAAGGATGCTCAGGAGCAGCTTATGATACGTCGGCATCGACTTGAAGAGTTCGGTAACCGTATCAACAACCGTAGCGGGGTCAGCCGCGCCTTCGTCTTGTAGCAAAGGATCATTAAGGGACTCGTGCTCATCATCAGCGTCAAGCAGATCAAGCGGGTCTTCCCCTTTTAAGCCTGTCAACAAGTTCACCTCCCATGAAGTTGCTCTTCAGCAAACACTACTCATACTCGCATGATAGATGGTAGCAAGAGGATTGCTCTAAATCATCACACATTCAATGGGAGAAAAAGGATGAAGTGCGTACAGCCTGCTTTATTCTACTCTTCACGTGA
Organism: Coriobacteriales bacterium; assembly: GCA_031290175.1. Taxonomy (GTDB): domain Bacteria; phylum Actinomycetota; class Coriobacteriia; order Coriobacteriales; family UBA8131; genus JAITOC01. The sequence goes on along the minus strand of JAITOC010000043.1, from coordinate 8,560 downwards.
GTAGAGTCCTACTACTCAGCGTAGTAGAGCACAGAATCAAGCAGCGGAAATCACCTTTAAAACCGCGCTCGCGTTCTATTCTCTGTTGTAAAATTACAGATTGGATTTTTGATTTTTGTATAGTTTTGAACTATATCGCTCTGCTACCAGGTTGCCAGGTCTGATGGCACGAACAAAATCCTGGGGAACTGAACAAAGAAGGGGAAGGATCTGAAATTCTAACATGACTCCGGATAGCCAGACAGCGGGACCGACAGTCGATACCGCCAATAGTGTGTTTGTTGCCGCACTTGGCGTTGGTGCGCTCTTCTTGACCATGGAGAACGAGCGGCTTTTAGCTATCGGTGCAAATAGCAATTTCAGCTTGGACAGATTCCCCTCATATCTCGTCGGGTTTTCCTGTGTCGTCCTGCTCGTAGTAGCCTATTGTCTTGCGCCGCAGCTGTTTCGTGCAAAAATGCCAATCGAAGCCGGTATCGCCGTGCTCTACTCGGGCTCAAAGCTTGTTGCTTTGGGGCAAAGCAACATACCGGCTGACCCGGCCACGCTCTTCTTTTTTTCAAGCATTTTCGATTCTGTGGGGGGAGCGTTGCTGCTCTTTATCTGGTTTCGTGAACTTGCCTCCCATGGTGCTCGCTATGCTGCACGATCCTTTGCCTATGGCATCATTGTCCTTGCACTATTAAACCTTCTCACCCTGTTGATGAAAGACGAGGCCGTTCACGGTGTGATCGTCTCGCTCCCGGTTGTTTCCATAGGCTGCCTGTTTTACCTGCGAAAGATGACTCCCCATAAGCCTTGGGTGCGCTCGGCTCAGGGCGCTACGTCGGATGCGACTTCAAGGCAGGTGCCCTATCAATCCGATCAGTCGCTCCTGTCTGCAGAGGTCAGACCCAACAAGGACAGGATAGTGATAGCTGGGGGGTTTTATACTACGCTTGCCTGCCTGGCACTGATTTTTGGGCAGATACACTCCAAGTGGCTGCCGTTGCAGGATGGCTCGTCCATCTCGCTTATCATCCAACTGGGGACGGCTCTTGGATCAGTCGGTGGCAGCCTATGCATCCTTGCCCTTCTCAGGTACTTCTGGAACCACCGTGGCATCGAACTCTGTGAGCTCCTGCTGTTCGGGATTACCGTGGTGGCACTCTGGCTTTCCGAATTTGCGGAAATATCATGGATCCTCGTGTTTGTCGCGCTACTGAACACGATGCAGAAGTTAGCCTTCTTGTTAATCTTGCTCTCGCCCTTCATCATCGTCGCACGCCGAGATTGGCTCAGGCCTTTGTTGATCTCTTATCTGGCGTTTGATTTTGGAAAATTACTCAGCGTCGGCACCTTTGCACTTGCAAGCGAACAGCCTGACATCACCTACTCACTGGCTTCGCTGGCATTGCTGCTCATCAGCAGCGTGACAATCGCATTTATTGGCAGGCCTCTAAACGAATCTGGAGGCAATCCTACAGACAATGACGCCCCCCCCCAGCCCATATTTCGCCTCAAGTCCAGGCCCTTGGCGGCCCAGAGCAAACAGATAGCCCCGCCAGCGCTTCGTCCGACAAAGATGGGGCTCGGGGCCACAAGCTCCAGCATTCTTGCGCTACGCTCGCTGAGAAGTATGCACTCACCGAGCGTGAAAGCGAGACGCTCTTCCTGCTGGCGCGCGGAAGAACATCTCAGCACATAGCCGCATCGATGTTCATCGCCCAGACAACCGTCAAGACGCATCAACGCTCCATCTATGCAAAGCTCGGGGTGCATTCCCAACAAGAGCTCTTGACGCTTATCGAGAAAACCATCGACCAACAACGAGCTGGATCTTCTACCCTGTCCCATTAGTGTTCACATTGTTAAGGAGACTGAGAATGGCAACACCCGCATATAGGATCCAAGACGCACCCGCTTGGATGGAAGCCGGGGCTGTGAGGATTTGCGGTGGAGTAAAGAGCGGAAAGACCGAGGCTCTTTTAGAAAAGGCCTGCTTTCTTGCGAACAAGGGGATTGATCCAGGAAGGATCTGTGTGGTTGTGAATACCGCGAACGCCGCCGAAGCCTTCAGAGAACGGTTGTCAGTGATGCTCGAAGGGGGTCAATTTGATGTAGCAAGGCTGAGAATCACAACCATACAACTGCTCGCCGTTGAGCTACTCAGTTGTAAAGAGGCACGCCTGGCACTGGCAAGGAACCCCCGTGTGCTGAATGCATACGAGAGAGCCTTTGTTCTGCAAGACCTTGCGGTCTGTGGTTTTACGGACGCACAGAGAGAAAGCGCCCTCACCTCACTTGCGCGATTCTGGAGTACCGGCATCATACCCGAGTTGCCTGCTGACGGCGAGGACGATACTCGAGACGAGATAGCCACAGCAGTGTGGGCATATTTGGAGACGTATCTCATCGCACACCAGGCAGTGCTGCCCGAGGACCTCTCGTATCTGTGCACGCTGTTTATCAAGCATGATCTTTGGCAGGCCGCTGCTCCCGGCTTCGATCATGTCATGGTTGATGATTTCCAAAACCTCAGCAAAGCTTCACAGATAGTTTGCGAAGCGCTGGCTAAGAATTCTCTTGTTATCACGGGCAATACCGAGGTGCCTGGCATGAACCGAGATGCATTCCCTTGTCCGGAGGGATTGACCAGATTTGTCGAGGAACATGATGCAGCAATCAGCATCGCCCTTGAAAGAACCAGCGGCAGTGAAGCAACCAAAACCTCAACTTATACTTCAGGCAGAGACGCCCTGTCGGATTCCCCCACTCGGCAAATCCTGAACATCAAATGGAAAACTCCCGAAGAAGAAGCCAAGGGGATATCCCAATGGATCCGGAGGCTGACTTCTGGCAGCAAAGAAGCGAGCTTGTCTGATTTTTATCTGATTGTGCCAAACAGCCACTGGGCAAGAGCCTTTGAACAGTCGTTGACCAGCCAATTTCGAGAGCATGTGACCTTGCTTTGTGGGCAGTTTCTTTCAGAGCGTCTCTGCGAACCGAGCTGCAGTCCGACGCTCACTGCTTTTACAAAACTTAATCTTCTGGCTCACCCCAGCGACCCCCTTGCCTGGCGCTGCTGGTGCGGTTTAGGTCTGGCTGATCGTGGGGCAGAAAGCTGGAAACAGTTGCTTGAACTGGCAAAGAGAGAAAACCTGACTGTCTCCGAAGCAGTAGCTCAACTCAGTAAGACTGCCAGCAGCGACGAAGAAACAGGGAGTCCGCATTTTGAAGCGTTGCGGGAGCGTTATCTGGAGGGGATGGATTTTATCGAACGCAATCAAAAGAAGATCGGCTATGCCTTGTTGAAGGCTGTTGCAGGCGAAGCGCCTGATAGGGCATTCTCCCTGCTCGTCGACCTCTTTGAAGGCACAGAGGACGCCCGAACCACCTTTGATCGGGCATGGAAGTGCGCCCTCGACCCACATATTGGCAGCAGGCTTGACGCGGTGCGGATACTCTCTTATGGAGAGCTCACCGGCTTGTCGCCCCAAACGGTAATCCTTGTTGGTCTGAATGACGTTCTCATGCCCCCGGGTGACCGCTCTGACAACTCAACCGCTGAGCTTGAGAGAGAGCTTTTTGGAAAGGATTACCAGGCGCTTTTCCAAGACGCCGTTGGCAAAGCCAGCAAAACCCTGGTTGTCTCCACGATTCAAAAGATGGAGCAAAAAACGGCGGAAGCTCTGGGAATCCGCATAGCGCGCCTGAAGACGGAGCACGGAAAGACGATGGCGATGCTCTCCCCTTCGAGCCTTCTCCCGGAAACGGGAAGCCCGATCCCCGGAAGCGAATCGGGAGAGTATTTTCTCACTACGTTATAAGGGCTCTGGCTGCCCTGCCTGTTACCCTGGTGGATCCTGAGACAAACATTGCTCGAATGGAAAGAGAGAGAGGAAAGCTGCGTTATGCCAAAGCTATCTGCCATTTTTGATCTCTTTGATGGGCTGCAGAGCAACCACATCAGAACCCATCAGAACCGTTGTGTGACCGTTCGCAACCGCAACGCAACCTGCAGGCGCTGTGCTGAGGCCTGCACCAGCAACGCGATATCCATCAAGGACAATGAGATCTTCTTTACCCCCCACAGGTGCATCGGCTGTGGTACCTGTGCGACAGTCTGTCCGACCGGCGCGCTGGAACCGACAGAGCCCAACGACACCGAGCTTCTGCTCTCGTGCCTTAAAGCCGCCAAGCAAGCTGATGGAGAGGCGGTTATCGCTTGCGAGCAGCTGCTTGACGCCGCATCGGGTCTGTTCGATCCTGAGAAGGTGGTGCGTGTCACTTGTCTGGGCAGGATAGACGAGAGTCTGTTGCTCGCCCTTGTCGTTGCCGGAGTCTCGAGCATCTCGCTTGTTCAGAGCACATGCGCTGAATGCGAGCACGCAGTTGGCATGAAGACTGCAGAACTGGTCGTTGCTACTACGAACACGCTGTTGGATGTCTGGGATAACCCTCTGCGAATCGGTATCACCAACGGTTTGCCAGATACCCTTCTCATTGACGATTTAGGATACGATCCTTCGCGGCGCGGCTTTTTTCTGGGAATAGCAGGCAGAGCAAAGACCGCAGCTTCCGCTATCTTAGACGATGCTGTCGAGAATGCGTTGGAGCAACAGGAAGAAGCCGCACCCCGCTACCAGAAGGTGCTTGACGACGGGACACTGCCGCACTTCTTACCGGATCGCCGCGAGCGCCTGCTTGATCGACTCGCGCAGCTTGGCGATCCAAAAGACGAAGTGCTCAAGACCCGTCTCTGGGGGCACGTAACCATTGACCTGAAAACTTGTAACGGCTGCACGATGTGCGCGACGTTCTGTCCGACAGCTGCTCTTTCCAAGTTTCTTGAAAGCGAGACCAACGAACGTATCTCTCTTGAGCACTACTCAGGCGACTGCGTTAAGTGCCGCTGCTGCGAGGACATCTGCCCCACCAAAGCCTTGGTGCTTTGCGAAGCCGTTCAGGCACAGGATCTGTCCAACGGCAAAGTAGAGAGTTTTGCGATGCGTGCATCCTCTCGCATGAAAGACAACCGTCACTCGATACTGAACTCCATGCAAACCCTGCTTGGTGTCGACCAGATTACTGAGTGCTAAAGCAAAACGGTAAAGCAAAACGGGGCATTTTGTCGCCAATTCTGAGCTCTACTATTCAGCATAGTAGGGCTCTACTCATATAGATAGTAGCTCAAATCGGGCTGCATCTGCTGCATTTTGCTTTCTCCCCTTGAGGGTGTGATGATTCAAGGCAACCCCCTTGCTACCATCTGTTGGTAATATTGGTTTCCGTAGCAGGTCTTCAAAAAAGAGCAGGCACGCAGGTTCAACCAGTAGTTCTGCGTTTGTCTCTCTGTACAGAGAAGCATTGCTCGGAAAACGAAAGGAGGAATGCATGGAGGAGAAGAGACGCGAACGCCCTGAAGGCAAGAGCCTCTCCCAACGCCTCAAGATGACGAGGCGCAGCTTTGTCAAACTCGCTGCTGCCACAACCGCTGCCGTAACGTTGTCGGCAGGAGTAACCAGGGCTTTGGCAGATGGTGACGAAGGCACGGCTGCGCACGACATCCAGCGTGTGCGCTCCTGTTGCCGGGCGTGCGGCAAATGCGAGTGCGGAGTATGGGTGACCATCCAGGACGGCAAGGTGATCAAGACAGAAAGCGACGAGAACTCCTTTGGTACGGCAGGCAACCACTGCGCCAAGGGACAGGCATCGCTGCAATCCGCCTATCACCCGTCACGCCTGATGTACCCGATGAAGCGCACTGGTCCCAAGGGACAGGATCCAAAATGGGAGCGCATCAGCTACGACGAGGCCTACCGCCTCGCCACGGAGGGAATAACCAGCACCCAGGAAAAGTACGGCAAAGAATGCTGCTTCACCATGGCAGGAACCTCGCGCATTTGGGCTATGGCCGGGTACTTCTGTCTTTCTGTCCTGTATGGTACGCCCAACTCATTCACTGCCGACAAGATTTGCAAAGGTCCACGTTATGTGGCGCTGAACCTCAATGTGGCCAACCAAAGTATGTTCTGGATGGAGACGGTAGCGCGACCCCGCGTCTACGTGCAGTGGGGGTCGGCAGCTGAGCTTTCAAACTACGATGATGCCGGTCGCACCATAGTCGATGTCGCCACCCGTGCAGACACCTACATCACGGTCGACCCACGCCAGGCCAATATGGGTAAGGAAGCCGACATCTGGGTAAACCTGGGAGTAGGCACCGATGGTGCCGTCGCCAACAGCTGGGCACAGGTCATTATCGAGAATGAGCTCTACGACGACTTCTACGTACGCAAGTGGATGAACGCCCCCTACCTGGTGGTGGAAGAGGAGAGCTTCAAGCCCACAGAGTGCGGCCGCCTGAGCAACCCGGAGCACAACAAGACGCGCCTGCTCAAAGAATCCGACATTGTGGAAGGCGGCAGCAACACACGCTTCATGGTGCTCAACGAGCCTACCAATCAGCTGAGCTGGTATGAGGCGGGCGGCGACAACCCTGGTTGGGAGGGCGAGAACTGGGTGCCCGCCACAAAGGGTTCGGTTCCTCACCTCCCCGGCATCGACCTCACGGGGGCATCTCCTGGCTTCCTCCTGGACTACGTGCCCTTCCCGGACGGGATCTTCCCCGCCCTGCACACCGAAGAAGGCGGATACAAGGTCACTCTCAAGGATGGTACGGCAGTACACGTGCGCACCGTCTGGGAGCACTACATCGACTTTCTGAAGGACTATACACCGGAGAAGGTGTCCGAGATCTCAGGCGTCAGCCCCGAGCTCATCAGAAAGGCGGCTACCACCTACGCCACCCGTGTTGACCCCTCGACCGGCTACGGAAACGGCGCTATTCAATACACGCTGGCACCCGAACATGCCTGCAACTGCGTCCAGAATCAGCGCGCCTGCGACCTGCTGGGCGGCATGTGCGGTAACATGGACACACCCGGCGGCGCACGCGGCGGCACCACAGCACCCTTTGGTGAGATGATTGGCAACTCCGGAACCGCCAACCCCATGGCAACAGACGCCTCGAAGGCCATCCATGTGAATAGTCATAATGACCTCGAATTGATGGGTGCCGGACCGATAGGCGGGTCAGACCCCACCAGCGTCATAGACGCCATCAATTATGGCACGCCATACCCGGTAAAATGCGGCGTCGGCGCACCCGGCGACTTCTTGAACCAGTCCAACAACCTCTACACGTATGAGAATCTCTGCAAGCTCGACTTCTTCTATGCGATTGACGTCTGGCACACCCCACAGGTGGACAGCATAGCCGATGTCATCTTCCCAGCCTGCCATTGGCTTGAGATGAGCGCACCGCGCAAGTCCCAGGGTTCTTGCGGTCATATCGGTGCCACGGTCAAGGTCATCGACCCGCCAGGCGAGTGCAAGTCTGACTACGAGCACTACATACAGCTCTACAAGGCTATGGGCGAGCCCTTCTATGCGGCTGAGACTGATGCCGAGAAGTGGCCTCTCGACGACCCCATCTACGCAATTTGCGAACACGACATCGCTGGCTTCCCCCCAACCGAGAATTGGGCCGAGTACGTCGAGCAGTTCCAAAAGAACGGCTGGTGGGACTCAAAGCTTATCTACCCGAGCCAATGGGGGACCTATCGTCGCTATCAAACCGGTGGCTTGATTGGAGGCTTTGGTCCTCCAGGTCCGCCCAAGCAGGGCTTTGGCACGGTGACGGGCAAGCAGGAGATCTGGTCGACTACCCTGGAGGCTTGGTGGCCTGGCCGCGGCGAGGAGTTCCCCCGCTGGATCCCGGCACCGCACGCCCCGCAGGCCGAGCCCGAGCGCTACGAGGACCCCAACGTCTTCCTGCTCACTACCGGACGACGCCAGGGCACCTACTTTCATTCCGAGCACCGCCAGATACCCTTCTGCCGCGAGCTGCACCCTGCGCCGCGTTGCGAGATCAACCCTGCAGATGCCGAGCGTCTGGGCATCGAACAAGGTGACTGGGTTTGGATTGAGACGGACTATAACGACACCGTGTGCAAGATCCGCCAGGTCGCTGACCTCTATTACGGCATCGCTCCCGGGGTGGCAAACTGCGAGCACTCATGGTGGTATCCCGAGCTCGAGCAGGCTGACCGCGGCTTCAAGCTGAGCGCCGTGAACTGCCTTGTCGACCAGTATGCGCAGGATCGCCTGTATGGCTCTTCCAACCTGCGCGGCTATGCCGTCAAGATATACAAGGCAACGCCTGAGAACTCGCCGTTCAACAACCCCGTACCCTGCGGTGATGACGGCACAGAGATAATCCACAACGCTTCGGATCCGCGCTTGAAGGAATGGGCGCCCGTCTACGAAGGGAGGGTGTAATCATGACTCAGTATGCTATAGCTACCGACCTGAATAAATGCATCGGTTGTCTAGCCTGTTCTGTTGGCTGCAAGGTGTTGAACAGCGTGCCTATCGGCAGCTTCTGGAACAAGACGCTCCGTATTGGGCCGACCCCCCGAAAAGAAGGAGGACAGTGGCCAGACGTCTACACCTACTTTCTCACGGTCTCCTGTCAGCACTGCGAGACTCCTGAGTGCACGAAGGTCTGCCCCAC
>JAITOC010000087.1 GCA_031290175.1 Coriobacteriales bacterium | reverse complement strand
ACGATAACCGACAGATTGGAGATGACTTGGCCGACGGATTGGAGATGACTTGGCCGACAGATTAGAGAGGACTTTGCCGAAAGATTGGAGATTTGCGGAAAACTCGGTTGAACAGGTATAGTGTTGTCGGTTTGAGCACCCACGCAACGATGCAGAAGATTGGAACGTATGTCAGTCCAGTTCGATACAGCGCCATCTGCTCCGGATGGCTCGCAAGCCCATCGGGCAGCCGCGCCTTTGCTCTCGGTTGTCATACCGGTCTACAATGTCGCACCCTACCTTGACGCATGCCTGACGAGTGTTCGCGCTCAGACTTTGCGCGACATCGAGATCATCTGTGTCAACGATGGCTCAACCGACGACTCCCTTGCAATTATCCAGGGCCATGCGGCTGAGGATGAGCGCTTTGTCGTCATCGACAAGCCCAACGCCGGTTACGGACACACCATGAACAGAGGGCTCGACAGCGCCCGTGGCTCGTTTGTCGGCATCGTGGAGTCCGATGACTGGATTGACGTGGATATGTTCGAGAGCCTGCTTACCGCCGCTACGACCTGCGATGCAGAGATAGCGCGCTCGGACTTCTATCTTTCCTGGACACAGCCCACACTTGATGAGCGCTACTTCAGCTCCCTGCCTGACAACGTGGAAGCGCCCTGTATCGACCCGCTTGTGGACTACGCGATCATCCAGACCCAGCCTGCCGTCTGGTGCAGCATCTACCGGCGCAGCTTCTTAGCTGAGCACGGCATCCGCTTCCGCGAGACGGCGGGAGCTTCCTTTCAGGACACCTCCTTCTCGCTCAAAGCCTTCTCAACGGCTGAGCGCGTTGCCTATCTGCGCCGGGCGTTTTACCACTATCGACAGGATAACCTCTCTGCCTCGACCCGGTCGACCCAGAAGGTCTTTACGGTTGTTGAGGAGCTCGATGATTACCGCGCTTATCTTGAGGGCGTCTCTGAAGACACCCTGGGGCTGCTCCCTCAACGCAAGGCAAAACTGCTCGACATCCTCCAGGGCATCATCTACAAGACCTATCGCTGGAATACTCTGCGCATCGACGAGTCGGTGCAGCCTGAGTTTGTCTCCTTTGCGCGGGACTACTTTGTCCCTCTTCTGGCTGCGGGCGCGCTCAAGGAAGAATACTTCGAAGAGGAGTTCTATCGGGAGATGCGGCTGCTGGTCAAGGATCCTGATGCCTGGCTCAGGCTCATCTCCCCTGCTCAAGGGTTCAGTGGTAAACTGGGAAAGCTCGGAACCTTTGTCTCGGTGCACGGGCTGAGCAAGACCGCCCGGCGCGTGCAACGTATGTTCTCGAAGGCTGGTAGCCATGTCTGAATCCAGGTCTGAACTCAAGTCTGAACGCACGGCTGAACTTATCTCCGTCATCATCCCGGTCTACAATGTTGAAGGCGTGCTCGCGGAGACGCTGGACAGTGTGCTCGGGCAGACCCACCGTGAGCTTGAGGTCATCTGCATAGACGATGGCTCGACCGATGGCTCGCGCGCGCTTCTTGAACAGTATGCTGCCCAAGACGCACGCATCAGGGTGCTCACGCAGCCCAACGCGGGCGCAGGCGCGGCACGCAATCGCGGGCTCGATGCAGCTCAGGGTGCCTACCTCTCCTTCCTCGACGCGGATGATACCTTTGAGCCCGAGATGCTCGCTCTGGCCTACCAGCGATGCAAGCGCTACGATGCCGACTTCTGCCTCTTTGATTCAGACGAGTTTGGGGTGGAGCGCTGGCGCACGGCGGGGCCTGCAACCATCAACAAGAAGCTCCTGCCCCTCGAGCAGCCCGTTTTTGACTTCCGCGCCATCAAGGGCGACGTGTTCCGGTCCATGCTTGGCTGGGCGTGGGACAAGCTCTACAAGACCGCCTTTGTGCGTGCGCACGATCTGCGCTTTCCCGAGCAGCATAATACCGAGGATCTCTACTTTGTTTTTGCGGGGCTTGTGCTCGCGGAGCGTATCACCGTCCTTGATAAGACCCTCGTCCACCAGCGCATCCGGCCTTCAACCTCGCTCTCAAAGAGCCGCGCGCGCCACCCCTTCGACTTCTATGCGAGTCTCACTGCCCTGCGTGACCTGCTCAAACGCGAGGGCAGCTTTCAGGAGCTGGAGTCCGACTACGTCAACTATGCCCTCCACTACTCCCTCTGGAGCCTCAACAACCTGCCCGGAGAGGCGTTTGGGGAGCTCTACGACCGCCTGAAGACGGACATCTTTGCCAACCTTGGCATCGCGGATAAGCCAGAGGAGTTCTTCTACAACAAACGCGATTTTGAGCGCTTCCGCTTTATTAGGGAGTATGACCCGTTTTCTTACCTGCAGGAGCAGAAACGCGAGGTAACCGAGCAGCTACGCTCCCTTATCCGCAAGGTACCCTTTGGGTTGGGTGTACGTATCTTCGAGAGACTGCGCTACCGCTACTGACGGCGCACGTCCCTAGGACAGGGGTGGCATGGGGTGCCAGGTGGGGTCTTTAAATGCGGCGCGGGCATCTTTCATGCCTTGCCTCAGTTGCTTGAGGCCTGAAGAGAAGTTGCGTGCGATGAACAGGCGGATGAACTCCTTGGCAAAGGTAAGACAGGTACCAAGCCCCCAGACAAAAGCATTATATTCGCCATAAAGCTGCGTGTAACGCGCCATGTAGCCGCGGTTACGCATGATGTAGTAACGCACCATGTCGCTCGTGTCGTTGAGTTTGCGGATGTATCCGACCTTGAAGTGGTCGATATGGCGCATGCGCTGCATCAACACATCGGAGATAAGAATGGGTTGTGTGTGCTTTGACGCGAGGTAGCCGTAAATCGTATCATCCCAGTAGATGAAGAAGCGCTTGTCCGGTGCCCCGATTGCCCCAACAACACTGCGATGGAAAAGCCCACCCTCAAAGCAGGCCGTATTCATCGGGCGCCAAGTTTCCCCTGCACCAAAGCGCGAAGGGGAGATAGGGTTTGGGATGCCCAGATGGTAGAGAAAATGGTATTGCCAGTAAAAAAGGCTGTTGTCAAAATTGAGACGGCGACATTGGATAACGCGTCGATTGCTCTCAACAGCCGTATCCATCCAAGGTCGCAGGGTCTCCAACGCATGGGGCAGGAGTCTGACGTCGTCGTCCATGACCCAGATCCACTCGGCCCCATCTTCATAAGCCTGCAGGACACCGCGCGAGAAACCACCAGCACCACCGGTATTCGTTTCCATGGGAATCCAGATGACACGGGGAGGTGAGGCGCTGACCTGCTGCTCCGGACGCTGCTCACCCTGCCGCTCAGTCGCTTGAGCGACCTGCTGCTCAACCGCTTGTTCCACCTGCGTCTCAGCAAGCTGCCCTGCCCTCAGCGCGGCCTCAAGAGCCGAACACATCTCCCCAACTTCTGAGTCTTTACCGTTATCAACGACATAGACACGCCCCGGAGACACACTATTAGCTGCGATGCTGTCAAAGAGCACCTGCAAGAGCTCGCAACGCTTATAGGTGACCACCACTAACGATGTATTCTCGAAGACCTGCTTCATGCCACCACTATACCATGTTTGCCCCCCTTGGTTACACAGGTCTTCTGCTATGAGTTATACTGCTATTGGTTATCCCCTGTTTGTAACGACTCTCTGACTGCGAGACCCTTTTGGACTGGTATTGGTATCTCTTTATCCTTGCCGTAGCCGGTGCCTGCACTGCGCTCTCTTCGCCCCTTGCTTTCTGGCTAGCTCGGCGCTTTGACGCCATCGACTATCCTGATGGCAAGCGCGTTAATACCACACCCACTCCCCGCCTTGGCGGCGTTATGCTCTTTATCGGCATCTTTGTCTCCATAGGGGTCTTCTATCTCGTATCCGAGACCTTCCATAGCTCCATTGAGATCCAAAGCATCATAAACGGCATCAACTACTTTGGGGTTATGCTCGCCGTAGCCGTGATGTTCGCCGTCGGCCTCATCGACGATTTTGTCAGCTTGAAACCGCTGGTTAAGCTCGCCGGACAGATCGTCGCAGCGATTATCGCCACCGCCTCAGGCGTACTCCTCGATCACCTGGCAAACCCCTTTGCAGTCGGCTTTCTTGAGTTTGGCGTCTTTGCCTACCCCATCACCATCTTCTACCTGGTTGCTTTTGCCAATATCATCAACCTCATCGACGGCCTTGATGGGCTTGCTGCCGGCATCTCTACCATCTCTGGTGCAGCGCTCCTTATGTTAGCAATGAGTAAGGGTGGGTTTGATGCAGTGGTCTTTGCCTGTGCGCTGATTGGCGCCTGTCTGGTTTTTCTCTTCTTCAACTTTCACCCGGCTCGCATATTCATGGGTGATTCAGGTGCCCTCATGCTGGGCTTTCTTCTCGGTTTGATCTCGCTCTTTGGCGTTGTGCGCACCCCGGCACTCATATCGTTGCTCGTGCCGGTCACAATCGCGGGCATCCCGGTACTGGACACCTTCTTCTCCATCGTACGACGCGTTCGTGCTGGTCAGTCTATCGGTGAGCGTGACATCGGACACATCCATCACCGCTTCATCAACTTTGGCTATGACCAGCGCACCACCGTGCTCATCATGTACGCCCTAAGCGCCCTGCTCGCCTTCTGCTCGGTGCTCATCGCGGAATATACGGGGGTCATACGTATCCTCTTCCTGCTCGTTTTGCTGGCGATTGCCGTTATCCTCGTGTGGCGTCTCGGGCTTACGGAGTCAGTCCTGCAACACCACTACAACAGACGCGAACCCCACTCCCAGCATAAAGAGGACGATTCTGGTAGCACGTGATAGGGAGACCAGGTTCAAAAGACAAGGACTGAATCGATTATCAGGTAGACCTCTTCTCGCGCTGCATCCATCCAAGCTTCATATGACCTGACTTTCAGGTCATCGGGGGTCATGATGACTCCTACAAGAATCCAATATCTGTACCCATCGACATCAAAGCGGCACTCTATACCCCCTGCACGAGTTCCAAGCGGATAAAGATAGCTTTCCCCCTCACCGAATCTATTCTCGCTAATATACCAATCAGTGCTCTCTTCCTCACTATATTTCATAGGAACAGCGCGATAAGTACTCGAAGGCTCCAAGGGTGGGCAGGGGTTTAACTCATCGTAATAATATTCAATGCTTTTAGCCTCTACTGTTAGTACAGAGAAAACAGAGTCTACGTCGGCTCCTCTTAAATCGTCATTTTGTGAGTAAATATGATACCCACTCTTTATTTTCCTATCCCCTTGATAGAGAAAGACTTTGTAGGTCAAAATCCCACTTTGTTCGTAGCGGGAAATATCCGGATAGATTATCTCAGGTTGGTGCTCGGCTAGATCCTGTTTGACCTGCTCATAGGAATCGACCTTATACAGCGGGGCAACCTGACACCCTGGCAACACGAGTAAGCTCCCAAACAGAAGAACGGCAGCTAGAAACAGACGGATCGTTTTCTTGCCCATGGTGCTCCTCCTTGCTACTGGGCTCTCATCAAACCCAAAACCCCCAACTGGCACCACTCTATACTCTTTTGCGCATTAAGTCCACACGACATTTGCAACCGCGCTTTGCAAATGTTGCCCCAAACTCCTACGGGTTCACTTCGCTGATGAAGACGTCGAGGGAGATGCCGTCGCTTATGCGCAGGCGAGGGATTCCCATCATGTCCATCATCGGATAGGCGCGGACATTCTCGATGACGAGCGCGATCTGCACGTTAGAGTCGCTGAGCGCTTGTTTTGCGTTCTCGTCTGTCTTTCCAAAGGGATAGCAATAGACCGTGCGGGTTCCCAGCACCTGATCGCCTGCCTGCACATCTGCAACTATCTCGTCATATGAGGAGGTGAGGATACGCGCGTCCCCATCTGAACCACCCCGATGCATGTCAAAGGAGTGTGACTGAAAGAAGATGCGGCTTCTGTCGTAGCGCCCGAGATTCTCCGGGTCAAAATCCGTGGCGACGACAAAGCTCGTTATCCGTGCGCCGTACTGCTCAACCAAGGGAATGGCAAGACGGTAGAAGCTCTCATTGCCATCATCACTCGTGAGAACGACGCTCTTCTCGGGCAGCGTTATGTTGCCACGCAGATACTCGTTCACTTCTTCCCATGTTGGGTAGTAGTAATTATTGTCTCGCAGCCAGGCAAGTTGCTCCTCAAACAGGTGGATGTCCAGCCAGTTGGCGTCTTCCCCCGTTTCTCCCAGTTCAGGGTCATAGAAGTAGTGATACATGAAGATGGGCACACCGGAGCTCTCGTAGTCAATAACGCTCGGCTTGGGTTCAAAGCGTGCGTGCAGGGTGACATCGGTGTCTAAAGCGAGCAGACTCAGGCTGTTGTTGTCGATGCGCTGTGCGTTCTCATCTGAGTCTAAACCCGTCCACCAGCCGGTGAAGCGCATGCCCTCGACCTTGAGGTAGGGCAAGGCGGTTATCGGCGTGCCAAAAGGCACCTTCAAAGCAAGAGACGTGGACAAACCTTCCTGCCCATCAGCCCCTGTTACTAAACCCTCTTGCTCAGCAGAAGCCCCTCCAACGGGAAACACGACTGCATCGGGGTACTCGCCTGTGTCAAGCGAGATCGTGTAGGTCTTTGTCGGTTCTGGCTGTGTCTGGGTATCCGTGCTGCCCATGAAGGGCGGCGACTTGACGGGACTGTCTTCACCCTCATGGCCGAGCACATTCTGTGCGAGGATCACGCCAAAAAGAGCCAAGGCTCCAGCAAGGAGCACGAACAGGATGATGAGTACGGGGGCTGCGGACTTCTTGCGGGTAGCTTGTCCGTTGCTGCGCTGCCGCGAGGCTGAGCGTGCGGCCGCGTGCGCGTCAGGCTGTGTTGCTGAGTGCACAGCTGGGCGCTCAGCTGGACGCTCGGCTGGACGCACGGTTGGGCGCGGGGCTGACTGCCGGACGATGTGAGCCGCCAACTGAGCACTCTCAGGTTCCGCGGTGCGGGGATTCCGCCGCCGCATCAGCGGCTTCTTTCGGGGTGGCCTTTCTCCCCTTGCTGCTCGTTGCGTGTTCGGGCGCTCGTTTTCTGGTATTCCTGTCGGCTCTTTTTCCATAACAAGATTCTAACAAAGCTGTCAAGTTCACAAAAGGCTCAAGCGCAAACTTGTGCTTTGTCTCCTCGGCAACCTCCTCGGCATTTTTCTAGTGTCTGAAATGACGATGCCCGGTAAAGACGAGTGCCACATTGGCGGCGTCTGCGGCTGCAATAACCTCTTCGTCGCGGATGGAGCCGCCGGGTTGGATGACCGCCGTAACGCCAGCGGCAATCAGTACCTCAAGCGAGTCGGCAAAGGGCATGAACGCGTCGCTTGCTGCAGCGGCACCGCGCGCCTTCTCGCCTGCCTGCTTGACTGCCAATTGTGCCGAATTGACCCGGTTGGGCTGACCCGCACCGGCTCCGACGGTCGCCTTGTCCCGGGCGATAAGGATGGCGTTTGACTTCACGGATTTGCAGGCCTTCCAGGCAAATAACAGCTCGTCGAGCTCGGTTGCGGTAGGCTGCCGCTTTGTGGGAACCGTGAAGGCGGACGGATCCTCTCCCACGGTGTCAGGGGTCTGGGCGAGCATGCCGCCTTCTACCGAGCGATAATCGAGCAGACCGCCCGGCGGATTGAGGCCGCCTGTCTCAAGGATGCGGGCATTGGGCTTTTGCGTAAAGAGCTCGCGCGCCTCGGCCGCAAAGGAGGGGGCGATGATGGCCTCGATGAACTGCCCGTTGGCATAGATGGCCTCGACGATGGCACCCGTGACCGGGCGATTGAAGGCCATGACACCACCGAAAGCGCTCACAGTGTCACAGTCGTGTGCGCGTTGGTAGGCCACGACGATGTCGTCTGCACTTGCGATACCGCAGGGCGTGAGGTGCTTGACGATGACGCAAGTTGGCTCGTCAAACTCGCGCACGGCACCCCAGGCGGCATCGAGGTCGAGGTAGTTGTTGTAGCTGAGCTCCTTGCCCTGGAGTTGTGTGGCGTTGGCCAGTTGGTAAGCGGGATTGACGGTACCCTGCGAGCCCTTGACCGGATTGTGGTAGAAGGCGGCCTTTTGGTGCGGGTTCTCGCCGTAGCGAAGCTCCTGCGCCTTGGCAAGAAAGAGGCGGCTGTCCGCTGCAAAGGCCTGCGTTTGCGCCTGCCCTTGCCCCTGCGCCAGGGAGTCGCTGTCATCGAGCTGCCCCCTGAGCCAGTTGTAGATGGCATTGTCATAGGCGCTCGTGAGGCGGAAGACCTCAAGCGCAAGCTTTGTGCGCGTTGCGAGGGTCGTGGCTCCCTCATGGGCGCGCAGCTCAGCGAGTATCTCATCATAGCTCGTGGGATCCGTGACTACGGCCACCGACGCGTGGTTTTTGGCGGCAGAACGTAGCATCGATGGCCCCCCGATGTCAATGTTCTCGATAGCCTCCCCAAAAGTAACGCCTGCGTGGGCAACGGTTGCCTCAAAGGCATAGAGGTTAACAACCACCATATCTATCATGCCGATACCATGCTCCGCGGCAGCGGCCATATGGGTCTTTAGGTCACGCCGCGCCAGAAGACCACCGTGTACGCGGGGGTGGAGGGTCTTGACGCGCCCGTCCATCATCTCGGGAAACCCGGTCAGATCGTCGATGGGTCGCACCGCAACGCCCGCCTGCTCAAGAGCCTTTGCCGTGCCACCAGTTGACACGATCTCGGCTCCGAACTCCTCCGCCAGAGCACGGGCAAAATCGACCACTCCGGATTTGTCTGTTACTGAGATAAGCACACGCTTGACCTTAGGATCCGCCACGATTGTCTCCATTCCGCCGCCCTCTGGCGGCACGCGCTCTCTCCCTGATTCAGGGGTTGTCACTACGACTCGATTTTTTGCATCACACATTCTATAAGAAGATGCCCGCCGCCACAAAGAACAATGCCCCACAACAACCGATGACAAGATCACTCACCTTGAGAACATACACCTTGAGGTGCGTCCGTCCGCGCCCGGTGTAACAGCGCGTTTCCATAGCAGCCGCTAACTCGTCAGCTCGGCGGAAGAGATTGACAAAGAGCGGGATCATCACCGGCACCCAGGCTCGCGCGCGCTTGATGAGCCCACCTTTATCGAAAACAGCTGCTCGCGCGCTCTGGGCAACCATGATCTTCTCAGCCTCCTCAGCGGTCAAGGGGATAAAGCGCAGCGCGATGCTAAACATAGTTGCGATGTCTTCTGTGGGAACACGAAGAACCGCCAACGGACGCATGAGAGCGGTGAGGGCATCTGAGAGCGCAACGACCGAGGAGGTAAAGGTCAGCAGAGAAGTGATACTGATGAGCAGCAGTATGCGCAGCACGAAGTAGAGCCCCCGGAGTGCTCCTAGCGGCTTAATGCCAAAGCTCCCGATGAGCGCAATCGAGTCGGGCAGAGCGCCGAAGTTTGGAGCCACCAGACCCGTTGCTGCCAAGTCTGATGTAAGCGCGCCCGCATCCCCGCCTGCGCTAAGGGTTAAGGTGTTTGCCAGAAACGTGAAGATGAGGATGACGAGGATGGGCTTGAACCCCCTGAGCGCCAGCTTCAGCGGTATGCGCGCAAGAAGATAGGCACCAAGCAGTAGCACGGCGCAAAGGAGGAGTCCAGTCCAGCCGTCAACCATGAAGAGCGCGAAGACAAAGCTGGTGACGATAAGCAGCTTGAAGCGCGCGTCAAGCCTGTGTACGGCACTCGTACCGGGAACATATTGGCCAAAGGGGACGGCGAGCGCCATCATGCACCGCCCGCAACATGCAGGTGACCTGTGGCCGAGACCGCCGAGCCGCCCGCCTTTGCAGTGCTGCCCGCACCTGCGCCACCGCCCGCGACATACAGGCGTCCCTTTTGCAACAGCAGGTGCACGTGGGCGCGGGAGACAAACTCGCTCAGGTCGTGCGAGACGACAACGACCCCTGTGCCCTGCCTGACCAGCTCGTCTATCAACCGGTGCACGAAGGCACGACCCTGCGCATCGAGACCAGCCGTCGGTTCATCGAGCAGGAGGAAGCGCGAGCGCATGGCCAGGATGCTGGCGATAGCAACCCGTCGCATCTCGCCCCCGCTCAGGGTAAAGGGCGAGCGCTGGGCAAAGCGCCTCGGCTCCAGACCCACGGCCGCGAGCACCGAGTCGACTATGCCCGTGGTGTCCATCTTCAGGTTTCGCGGACCAAAGAGGATGTCCTCACCAACGGTTTGCGCAAAGAGCTGCACCTCGGGGTGTTGGAATACGATACCCACCGTACCCGGCGTGACGGCAGAGCCGTCTGAAAACCCTGTTGTGCCCGATGTTGGCACAAGCAGGCCTGCCGCAATCCGGAGCAGGGTTGATTTACCTGAGCCCGTGTGTCCACTTATGAGCGTATAACTGCCGGCAGCAACGGTGAGGTCGGCTCCCTTGAGCGCGTCGTGTGCAAAACTCGCCCCCGCAGAGTAGGTATAGGCGACGTCACGGAGCAGAAGAGACGGAAGGGAGGGGTCGGGCGGGGCAAGGGGACGAGGTTGACAGGGAGATTGACGGGGGGTTACATCCCCCGATCCCACTTGCAGGGCGTAGGCGATGAGCTTCTCCTCATCTTGCAGGAGTGTGTCGGGGGCACCCTCAAACACCAGACGACCGGCTTGCAGGACGAGCAGCTTGTCGGCATCGTGAGCATAGTCGAGATCATGTGTGATGTGGAGAATGCCGTGCCCACGTGCACGCAGTGCGTTGATGGCTGCAAGAACCTCGGCACGCCCCTCGGAGTCGAGCATCGAGGTCGGCTCGTCGAGCACGAGGTAGGATGGATCCATGGCAAGCACACCAGCGATAACAAGCCGCTGCTTCTCGCCGCCACTCAAGGTATTGGGATCACGCTCCTCGAAGCCCAAAAGCCCTACGGTAGCAAGCGCCTCGGCACAGCGACGCGTTATCTCATCGCGTGGCAATCCCAGGTTCTCGGGCCCAAAAGCTGCATCGTCAAGCACGGTCGCAGAGATAATCTGGTTGTCGGGGTCCTGCGCTACCACGCCCACGAGCCCTCGCACGGTGCGTAGGGTGGCGCGCTCGTCCGCACGCAAGCCGTCCACCTCCACATGGCCTGTATCAGGCAGCAGGAGCGCGTTTGCCAGGCGGGCGAGTGTTGACTTGCCCGAGCCATTGGCTCCGAGCAGCACAACGTAGGCGCCCGGCTCGACGGCAAAGCTGACATCGACAAGTGCCGGTTCCTCGGCTCCTGTATAGCGAAAACCAATCTCTTGAAAAGAAAGCATTCGGTGCTGCCTCGGTTTGGACTTACACGTTTATACGGTAGAATGTTTGGTATCCTTTTTATAAGTATAGCGGATGAGGACGGAAGTGGACGAATGGTCACAGCTCTTGCCATAGGCTCGATCATTGTGCTCGTCTGCATCAGTTTTGGACAATTCATCCACCGCTTTGGCATGCCAGCCCTCGTCATATTCCTCGTTCTTGGCATCATCGCCGGCAGTCTGCCCTTTGAATACAGTGTCATCGAGCCCCCTATCGCAGCAAATGTCGGCGAGGCGGCTCTTATCTTCGTCATGTTCTATGGCGGCTTTGGCACGAACTGGAAGATAGCCCGCACCGTTGCCGTCAAGGCCGGGATGCTCGCTTCTCTCGGCGTCATCATCACCGCAGGCGCCGTCATGCTGTTCACGGTTCTGGTCTTTCATCTGAGCTGGATTGAGGGCTTCCTTTTTGGCTCGATTATCGGATGCACTGACGCCGCCTCTGTTTTCAGTATCCTGCGCTCAAAGAAGATGAATCTGAAGCACAATACGGTGAGCGTGCTCGAAATCGAGAACGGCAGCAATGACCCGACAGCCTATCTGCTCACCCTCGTCGCATTACTCATCATGCAGGGCGGTTCACTGTGGGACGTGCCCTTGCTCGTTGCCAAGCAGATCGTCTTTGGCGTAGGCATCGGCATCGGCATCGCCGTGCTTGCCGTGCCAGTCATCCTGCGTTTTTCCAAACACTTTGCCGACGGCATGGATCTCGTCTTTGTCTTTGCCATCGCCATACTGACCTTCGCACTTGCACAGCTTCTTGGAGGCAATGGCTACCTTGCCGCGTTTCTCTGTGGCATCATCCTCGGAAACTCCAAGATTCCCAACAAGGTGCGGATGGCGCACTTCTTTGACAGCGTGGACTGGCTTGGGCAGATTATGATCTTCTTCTTCCTCGGGCTGCTCGTCACCCCGGCAAACCTCATCCCCGCCATCTTGCCTGCCATCGCGCTCGCGCTGTTCCTGCTGTTCATCGCCCGTCCTCTGGCGGTTTTTCTCATCTTCCGCCTGCGCGGCTCACCCCTCAATCAGTGTTTGCTTATCTCCTGGGTTGGCCTGCGCGGCGCCGCCTCACTCGTCTTTGCGGTGCTCGCCATCACCTCGGGGGTCGTCTTGCAAAGCGACATCTTCCACATTGTTGTGCTCACGGCCTTCTTCTCCATCCTCATCCAAGGGACGCTGCTTGAGCCCATGGCAAAGCGCCTCAACATGATTGACACTGAAACCGATGTCATGCAGAGCTTCACCGACTTTCAAGAACATTCTGAGAAGGCCTTTCTCAAAATACGCCTGGACCCCGGCCATGCTTGGGTCGGTCACGACCTCAAGAGCCTTGATGTTGGCCAAAACTCCCTTATCGTGTTGATAAAACGCGGCAACCAGACCATCGCGCCAAAGGGCGACACGGTTCTCATGCCCGACGACATCGTAGTCATGACAGCCGAGAGCTATACCGATACCGACGATGGGATGCACGTTGAACGCAGGATTATCGAGAAGGAGGATCCTTGGGCTCACCTGCTTATCAGCGACCTCGGCCTCCCCTCAAACGCCCTCATCGTAGCCGTGGAGAAGAAGGACGGCACCCAGGTGACCCCCAAAGGTTGGACAAAAATCAACCCCGAAGACGCCGTCACCATCATCACCTGGGATGCATGAGGAAAGCCCCTTCATTCAGGCTGCCCCGGGGGGGCAAGTACTAGTACGGCTCTTCGAGGCTAGCGTGGGCGTGGGCGTCGGCTGAGAGCGGCGCGAACGAGCCTGCGCGGTAGCGGTCGAGGGCAACGCTGGCGATCATGGCCGCGTTGTCAGTACAGGCAAGCGCGGGCGGAAAGACGACCCGGTAGCCGCTCCGCTCCATCGCCTTCGTGTACGCCTCGCGCAGCGCTTTGTTTGCCGCCACGCCACCTCCGATACAGAACAGCTCGGCGCCCGTCTCTTCAAGAGCATCGAGCGCCTTCTTGACCTGCACGTCTATGACCGCCT
>JAITOC010000006.1 GCA_031290175.1 Coriobacteriales bacterium | reverse complement strand
CGGTATAATCACAGCGTACACCTCAGAGACGAAAGGAGGGAAGGCATACCCTTTCGAGTACTTTTATTTCTGACGCAACGAATGGCATTTCGAGTACTTTTTATTTTGAGGCAATACGGGCTCTCTCTGCTTAGCTGTTTCTCCCTTTATGGGATGCCCCACACCGTTAACCCCTTGGCTCGTCTCCATGACCCTGCGTGCATGGTATGTTACTTCAAAGGTAAAAAGGGGGGCAGCTTTAAGGGAAGGTTCTGGCATCGCGGTTATGAGTTCTTGTGCACTCTACTATTTTAGTTCGACCGGCAACAGCCTTGCCGTTGCACTGGCACTCGCCGAGCGCCTGAACGCACCCGAACCTATATCCATACCCGGCTCACTCGTGCTCCCTGACCCCTATTTCGCAGCTCGCGAGGCTGAGCGGGTCGGCTTCATTTTTCCCACGCACCGCGCAACCCTGCCTGAGATGGTACGGGGCTTCATCGCAAAGATGCCCGAGCACACTGATTGTTACTACTTTGCGGTATCGACCTACACCATCTTCGGGTGCAATGAGTTTGCGGATATCGACGAGCTCTTGAGCGCCAAAGGCAAGCGTCTGAATTATGCGGCGGCCATCCAGATGATGGGGAATGTGGGCTTGCGTGCCCCTGCCACCCGCATGGTCGAGCGGCGACGTGCCAACATGCGTGAGCAGGTCGATGAGATCGCCGATGCCGTGATGAACCGGCAGGAGACCTATCTTCCCCGTGCAAACAAGGCGCTTGCCTATTTGGTCAAGAGATTCACCAATGCTCGACGACGCTCCATCGTCTTCAAGGTGGATAAGCGCTGCACCCGCTGCGGGGTTTGTGTCCAGGTCTGTCCGGCGCAGAACATTGAGCTTTCCAAGGATGGTGCACGGGCACCAATACGGTCGGATAAATGCGAGGCCTGTCTCGCCTGTGTGCGTTGGTGCCCCGCTGAAGCCCTCAGCACCCGGCAAGCGATACACAATCGCTATCACAATCCGGATATCAAACCTGAACAACTCAATCGCACGCCCCAAGACACGACTCCAACAACGGGGTAACTGCGGTATGATATCTCCGTGAACTCTCTTTTCGACACCATCGACGAACAACTGGCGCAGGCGCAAGTCCGTGCTGAACAGTTGCGTGCTGAGATTGATCGCCATACCTGGTTGTACTATGTGCTTGACGAGCCGGAGCTAGACGACGCTGCCTTTGACTCACTCATGCGTGAGTTGCAGGAGCTGGAGGCGCGTTTTCCTGAGATTGTCGTGCCCACGTCACCCACACAACGGGTCGGCGGCTTCGTGGTGGGGGAGTCCTTTGCTCCGGTCACCCATGCCGAGCGTATGTATTCTCTCGATAACGCCATGGATCTGGATGAGCTCGATGTCTGGCTCGAACGCACGCGCACAGCGCTTGGTGGCGTCGCGTACGTCTGTGAGCTCAAGATCGACGGCTCTTCACTGGCGGTGACCTACGAGGATGGTCAACTGCTGCGCGTTGCCACACGCGGTGACGGTGCAGCGGGTGAGGATGTGACCGCAAACGCCCGCACCGTGCACGACCTGCCCCTCAAACTGCGCATCGAGCACCGGGGAAGCGTGGAGATCCGCGGGGAGGTCTACATGCCCAAGTCCAGCTTCGAGCGCCTGAACGCCGCCATAACCGCTGAGGCGGAGGTGGCAGCGGCGGGCAAGCCCCCCAAGCTCTTTGCCAACCCGCGCAACGCGGCAGCGGGCTCGCTGAGGCAGAAGGATCCGCGCATTACCGCCGAGCGCGATCTCGCTACCTTCATGTATGCGCTTGCCGACACAGGGAGCATACCGGTGCAGGGTCAAGGGGAGCTTCTCGCCTGGCTCAAAAAGGCCGGCTTCCATGTCAACCCGAACATCGAGTGCTGCACATCCGAGCAGCAGGTACATGACTTCTGCGCCCGCGCCATCGAGCTGCGCGCCAGCCTGCCCTATGAGATAGATGGCGTTGTGGTCAAGGTGGACAGTTTTGCGCAGCAGCGTGAACTTGGCTTCACCGCCAAGGCGCCACGCTGGGCGATTGCCTTCAAGTTCCCGCCTGAAGAGAAGACCACCGTGCTTCGCGCTATCACCGTGCAGGTGGGGCGCACCGGCGTCCTCACGCCGGTTGCCGAGTTTGACCCGGTGCTCGTTGCCGGTTCAACCGTCGCCCGCGCAACGCTGCACAACCTCGATGAGGTGCACCGCAAAGACGTGCGAGTGGGAGACACCATCATCATCCGCAAGGCAGGAGACGTCATCCCTGAAGTACTCTCCGCGCTTCCGGCTCTCAGACCAGAGGGTGCCCTAAAGTGGGATATGCCGCAGGTCTGCCCCTCCTGCGGCTCGCCGGTCTTTCGCGATGAGGGCGGCGCTGCGTTTCGCTGTGATTCCGCTGAATGCCCTGCCCAGAGGCTTGAACGCCTGGAGCACTGGGTCAGCCGGGGTGCTCTGGATATAGACGGGCTTGGCCCGAAGATCATCGAGCGACTCGTTGACGGCGGTTATGTGGTTGATGTCGCGGGTTTCTATCGCCTTACCGTGGAGCAGTTGGCAACACTTGATACTGGGGAGGAAAAATATCTGCACGCGCTCTCGATCAAGAAGCGCGAAGAGACGGGAGATTACGAGAAGGAGCCCGTCCTGCTCGGCGAGGTCGTTGCGCAGAAGCTCCATGAGCAGATACAACTGAGCAAGACACGGTCGTTTGCACGGGTGCTCTTCGGGCTCGGCGTGCGCAATGTGGGCAAGACGGTTGCCGAGCTGCTCGTGCGGCGCTTCCCCTCGATAGAGGCGCTCCTGAGTGCCGCCGAGGAACAAATCACTGACGTTGAGGGCATAGGACCGGTTATAGCGCACACCATCAAGCAGTACCTCTCCACGCCGGATAACCTGCGTCTGCTCAAGGAGCTTGCAGCGGCCGGGATTTGCCTTGCGGATGAGGGTGCAGGCACCGCGGATGCTCAGGCTCAGCCCCAGACGCTCGCCGGATTGACCTTCGTGCTCACGGGTGCTCTTGAGAACCATACGCGTGATGAGGCCGAGGGTCTGCTGCGCGCCTTTGGCGCAAAGACCTCGGCTTCGGTATCGGCAAAGACCTCCTATATCGTTGCCGGGCCGGGCGCGGGCTCAAAGCTCACGAAGGCGCAGAAGCTCGGTGTTCCCGTGCTCGATGAGGCGCAATTTGACGCACTTCTTGCCGGGGGCACCGTATGAGTATGAATAGGGGTTCGACATCTGTGACGGCGGAGCCACCGTCACCGCCAGTGGGCATGCAGCCACCATCGCCAGCGGCGGCACCCCGCCCGGGCGGGAGAAGCACGGCACTCGTGCTCACCCTCGTAGTGCTCGCGTTGCTGGTGGTTTCCGTATTCATACCGCGTATCGGCCTCCCGATCTTTGGCGGAGTCGATTCTTTGGGCACTTGGAAAGGTCTGCTTCTGGTGTTCGAGAATATAGGCAATGACGGTTATCTCGTCGTCAGCCCCTCATGGGAAGGTGTCTGGGAGACCGTCAAGACAGGTGGCACGGGGCTTCTCGCCGTCTTTCTCGGAGTTCTCTGTGTGGGACTCTCTGTCATCCTTATGCTGATAGCGGCACTCATCCATGCGATCCTCGCGCTCTATCAGACCACCCAAGATGACCGCAGGAGGGCACTTAAGCAGGTGCGGAGGGGTGCTTGGTACATCTTTGTCTCCTTCGTATTCAGCAATGCGACCATCCTGCTGCTCAATATCTACATCAACAGCAAGATACAGGGCGGCGTTATGAGCCTGGGTCTGGTATATGAGAGCCTCACCTATGTGGCTCCGAGCAGCTTCAGCTGGATGCTGTTGGCGTCGGCGCTGGTGCTCGTTGTCATCTGCTCCGTGCTCAACAGGAGGCAGCCCGCGTGAGCACAGGATAGCGTAGATGACACCGCAAGAAATCTAAGTACTCCTCTATAAGATTACAGTTCCGTGACAAGGAGGCGGTATCGCGCCTATGTGCCTTGCAAACGAGGCGCGGAGCAGTATGATACTACACCGTTAGCACTCGAAGCCCGAGAGTGCTGAATCCCGGTAAAGGCGTAGAGCGTACTACGCAAACGACAAGAGGAGGTTTACAGGTTATGAGTTTGAAACCATTAGGAGATCGGGTCATCCTCAAGCAGGATGAGGCCGAGACCGCGACTGCGTCAGGTATCCTGATTGCATCGAATGCACAGGAGAAGCCGCAGCGCGGCACCGTCATCTCCGTAGGCGAGGGCAAGCTCGACAACAATGGGAATCTGGTAAAACCGCAGGTGAACCCCGGCGACAGCGTTATCTACAGCAAGTATGGCGGCACTGAGGTAAAGATCGATGGTGAAGATCTGCTCATACTTCGTGCCGATGACATCTACGCAATCCTCGAGAACTAGAAAGGACCATGACACATGGCTAAGGATATCAAGTACAACGAGGCAGCGCGTGGTTCGCTTGCCGCAGGTGTCAGCAAGCTGGCTGATGCCGTAAAGGTCACCCTTGGACCCAAGGGTCGCTATGTCGCGCTTGAGCGCAGCTACGGTGCTCCGCTCATCACCAACGACGGCGTGACCGTTGCCAAAGAGATTGAGCTTGAGGACAAGATCGAGAACATGGGTGCCCAGCTCGTGCGCGAAGTCGCTGTCAAGACCAATGATGTTGCGGGCGACGGCACCACAACCGCCACCCTGCTCGCCCAGGTCATCGTGAACGAGGGTCTGCGCAACGTCACTGCCGGAGCCAATCCCCTGGCTATCCGTCGCGGCATCGAGAAGGCGACTGAGGCCGTGGTCGAGGCCATCAAGAAGGTTGCCCAGCGCGTCGATGACCAGCAGCAGATTGCTAATGTCGGCTCCATCTCTGCCGGTGATGAGAACATCGGTGAGAAGATCGCCGAGGCCATGCAGGTTGTTGGCAAGGACGGCGTCATCACGGTCGAGGAGAGCCAGACCTTTGGCATCGATATCGAGACCGTCGAAGGTATGCAGTTCGACAAGGGCTATGTTTCGCCCTACATGGCAACCGATATGAGCCGCATGGAAGCCCTGCTCAAGGATCCCTACATCCTCATCACATCCCAGAAGATTACCTCCATCCAGGACATCCTGCCCATCCTCGAGGCCGTCATGCAGGCGAGCCGTCCGCTGCTCATCATCAGCGAGGATTTCGAGGGAGAGGCACTGGCAACGGTGCTGCTCAACCGCCTGCGGGGCACGTTGAGCTGCGTAGCTGTCAAGGCTCCTGGCTTTGGCGACCGTCGCAAGCGCATGCTCGAGGACATCGCCATTATCACCGGTGGCCAGGTCATCACTGAGGAGCTGGGCATGAAGCTCGACACCACGACAATCGAACAGCTCGGTCACGCCAAGACGGTGCGTGTGAGCAAGGACACGACGACCATTGTCGATGGTGCTGGCAGCAAGACGGAGATCGAGGCGCGCGTTGCCCAGATCAAGGCTGAGATAGAGAATACCGACAGCGATTTTGACCGCGAGAAGCTGCAAGAGCGCCTTGCCAAGTTGGCTGGCGGTGTGGCGGTCATCAAGGTCGGTGCGGCAACCGAGGTCGAACTCAAGGAGCGCAAGGCTCGCATCGAGGATGCCCTCCAGGCGACCCGCGCTGCCGTTGAAGAAGGCATCGTTGCTGGTGGTGGCGTTGTTCTTATCGACGCGCTGCCCGCCTTGGACAAAATCAAGACCAGCGACCCCGATGAGGTTGTGGGCATCAATATCATCCGCAACTCGCTGACCGCACCGCTGCGCGTCATTGCGGACAATGCGGGCTTTGAGGGCTCTGTCGTTGTTGAAAAGGTCAAGTCGCTGCCCGCCGGGCAGGGCCTGAACTCCGTCTCCGGTGAGTATGGTGACATGATCAAGATGGGTATCATCGACCCGGTCAAGGTCACCCGCTCCGCGCTGCAGAATGCTGCATCGGTGGCTGCACTTATCCTCATCACCGAGGCGACTGTCTCTGACATCCCCAAAGAAGGGCCCGACCTGAGTGCCCTCGCAGGCGCCATGGGCGGCGGCGGCGGGATGTACTAAGCCCTCGCAAAGATGTGACGGAATACGAGCCTGCTGTGTGAAACGGCAGGCTCGTTTTGGGAGAGGTACGAGAGGTGCTGCGCCATGGTTGAAAGAGCCATCGAGGAAAAGCTCACCGGGGTCGTCCGGCAGACCTTGGCGCGCCATAACATGCTGCCCGCTGCGGAATGTGCTTCAGAGTCCGCTGCGGATCCTGCTCCAGAGCTCGCCACAGAACCTGCCGCCAGCGTGCAGTTGCCCATCGTGCTCATGGTCAGCGGGGGGTCTGACTCTGTGGCGTTGGCGCATCTCCTGCCTCGACTCTTGCCAGCGCATTCCTGCACCATTCTCCACGTGAATCACCTGCTCCGTGGCGTTGAGTCTGACGAAGATGAACGCTTTGTCAGGGCACTTGCTGAAAGCCTGGACACCCCCTGTGAGATTCGGCGCATCGACGTGGCCGCTCGTGCCGCCGAGCAGGGTGCCGTTGGCAATGTCGAACAAGTGGGTCGTCAGCAGCGCTATCGGGTCGCCCATGAGCTTCTCGACCAGCTTTGTGCTGAAGCAGGAACCGACCCCCAGCTCGGACGCATCGCCGTCGCTCACACACAGGATGACCGCGTGGAGACCTATCTTATGCGCGTCATCGTCGGCGGGGGAACGAGCGGGCTTGCCTCCATCCCCGCAGTTAATGGCCGCGTCATCCGCCCCCTGCTCGATTGTACCCGCGCACAGCTGCGGGAATGGTTGGCCGCACGATCATGGCGCGATGATCGGTCGAACGAGGACACGCGCCATGCCCGGGCGTTCGTGCGTCATGAGCTCATCCCGCTCCTGCAGACACGCAATCCCGATGTGGTGGCGACCATCGCACGCAGCCTTGAGGTTCTGACCGCAGAGGATGCCTATCTGAAAGCGCAGACAGAGCAGCTCTGCTCCCGCTTCCTGAAAACCGCCTTCGATGGCTCAGTGCGCCTCGCGCCTGCCTTCTTCAAGGAGGATCCCGTGTTCATCCGGAGGGTCATCCGGGAGGCCTGTATCCGAGCCATGCCTGAAGCGGCTCGTATCACCTTCGCTCATATCGAGAAGATCGCGACACGAGGGGCGCATGTCGGTTTTGCAACGGATATTCCCGGGGATGTGACGGTTCGCAACGTTTACGGTACACTGATTTTTCGCCAAAAGACCGCAAGTGAACAGCCAAAGCATCAGCCAGAACGCTAGACAGAGAGGATGCGCACGAAGTATGCATTCCGACCTCACGGAGATACTATTCGATACCGATGAGATAGCGGCAAGCGTCAAGCGCCTGGGTGCCGAGATCAGTCGAGACTACGCGGGCAAGACGATCTTGCTCGTCACCGTCCTCAAGGGCGCTTTCGTGTTCATGGCAGATCTTGCGCGCTCCATTGAAGGTGACGTAGAAGTCGATTTCATGGCGGTCTCGAGTTATGGCGCTGAGGCAAAAAGCTCGGGAGTCGTCCGTATCATCAAGGATCTCGAGGCAAGTGTTGCGGGTCGGCATGTCATCATCGTCGAGGATATTCTGGACAGTGGCCTCACCCTCAAGTACCTTCTCAAGAACATCAGTTCACGCGGCCCGCACTCCATCGAGGTGGCAACGCTGCTACACAAGAAGGAGAGGCAGCAGGCTGATATCAGGTGTAAGTACGTAGGGCTTATCTGCCCGGACGAGTTTGTTGTCGGGTATGGGCTCGATTATGGTGAGAGGTATCGCAATCTTCCGTATATCGGAATCCTCGACCCAAAGATATATTCTTAGAAGAGCTGCATCGAATCATCGAAAAGTAGAGAAAGCAGAACCCCGTGGAGAAGAAGCCCAACCGAAGAAATTGGATTATATACAGCATCTTGCTGGTAGTGCTGATTGCGCTGATCGGCTCCCAGTTGCTGAATAGTTTCAGACCGCCTGAGGCGGAGGTGCTTGAGACGGGCGTGTTCGTTGCCGAGGTAGAAAAAGGCACGGTCACGGAGGTCACCTATAATGCCTCAACAGGGTCGATAACGGGCAAGTATCTGAAAGACGGGGAGAAGGATGTCGAGAAAGCGACAGCCTTCACCTCGACATACGCAGGGGACGGTCTTAACGAGTTGATGCTGAAGCACACGAAGACCACCAAGTTCAACATCGAGGTTCAGAATCCAAACGCATGGGTTACCATCCTGAGCACCCTGCTCCCGCTTCTTCTAATCGGTGGGCTTGCTTTCTTTATATTCTCGCAGTTCAACAGCGCGAACAACAAGCAGATGCAGTTTGGCAAGACCAAGGCAAAGAAGGCTCATGAGGAACGCCCAAACACGAAGTTCAGCGATGTCGCAGGCATCGACGAGGCGGTTGAAGAGTTGCAGGAGATCAAGGACTTTCTCGTTGATCCCGCCCGCTACCAGAAGCTCGGCGCGAAGATTCCGCGTGGCGTGTTGCTCGTTGGTCCTCCCGGTACGGGAAAGACGTTGCTCGCGCGCGCCGTTGCTGGTGAGGCTGGGGTGCCCTTCTTCTCGATTTCCGGGTCTGACTTTGTCGAGATGTTCGTCGGCGTTGGTGCCTCGCGCGTGCGCGACCTCTTTGAGCAGGCAAAGACAGCAGCCCCTTCGATCATCTTCATCGACGAGATAGACGCCGTCGGGCGTCAGCGCGGCGCCGGCCTTGGCGGCGGTCATGATGAGCGCGAGCAGACCCTCAACCAGTTGCTGGTGGAGATGGACGGTTTTGCCGATCACCAGAGCGTTATCCTTATCGCTGCGACCAACCGCGTTGACATCCTCGACCCCGCACTCCTGCGCCCAGGACGCTTTGACCGGCAGATCATGGTCATGCGCCCCGACCTCAAGGGGCGTGAGGAGATACTGAAGGTGCACTCCGAGGGCAAACCGCTTGCGCATAGCGTTGAGCTCGAGCGTCTCGCAAAGATGACCCCCGGGTTCACGGGTGCCGACCTTGCCAACCTCATGAATGAGGCGGCTTTGCTCACGGCCCGAAAAAACAAGAAGCTCATCACGATGGTGGAGCTTGAGGAGGCAATGGAGCGCGAGATTGCCGGCCCGGAGCGCAAAAGCCGTGTCATGACCGAGAAGGAAAAGCGCACCATCGCCTACCATGAGGCGGGTCATGCGCTCGTGGGGCACGTACTTGAGCACTCGGATCCCGTGCACAAGATATCGATTATCAGCCGCGGACAGGCTCTCGGTTATACCCTCTCGCTGCCGGCTGAGGACCGCTTCTTGTCCTCCCGTAATGAGATGTACGACGACCTTGCCGTGTTTTTGGGTGGACGCGTTGCCGAGGAGATATTCTGTGACGACATCACGACAGGTGCCTCCAACGACCTTGAGCGCGCGACAAAGATGGCGCGCCAGATGGTCACGCGCTATGGGATGACCGAAGCGCTCGGGCATCAGGTCTACGGCGAGGCAAATCATGAGGTATTCCTTGGTCGTGACTATTCTGCTACCCCTGATTACAGTGAGGCGACCGCTCAGCGCATCGACGAAGAGGTAGCAGAGATCATGACGCGCGCGCACGACGTTGCCCAGCAGACCCTGCTTGCCCGCACGCAGCAGATTGATCTGATGGTTCAGATACTGCTCGATCGCGAGACCGTTGAGGGAGAAGCGCTCGATGCGCTTCTCAACAATACTTGGGAAGACTATATCGCCAACGAGGGTGACCTTCTTGCCAAAAAGGCCGCAGACCTCAGAAAACAGGAAGAGGACGACGAGCGTCGGGCCGCCGCCGAGGAGGTCAAACGCTCCATCCAGAACACCCCCCTTGTTACGGCAGATGGGAAGGCGGCTCCGCCACCAAACAGCTCAATGCTTCTTGACGAGAAGACCATCGCTGACATCTATGCAGGCAAGGTGACCCTTGGTGAGCTTGTGAGCCAACGCCTGAAGGGTAGCAAGGATGGTGGTCGGGCAGAAGGCAAGGGAAACGAGCAGGGGAGCGCGACGAAGAAAGATGCTCTCCCGCCAGATCCAACCACCCTGCTCGATACCGTCTCCGAGAAAAAGCCGAGTGCAAAGCGTCGATCCTCCCGCACCGTCAAGCTTGAAATACCTGAGGATACAGCATCCACAGAGGATACGACGAATGCTGTTGGTGAGAACGCACTGATCGAGGATGCAAAGGACACAGCAAAAACCGCTGAAGCAGCACCCGAGGCCGATCAAGATACGCCAAAGGCTGCAAAACCGGCATCCAAGTCGAAAAAAACAGCGGGTGCAAAGAAGGATGAAGCAGAAAAGCCTGCCCCCAAACACGCACGCACGACGACCCGCAAGCCTGCAAAGAAGCAGGAAGACGATAGCAAGAAGGATGCGTGATGGATCGCGCGAAGATAGAAGAAGGCGTACGTCTCATTCTTGAGGGGGTCGGGGAGGATCCGATGCGCGAGGGTCTGCTCGATACCCCCAAGCGGGTTGCCCGCATGTATGAAGAAGTCTTTGCAGGACTCACGCAGGATCCCGCCTTACTGTTTGAGAAGAGCTTTGGAGAGGACTACCAGGAGCTTGTGCTCGTAAAGGACATCCCGCTGTACTCCATTTGTGAGCACCACCTCGTGCCGTTCTATGGCGTGGCGCATGTGGGCTATTTGCCGGGCAAGGACGGGCGCATCTGTGGGATATCAAAGCTTGCCCGACTCGTTGACCTGTTTGCCAAGCGTCCGCAGGTGCAGGAGCGGCTCGTCTCGCAGATCGCGGATACGCTGGTCGAGCAACTTGCCCCCCACGGCGTCATCGTTGTCATCGAGGCGGAGCACCTGTGCATGTCTATGCGCGGCGTTAAAAAGCCCGGCTCAAAGACAACCACCTCAGCCGTGCGCGGTGCCTTCCAGTCATCCGAGAAGACGCGCGCCGAAGTCCTCTCGCTTATTTTTGGCTGAAGCGAGGCAGGCGACCTGTTCTTTTACGATTGAGCCGTCAAGGAGTTAGGGTTGGGGAATGTGGCATTGCGGTAACTTTGAGTTCCAACTTACACGACCCGTTATCATGGGGATTGTGAATGTGACCCCCGATTCATTTTCAGATGGCGGGATGCATGTCGAGCTGGATGCTGCCTGTACGCACGCACACCGCCTGATTGCTGAGGGCGCTCAGATAGTGGATGTGGGCGGTGAATCCACGCGGCCAGGCTCCCAAGAAGTCACTCCGGAGGTAGAGCTCGCACGTGTTTTGCCGGTAGTCCAGGAGCTGGCAACTGAAGGTCTCTGTGTCTCCATCGACACGCGGCATGCCATCGTGGCTCGTGCTTGTGCGGAGGCGGGCGCTGCGATCATAAACGATGTCTCAGGTTTCCGGAATCCAGACATGGTAGAGATAGCTGCTGCCTGCGATGTGGGCGTCGTCGCCGCGCACATGCTGGGCGAGCCGCTTACGATGCAGGTAGCCCCGCACTATGACGACGTGGTTGCAGAGGTTTGTGACTACCTGAGCAAGCAGGCTCGCATGCTTGAGAATGCTGGGGTCGATCCTGAGCGCATCTGTGTGGATCCCGGCCCTGGCTTTGGGAAGAACTACGAGCACAACCGTGCTCTGTTACAGGGTACCGCCGGCCTTGCCAGTTTGGGTTATCCCCTCATGGCAGCCTGGTCTCGCAAGGGGTTTATCGGTGAGGCCTCCGGCATAGAATCGGCCAGCCAACGCGTAGCGAGTTCGGTTGTCGTTGCCTGCTATGCTGCGATGCAAGGGGCGCGTATTATCCGCGTGCACGACGTTGCTCCCACAGCTGAAGCCCTCAGGACGCTTGCCACAATCGGTCTGTTATGAGGGTTCCCTGGGTGACGGGGTGGGGAGCACTTAATCGGCGCCTCCCTAGGGGTGCCGATTTCGCAAGAATCCAGTTGAGGTAGAGTGGGCTTATGGCTGCAAGTGTCCAGGAAGAAAGCAAAAACGAGAGGACTCCAAAGAAGGCGCTTATCGCCCTTGGCTCGAACATCGGCGATAGCCCTGCGACCCTGCGTGCAGCCGCCGAGCGTATAGCAGGCATTCCCGGGCTGAGCGTCAGTGCGCTGAGCAGCATCTATCGTTCAGAGCCTGCCTATCTTGAGGATCAGGAGAAGTTTGCCAACGCCGTACTTATAGCTCAAGTGGAGCCCTGGCTCACGCCCCTCGCTCTGCTCCATGAACTTCAGGCTATCGAGCAGGAGTTTGGTCGGGTGCGTACGCAGCCCAACGGGCCTCGGACACTCGACCTCGACATCATCGACATCACAGGCATCCTCAGCACGACCGATGAGCTCACGCTCCCGCACCCACTAGCTCTTGAGCGTGACTTCGTGGTGACGCCGCTTCTCGAGATCGCCCCCGGTCATATCCTTGCCGATGGTGTGCCGGTGACGCGCGAAAAAGTAACGGTCGGCAGAATTGGAGCTGCATGACGATGCTTTCCATATGTGCTACACCAATAGGCAATTTAGGGGACATAACCCTCCGGGTACTGGACGCCCTGCGCACCTCCGAGCTTATCCTTGCTGAGGACACGCGGGTCACCCGCAAGCTGCTCTCTGCCTACGACATCCACACGCCCCTGGAGCGCTGCGATGAGAACGTGCTCA
The DNA here is from genome assembly GCA_031290175.1 of Coriobacteriales bacterium. GTDB lineage: Bacteria > Actinomycetota > Coriobacteriia > Coriobacteriales > UBA8131 > JAITOC01. Next base: position 6,444 of record JAITOC010000006.1, on the reverse strand, counting down.
AGGCGCGTATCCCCGGTCTCACTGAGCAGCTTCTGCAAGGAAAGCACATCGCCCTCGTGTCGGATGCGGGTACTCCTGGCATCTCAGATCCCGGCATGGCGCTCATAGCCGCCGCCCGTGAGGCGGGCTGTGCGGTCGAGGTGCTGCCCGGAGCCTCCGCCGTTCTCACGGCGCTTGTTGCAAGCGGCTTGTCTGCGCAGGCGTTCTACTTCGGGGGCTTTCTGCCACGCAAGGAGTCGCAGGTCAAAGCTCTGTTGCACGCGCTGTCAGACCTCGATGCCCTGCTCGTTTTCTATGAGTCGCCCCATCGCACGGCACGCTCGCTTGCGGTGATGGCAGAGGTCTTTCCTGAGCGTGAGGTCGTACTTGCCCGGGAACTCACAAAGCTCCACGAAGAAGCGCTCCGTGCCCCCGCCCCCGAGCTTGCCCAACAGATAGCAGCCCGCGTCAAGGAACAGCCCCTCAAAGGAGAGGTAGCCCTCGTCATCGGTCCCGCTCCCCCCACGGGAGTAAAGCGCACACATCGCGACAAGTATGCAAAGAACCAATAGACGCGTCTTGGGATACGCTGTTCACGGTGTCCTACTTGTCAAACACGCTGCTAGCGAGACGTTTTAGTAGACAACGACTCATGGGCACCTCTCATAGCGCAGCTGACGGGGGAAACGGATCGTCCGGCAGACGCAGGACTTGATACCTGTCCTCATTTGCCAGACCGAGGTGCAGGAGTGCCGATCCAATCCCCGCCGCGCCGGCGAGATACCCAGTGTCCAGCGTGATCGTCGCGGGGTCAACTCGCGTGAACGCCTGATGCCAGCTCAGCTCCACACTCTCCCCAAATGCGGCGGCGGCTCCCAGAATGTGCCGCCCCGCGCGGTTTGCCAGATCGAGGTACTGCGCCTCTCCCGTTGCCGCCCAGAGGTTCAAAAAGAGATCCGTTTGCGCCGATGTGCCACAGCACTGGTTGTACGTGTGCCAGTACCCGTGCGAATGCGTCTCTGGTGCGCCTGCGTGCTCGAGCCCGACTGCGAGACTCTTTAAGAAATCGAGGTGTGCCACGTTGCCGGTAATTTCATAAAGTTTGTAAAACAGGCGCCCTGTGCCTGCCGGACCATGGCAGAAGCCGAGGTAGAACACGTCCGAGAGATCGGGGAAGCGGTAGGGGATCAGTGCGCCACCATCCTTGGTCACGGCAATCGAGCGGAGATATTCTGCCGCGCCCGTCGCGCCGTCGAGGAAGCGCTGGTCGCCGCTCGCTTCGTACAATCTGGCGAGCGTGTACCCCGCGCCGCCCGCGCCAAACTCGAAGTTTGGAAACTCCGCACCTTCAAAAAGCTCAGAGAAGCCCGGAAGGCTCTTCATGCCGTTGTAGCGTATGCCCCGCTCCGCTGGCTCGCCGAGCGCAAGGACAATTTCTCCAGCACGAAGGGCAAGCTCGCGGTAGGACGGTTCCGCGTAATGCTCCGCCGCATACAGCAGGAACAGGATCGTGCCCCATTCTCCCATCAGGCTCTGAACCGGCGACCACGCAGCCCCCGCCGCAGTCTGGGTGGCGGCTGATACGATTTTGTCGGTCAAATCGCGTGCGAATTTTCCGATTTCAGCATCGGGTGACACCCGCGCAAGTTCGATTAACGCATACGCCACTCCCGCATAACCAAGGTGGAACGTCCACTGCACGTCAAGCCCTGGGAAAACCACGACATACGGCTTTCGATCAAATTGATCAATGATGTAGTACGCGCCCTTTTTCGCGAACTCCAAGTATTCCGGGTTTTTCGTCGCGAGGTAGAGCTGTGTGAGAAAAAACACGTGACCAGCGTTGCCATGACTGAAGAAGAGACTCGCCGAGGTCTCGCTCGTGTCGTCGCTTGGCAACGGCGGCCAGTAGATGCCGCGCTCATACGACCCGGCAACTCCGTTTGTAAATGCGGCAACCGCTTCCGCCGATTTTATGTAATCATACGGCCCAAAAATCGGACGCAACGCTTTTGTGGGTTCAGACATGTAACATCAGCTCGCTTCCATCTTACTATAGGAATCTTATATGTTTCATATAATTACTATTCTGGAATATCATAGGACACCATGCTTGTCAAGCAATACTTGAGGGAAACACCGATTTATCTGCGGGCACCGTCACAGTTCAGAGGGTCAGTGCATTGGCAAAGAAACTCCGCACCCGACGCTCAGTGCTGTGCATTCAGCGCGAGAACCCCGGATACGTATGAGGGTCAATACTCCTATCCGGTCGGCTCTCGCTAACGAATGCATAGCACTGAGCGTCTGCTCCGCGATTCCTTGCCAACGTACTGACCCTCCGAACCGCAAGCAACCACCTCCTGCGCAAAGCTGAAAAATCAGATGCACGAGTTAGGCATGAGTAGATTTGAGTGGGTGAAGGACGGCGAGCGAGTCGCTGATAAAGAATGAAAGCGTCGGGTGCCTCATGCTGATCTCGCGATCCCCTTGAGCCGACGTCCAAAACGACCCCGACGAAGAAATAATTGTATCACAGCTGGAGGATGGCCATGAGCAGGGCTGCCGAGGATCGACCAAGATGAGTTGACTGTTGATATCAGCGCGATAGTCGGCAGAAGCATCAGCGCATTTACCACAAGACGCTTATACTATGGGAAAGCACATAAAAGCCTTAAGCGACAGGAATTGTCATGCCAATGTCTTTTGAAGAAATCCTCCCTTGCAGTGAGTAGGTATTGATCCTCGCGCATATCACCAGCAACGGCTTGCCATCACCATCATTTGAGACCGATAAAGAGCGTGAGACATTCCTTGCAATGGTCTACCTGCACGAAGGGTTTGAGCCAATTGCCGAGCCGGGGAATGCGACTACAAATGCGACTACAAATGCGACTGTTGGTGAAGCCGCTTTGAGCTTGCTCGAACTCATTAAGAGCGATGCCGCTGCACCTTATTCAGCATATGCTAAGGCGCTTGGTAAAGACAGGACAACGGTAGCACGATCTTCAGGACTGGTGAGATTGAAGCCTGGGGCAGCGGTATAGAGAAGATTGTCGAGGGGTGCAGGCGTATTGATGCTGCCGACCCAGTGTATGAATCTGTTGGTAATGAGACCTCGATACTGTTTACCGCTCCGGATGATGCAATTGATTGGACGGTGGTTGAAAAACCGGCGATAACCGGCGATAGGAAGTCGATAACAACCGATAAACCGCCGATAAACCGCCGATAGCCGGCGATAAGAGTTTCGCCGATAGAGTGCGGGTGATCCTTGAGTTCATTGATGCGCACGGAGGCGTAGCTAATAGTGATGCGCAAGATCTGTTTAATCTCAAGAAGACATCCACTCTCGACGTGCTCAATCGAATGCAACAGGCTGGCATAATTGAAGCCGTCGGAGACCGCAAATCCCGATTCTACCGCAGACCAACAAGTAAAGTAGACAGTTGACGACAGCGCTAAAAGGTGTCTGCTCAAAGAACAAGAAGAAAGGCAACTCAATACTGGAAATGTCAATCAAATAAATTCCCAAAACATTTTAAAATTAGAAAATTATGGGAATTTTAAAGTGGTATCATAAGGCTCTGCAATTTCTCTTACACGAGTGGCTACAACGAAAAACCAAGAGGACGCTGTGAGTGCTTACCAATATGCAAATATGTCGCGTATCGACAACACGACAAATGGCAACGGTGGCAGCACATTCGCGAATCGTCACTCTCTACAAGGCAGAACTATGAGCAAAATGCGGAAAAGCCCCTATCTCTTGCGAGCAGGCCGCCATACGGTGGCTTTTGGGGACTTTTCTAACGTGGGCTTATTCTATCGACAATTTCCCCAGAATGCAATCTATCGTCTCTACTGCTGCATAATTCGCAGCAACCAGAGCTTCAATCTGCTAGATTGCTGGAAAAGAGCAAAGAGCGAGGCATGCAAATGAAACTGATTAATCGCCCAGATTATATGAATCGCTTGCGCGAGTTGCGCGACCATCATCTAATCAAGGTTGTGACTGGTGTGCGGCGCTGTGGAAAGTCTACGCTCTTGGAGATGTTTGCTGACGAGCTGCGTGTCAGTGGTGTGACCGAGGGGCAAATTCAGTTCTACAACTTTGAAGATCCCGACGTGTATTCTATCGGCGATTGGAAGCAAATATATGATCATATCAAGGTCAGGCTGTTGCCAGACAAGATGAATTATCTGTTCTTGGATGAAGTTCAAAACATTGACACCTTTGAGCGCCTGGTGGATGGATTGTTCATAAAGAAGAATTGCGATGTGTACGTTACCGGCTCCAATGCGATGCTGCTTTCCGGCGAATTGGCAACCTTGCTTACCGGTCGCTATCTTCAAATCAGCATTCAGCCGTTCTCCTTTGCAGAATACTCCAGGGCGCTTGCAGCGGCACCAAAACCCCAAAACAATATCGATTCAGAGAGTTATGGGGATTTACATATTGAGTCGATGATTCATAACTCGTTGACGGGCAACAAATCGCTCTATCGTTATCTGTTTGAGGGCGGTATGCCGCAGGCGGTTGAGCTAAGGCAGACAACCACTGCCGCTGATGATTTTCTCAATGGCATTATCGACACAATAGTTGAGCGCGACATTTTTCAAAGACACGAGATTTATACTAAGCCTACGTTCCAAAAGGTTATCGACTTTGCAATGGATTCAGTTGGCTCGCTTGTTTCCAGCGCCTCTATAGCCGGTACTCTGAAGAACGATGGCATCGCTGTCGACCGCAAGACCGTGGTTCAATACTTGGACTATTTGTCTTCAGCATTCTTGCTGTACAAGGTTCCCAGATACGATGTCAAAGGCAAAAATCTACTGAGGACTCTTGAGAAATACTATCTGAGCGATACGGGCTTTCGGCGAGCAAGACTCAAGCGCGAAGCCGAGACAGATCTCGGACACTTATTAGAAAATGTTGTGTACTTGGAATTACGCAGAAGATACAAAAGCGTCTTTGTGGGAAAATGGAACGAGCATGAGATTGATTTTGTAACTACGGACTGGCAAGGGTATACCTCATACTACCAAGTTGCCTTGACAGCCTTTGGCGAAGAAGCACTTGAGCGTGAATTGAGACCGCTGCTTGCAGTTAGAGACTCCAATATGAAGTTCCTCTTGACTACCGATTTAGACGGAAATCCAGTCTTTGACGGTATCAGGAAGCTCAATGTTGTTGACTGGCTGCTGAGAATAGATGGATAAGGGTGTCAAGGTTCTAAACGCGGCGTGCCCTGACAACCTCTATAATACAAAGTTCGGCATCAAGACCATGGAGGAGAACTGTGAAAAGCTCAGAGCTCAGAGAAAAATACCTTGCCTTCTTCGAGTCGAAGGGCTGCAAGCGCTGGCCTTCGAGCTCGCTGATACCTGATGACCCGTCCATGTTGCTGACGAGTGCGGGGATGGTGCAGTTCAAGCCGTGGTTCCTGCAGCAAAAGCAGCTTGAGGCACCGTATGTTGGCACCACCACGGTGCAGAAATGCGTGCGCACGACTGACATCGACATCATAGGAACCACGGGGCGGCACCTCAGCTTCTTCGAGATGCTGGGCAACTTCAGCTTTGGGGAGTATTTCAAGCAGGAGATGTGCGCGTGGGCGTATGAGTTCTCCACGGAAATTCTCGGTTTCGACCCCGAGCGTATCTACTACACCGTGTACCTCGATGACGACGAGACCATAGAAATCTGGAAGTCCCTCGGTGTGCCTGAAAGCCACATCACGCGCCTGGGCGAGGCGGACAACTTCTGGGTTGCCGGTCCTACGGGGCCCTGCGGTCCCTGCTCGGAGTTGTACTACGATCAGGGTCCCGCCTTCGGTTGCGATAAGCCCGACTGCGCTCCCGGTTGTGATTGCGACCGCTATCTGGAGTATTGGAACTGCGTCTTTACCCAGTTTGACCGACAGGAGGACGGCTCGCTCGTCCCGCTCCCCAAGAAGAACATCGACACGGGCATGGGGCTTGAGCGTACAGCCGCTATTCTGCAAGGCGTGCAGTCCAACTACGAGACGGACATCCTGCGCGGCCTCATTACCGTGGGTGAGCAGCTTTCGGGCAAGACCTACCAGGGTACCATGGGCGTTGACCCGCAGTCCTCGCAGGCAGCCCGCGATGACCTCGCGCTCCGCATCTGTGCCGACCATGCGCGCGCTGTCACCTTCATGATCGGCGACGGCATTCTGCCCTCCAACGAGGGGCGCGGCTTCGTGCTCCGCCGCCTGCTCCGCCGTGCCGTGCGCTATGGCCGCCTGTTGGGCATAGAGGATGCCTTCCTCGGCAACTATGTGCAGGTCGTCATTGCAGAGATGGGCGAGCCTTACCCCGAGTTGCGGGAGAACCAGACCCTCATAGAGCGCATCGTCCACGCCGAGGAGGAGCGCTTCAGCCAGACCATCAGGAGCGGTCAGACCTACCTTGACCAACAGCTTGAGGGGTTGGCAG
>JAITOC010000075.1 GCA_031290175.1 Coriobacteriales bacterium | reverse complement strand
CTTCCTCAAACTCGTATGTAGACACTGAGAGTCTTTGCGAAAAGCCGCATTCATTGAGTATGCCATAAGCCAGCCTTTTGGAACGCCCCTTTTCCAGTGCCAATACGGTAGCGTCTTCCTTTGAGTTCGTAAGGTAGAACCCTTTACCAAAATCGGTAGTGGCTCTGGAAAAACCAAGGGATGGTTTGTCTACGATGACGTTCGACCCATGGTATAAGGGTTTGTCAAGGTTTGCTGAAAGAGACATCCATATCACTTTCCAAGATGTTGATAACGTCATCGCTGCCATAATAGTGCAGGAGACCGAAATTGCTCGCAACCTTTGGGATTAGCTGCTCGCGTTCAGCGACGGTTACGAGTTCAGGGTAGGTATAGCCAAAGCGCCGCTTGATGTCACGCAAGAGCAGCGTAAAGAACAAACCGTCGCGCTTATCCAGTTCGCCAGCACTCATGACTCTCTCCATTTCGTCCTGCATGAGTATACCATTGCCAAGACTGGGCGCGATGGCGCAGGGTTGACAGGGATAACACGTAGCGACACGTAGCGGAACAGCGGGCGGGTCACTCAGGTTATGACGTTCTTGTAGAAGTAGTACCACCAGCCTGGGATTTCGCGTACCAGGGCGACTGCGGCTGGGCCTTCCTTTTCCGTGGCGGCGGGGGAGGTCACCACGTCTTTGCCTTCTGCGAGAAAGAGCATCTTGATGCGTGCCATGTGATAAAAGGAGCTCACTGCGCCAATCGTCACAAAGCCGTGCTCATCGGCGATACGCAGGGTGTTCTGGACGGTGTCTTCGGACGAGTTGCCTGCAGAATCAAGGATGATCGCGCTTTCAGGCACGCCCCGCTGGATCGCGTAGTCCTTCATCACCTGCGCCTCGTCCACACCCTCAACGCCCGTGCCTCCTGACATGATGAGCACGGGAGTGTAGCCCGCATTGTAGAGCTCGATGCCCTTATCGACCCTGCCGGCGAGCGCTGGGGACGGCGTGCCGTTGGGATTTGCCTTCGCACCGAAGATGACCACGGCATCAACCGGTGCGCGATAGTCCGTCGTGCCGAAGCAAAATGCCTGGCCGATCGGGAAGAGCACGCCGCTCAGCGCGATGGCGAGCAACGCCGTGATTACCGTAGCAACGGGATAATAACTCCCCTTCTCGGGCAGCGTCAGGGAGCCGTAGAACTGCGCAAACCCCAAAGCTATCAGAAGCAGGGCTATCCCCAGCGAAAAGGGCAGGGGGAACCCGAGGTCGATGGTGCCCTCGGCGGCGAGAAAATAGACCGAGACGGTATTGTTGATGGCAAAGGCGGCAAACAGGATGCAGATGCCGGTTCCGATGGCCCTCCACGCCGCTTTGCGCGGTGGGCGGGCAGCAAAGAGAAGCAGGGATATTGCCAACAGAATCTCCAGAACCAACCGTACCGGTTCTGGGAAGAGACTCAAATCGACCCACCAACTATTGGGATTATAGGCACCGGTGGTCAGAAGGTCGATACTGCTCATCATTATGTAGATACCCAGGAAGAACGCAAGACCACGCATCAGCGACAGGAAGAACCATGAAGACATCTTCCGCTGCTCGCCCCGCTCTCTCGCGTTACCCATGGCTCCCCTGATCCTCGAGGCAGAGGTCATCCATCGAGCTGAGGGCGGACTCAAGATCTTCGCGCATCAATACGCGTTTCATCGCGGCTATCGCACATTCCAACATGGAATCGTCTGGCTCGTGCGTCGTCAGTTTCTGCATCATGAGTCCGGGCCACAGAACTATCTGCACCAGGGTGTGATCAGGATGTGAGCCCGCCCATTTGACGGTTACCTCGTAGGAAAGTCCGGCGATGAGCGGGAGGAGAATGATGCGGGACGCAACGACGAGCAGGAATCGGATGACAGGGCTGGTGACGCCCAGGGCATCGATAAGCGGTCCTACGGGCACGATGGTAAAGACCAGGATGGCAATGAGCATCGTGGTGAGCATGAACGCCGTGCCGCAGCGCACATGCAGCGTCGGGAACTGCCGCGCGTTCTCCACGGTCAATTCAAGCCCGTGCTCGTAGCAATGTATCGTCTTGTGCTCGGCTCCGTGGTACCCAAACATGCGCCTGATATCCTCCATGCGTCCGATAAGCCAGATGTAGGCGACAAAGATCGCTACACGCAAGATGCCATCGACGATGTTCCAGAGCAGGGTTTTTTCGCCGTAGTCGCCCACCAGAAGGTTGGTGATAAAGGCAGGCAACACGATGAAGATACCAATGCCAAGCAGGACTCCGATTATCATACTGGCCGTCATGACGGGCTTGGGGATGGCGGCGGATTTATCGGCATCCGCGGGCTTCGCGGAGCTTACCGGCTTCACAGGGCTCGCAGGGTTTGTGGGGTTCACAGGGCTTGCAGCGTCCACGGGCATCGCGGCATCCGTGGAGCTTGTGACATCCGCAGACGCATCGGCATCCGCAGGCTTTGCGGCGCTTGCAGGCACTGCGGAGTCTGACGAATCCACGCTCTCCGCACTCTCCGCAACATCCACGACTTCCACGACCTGTGCCTCAATGACCTCGGGGTCGAAGCTCTCGTCCAAAGGGCGGATGTAGTAGGGCGCGAGGGGATCGCCCGGCGCTCTCCGGGGTTCAGGTACGACACCTGCAGACGGTGCAACCGGTGTTGGCTTGCCCTCTGCCACGGCGGGGACAAGGTTCTCATCGCTCCCGTCATCCTCCAAACCCATGGCATGTTCGGCGGCAATCTCAAGCGCCTTGAAGCCCAATGCGAGAGATTCGACGAGTGATGTGCAGCCCCTGATGACCGGTTTGTACATCCAGGAGTTCTTATCCCGACCGCTGACGAGGTCGTGCTCTTCGATGTAGATGGATCCGCTGGGCTCACGCACGGCGACCGCCCAGTTGAACTTGCCGCGCATCATGATGCCTTCGATAAGTGCTTGCCCTCCCACATGGGTCTGACAGACGACGCCCTCGGTCTCTCGGGCACGGGCAGCATCGCTTTTATACGCATGCACTCGGGGCGGTTCGAGCGCCGCCTCGCCGTTCGTGCGGTAGGTTACGGCCTTGTCACTCATGGGCGGGTGACCTTCTCAAAGGGTTGGCCACAGGTCATCTTCCCTTCTGTGCAGGGTCCGCGGCGACACGCCGCCCCTGCGTCCATAAAGATGTAAGGAGCTGTTGGCTGGGCGAGCTCGAGCATGCGGTGTGCGAGATCCTGTATCTCCCATTGGGCGCGCCGACAGCAACGCGCCTCAAAGAAGTGCAGCAGCTCGCGTATGTTCATGGTTATGACGATTTTGGAGATGCAGGCATTGGGCAGGACATAGCGTGCGTCCTCTGCCGGTATGCCCGCCTCGACAAGCTGCGCATAGGTGGCATACGCGACGTCGATAGCCGTGTTGAAAGCGGCGAGCGCACCGGGGTCTTCCGCAACGGTAGAGGGCGTCACAACCTCAGGATCCCCTGCGTACGTGACGTAGCGCTGGCTTTGTTGATTGAAGCTCGCCAGACGGTGGCGCACCAACTGGTGAGTAAGCGCCCGGCTTATGCCATCGACGGCAAAGGTATAGCTGGCGTGTTCAAGCGCGGAAAAGTGCCCGCTTTTCATAATGGTCGTAAGTACCTTCTGGATACGGGCGTCATCCATCGTCTCCATGAGCTCCGCTGCACCGATCGGGGCATAGCAGAGCCGTGCAGCGGTGGCCACAGCGCGTTCTGGTTCAGAGGTGTGGTACAGGAGATCGACTCGCACACAGGCTCCTTTTCGATGGTTCCCAGCAATGCTCCTATCAGTATAAAACAAGGAGGCCGCAAGAAACGGCCTCCTTTGCTATCGTTATGGGAACGGTTGGGCTGCTGGGGGGTATTCGGGGCTACTCAGCGGTCTCTTCAGCCGGAGCTTCCACGGGCTCAGCAGGGGTCTCGACGGGCTCAACGGCTTCAGCAGCGGGGGCTGAAGCTTCCACTGCCTCAACAGGGGCAGCCTCTGCGGCTTCGGCAGCGGCGGCGGGAGTCTCCGCGGCGGCGGTCTCTACCGGTGCCTTGCTCACCTTGTCAGCAAAATGTGCGGCCTTCTCGGCTTTCTTGGCTGCCTTGGCCTCACGGCTTAAGCGGGCTAGAGCTTCAGCGGTTGCGGAGGCTGCGGCCTTGGCGGCCTTCTTGGCGGCTTCGCGCTCTGCTACCTGCGAGGACGCAGAACCGAACTTGTCGGAGAAGCGCTGGACACGACCGCCGGTGTCAACAAACTTCTGCTGACCGGTGTAGAAGGGGTGACACTCGTTGCAGAGCTCCACATGAAGCGTTGGTTTGGTTGATCGGGTCTGAAAGGTATTGCCGCATGAGCAGCGCACCGTGCACTCGACGTAGTCGGGATGAATTCCTTTTCTCATGATGTATGACTCCTTTGCAATGCCTTGGTTTCCGACCAAGACGAGGTTTCGCGTCCCGTCAGGGACAAACTGTGACAGTTTATCACAGCGCGGGCAGATTACAACTCAGAAATCTCCGAACTGGAGCGTTGTTGAGCCTTCTTGGCCGTGCGCATGAGGAACTCGGCATTTGTCTGGGTCTGCTTGAGTGACTTGATGAGCATCTCCATGGCGCGCTCGGTGTTGTTCATGTTTGCCAGGATACGGCGCACCGCCCAGATGAGCGGCGCCTCCTGCGTGTCGAGCAACAGCTCCTCCTTACGCGTACCAGATGCCACCGGATCGATGGCCGGGAAGATGCGACGATCGGCAAGGTCGCGGTCGAGACGGAGCTCCATATTGCCTGTGCCCTTGAATTCCTCGAAGATGACTTCGTCCATCTTGGAGCCAGTCTCGATGAGTGCCGAGGCGAGGATGGTGAGCGAACCGCCCCCCTCGATGTTGCGCGCCGCACCCAGGAAGCGTTTGGGCGGATAAAGCGCGGTGGAATCGACGCCGCCGGAGAGGATGCGTCCCGATGCCGGCTGTGCGAGGTTGTAGGCACGCGCCAGACGGGTGATGGAGTCAAGCAGGATAACGACATCCCTGCCGTTCTCGACAAGGCGCTTTGCACGCTCTGCGACCAGCTCCGCCACGGCTATGTGGTTCTCTGAGGGCATATCGAAGGTGGATGAGACGACCTCTCCCTTGATGGAGCGCTCCATGTCAGTGACCTCTTCAGGGCGCTCATCCACGAGCAGGCACATGAGGTGCACGTCGGGGTTGTTCGCGCTGATGGCGGCAGCGATATCCTTCAGGATGGTGGTCTTGCCGGCCTTTGGGGGCGAGACGATGAGTCCGCGCTGCCCTTTGCCGATAGGTGCCACGAGGTCGATGGTGCGAGCGGTGGTGCTGTACTGGCCATGCTCCATGATAAGACGCTCATCGGGGTAGATCGGCGTGAGATCTGCGAAGCGACGGCGGTTCCGTGACTCCTCGACACTGAGCGCATTTATCAGGTCGATGCGATGCAGGGCAGCGTACTTCTCGCTGTCACGCGCGGGGCGCACCTGACCGATTACGAGGTCACCTTTGCGCAAGCCGTGGCGCCGCACCATGGACATGCCCACGTAGACATCGTTCTCCCCTGGCAGGTAGCCCGCCGTACGGAGGAAGCCATAACCCTCGGGGAGCAGGTCGAGCACGCCTTCACAGGCGATGAAGCCCTCCGCCTTCACGAGCGCGGCAAACACTGCCTCAACGAGCTCGTCCTTCTTCTTGATCTCAGAGATGTCGAGTTCGAGTTCGGCGGCTTTGCTGCGGAGCTCGGCAATCTTCAGGAGGGCAAGCTCCTCGCGGCTTGCCTGGGGGACTATCTGCTCGCGCGGCTGGTTGTTGTTGCCGCCTTGCTGGTTGGAGCGCCGCGGACGACGGCTGAACTGCTGGTAGCCGTTCTTGTTCTGGTTCGTGCCTTGGTTGTTGTTCTGATTGCTGCTCTTGCCACCACTCTGGTTGTACTGCCGAGCGCGCTTGGGAGGGGCATTCAGCGCTGGGTACGACTCAGGCGCATCAAGTGCGGGAAGGGGCTTGGGGGAATCGAGTGTTGGGAGCGGCTTGGGTGCCTCCAGCGCGGGATTGGCAGCGGGAGCCTCAAGCGCAGGTTGTGCCTTGCGGCGCTTTGCCTGGGACGGCGCCGCAGGTTGCTCGTCAGGCGCGGGCTGTTGCTTGCGACGCTTTACCCGTGGTGCCGGAGCGGGTTGCTCACCGGATGCAGAAGCCGGGGGCACAGCGGCAACGTGGGCTTCGGATGCGGGAGCCGTAGATGCGGGTGCAGCCTGCTCGGGAAGGGGGTTCTTGCGGGGGCGGCCTCTGCGACGTGGCACGGGGGCTACGGGTGTCTCGCTGTCTGGTGCTGTCAGGTTGATGCCGGATGCATCGACGAGCTGTTGGTCTGTTTTGGGTTTCTTTATCATGCCTTGGTCACTTTCTCCCAATCTGCCGCAAAAGCGCTCAGCCCGTTGGTGGTCAGGGGGTGCTCAACGCATTTCCTCAATACGCTGAAGGGCACAGTCGCGATATCCGCTCCCACGAGTGCTGCCTGGGTAACATGCTGGACGGATCGTATCGAAGCCGCAATGACCTCGACCTGCTCGCCTGGCACACCTACATTAGTCCAATCATAATTGTTAATTGCGTTAACTATTAAGGATAGTTGTTCGATGCCGTCCTCTGAGATGTCGTCAAAGCGCCCGACAAAGGGACTGATATAACGGGCACCACTACGCGCTGCCAAGATAGCCTGTGGCACGGTGAAGCAGAGGGTCATGTTCACGGGGATGCCCTCATCTGCAAGGGCACGCGTGGCCGCGAGACCCTCTATGGTCGTCGGAACCTTGACCACAACGTTGGGCGCGATCTTGGCAAGTTCGCGCCCCTCGGCAATGATGTCTGAGCGCAGCTCTCCGACCACCTCAGCCGAGACCGGACCGGTGCTAAGTGCACAGATCTTCTCGATATGCGCCGGAAAGTTAGCGAGTGTGCCGCCAATGCGGGAATACAGGGTTGGGTTGGTGGTTACTCCGGCGAGTGCCCCCCAAGATGCGGCTTCTTTGATCTCGGTAAGATCAGCCGTGTCGATGAAGAACTTCACGTTGGTGCTCCTTCTCGGATTGCGGGCACAAGGTGCGCCCGACAGGCCGTTCGATTTGTCACGGGATTTGGCAGCACTATACCACATTTTTCACTTGCAAAGCGACTTTTGCCAATAATCTCTGTCAATACTGAGCGAAAATGTCATTCAATTAACCTGCCTTCTTCAGGCGCTTCAACATCATCTGATAGCTCACCTCCTTCCAAGGATGATCCTTCAGTGGGATGTATACCCTCCCC